>NZ_JBHSEY010000001.1:0-161346 GCF_042654745.1 Comamonas denitrificans
AGGCATGAACCATGGAATCAGGGCGAACACATAGGTTCGCCCCTACGGGGGTGGGGGCGAGACCCGGCCAGCGGAAATAAAAAAAGCATATGAAGGTCAATGCCAGTAGGGGCAGGCCTGCGTGTCTGCCCAGGTGCCGCAGGCATGAATCCTGGGATCAGGGCGAACACATAGGTTCGCCCCTACGGGGGGTGGGCGCGAGACCCGGCCAGCGGAAATAAAAAAAGCATATGAAGGCCAATGCCAGTAGGGGCAGACCTGCGTGTCTGCCCAGGTGCCGCAGGCATGAATCATGGAATCAGGGCGAACACATAGGTTCGCCCCTACGGGGGGCGAGACCCGGCCAACGGAAATAAAAAAAGCATATGAAGGTCAATGCCAGTAGGGGCAGACCTGCGTGTCTGCCCAGGTGCCGCAGGCATGAATCCTGGAATCAGGGCGAACACATAGGTTCGCCCCTACGGGGGTGGGGGCGAGACCCGGCCAACGGAAATAAAAAAAGCACCCGAAGGTCAATGCCAGTAGGGGCAGACCTGCGTGTCTGCCCAGGTGCCGCAGGCATGAATCCTGGAATCAGGGCGAACACATAGGTTCGCCCCTACGGGGTTGGGCGCGAGACCCGGCCAGCGGAAATAAAAAAAGCATATGAAGGTCAATGCCAGTAGGGGCAGACCTGCGTGTCTGCCCAGGTGCCGCAGGCATGAATCCTGGAATCAGGGCGAACACATAGGTTCGCCCCTACGGGGGTGGGGGCGAAACCCGGCCAACGGAAATAAAAAAAGCATATGAAGGCCAATGCCAGTAGGGGCAGACCTGCGTGTCTGCCCAGGTGCCGCAGGCATGAACCATGGAATCAGGGCGAACACATAGGTTCGCCCCTACGGGGTTGGGCGCGAGACCCGGCCAGCGGAAATAAAAAAAGCATATGAAGGCCAATGCCAGTAGGGGCAGACCTGCGTGTCTGCCCAGGTGCCGCAGGCATGAACCATGGAATCAGGGCGAACACATAGGTTCGCCCCTACGGGGGGTGGGCGCGAAACCCGGCCAGCGGAAATAAAAAAAGCACCCGAAGGTGCTTTTAGTTTAAGCCTGCAAAAATTATTTGCAGCTGCCGGGCATCCATTTGGGTGTATCACCCGTGCATGTCCAACCCGTAATTGGGCCCGTTGTTGCATCAGCAGGAGTTGGGGTCAAAGTTACTGTAACAGTGGTACCGTCGATGGAACCCTCTGCAACAATAACACCAGCCGCATCGACATCAACTTTATTAACATATTGTGTTGCTGCAGTGCTGGAGCATGAAGTGAAATCAGCCGTTGACAAATCTTTGGCCCCTTGGTTGATTTCACTGACACAAGTCCGTGCAGAACTTGCAGCGAGAACGACTTCAGACATTTTTGCCTTAGCCGTGTAATCCTGATACGCCGGCAACGCCACCGCCGCCAAAATACCAATAATCGCCACCACGATCATCAGCTCAATCAAAGTAAAACCCTTTTGCACAGAACGCAGAGTACGTTTCATAACCAGCTCCTTAGAGAGTAAAAAAATGAACACGCATCTCTATAAGCAAACCCCATGCCAACTTTTCAGCCCCTGGGCAAAAGGCCCATCCCCTTCCCTTGGCACACCCTTAGCCGTGCCAATCCCTCCCACCTTGGCCCAGCATGGCCGTGCCAGCACCGCATTGGCACAGACAGTGGTGTGCCAAAGAGGGTGGGGCCGCTGTGGCGCTACCCCAAAGGTGCTGCGCGGTGGCACACGCTCTTAGAATTCCCGCTCACTACAAGGAGGCACTATGCAAAGTATCAGTCTGGATGCGGCCGAGGCCATGACCGGCATCAGCCGCCGCACACTGTGGCGGCGGGTGGCTGATGGGGAATTGACCAGCACCGGCAAAGATGCCCGCAACCGGGCGGTGCTGGCGCTGGAGGGGTTGCAGGGGTGGATGCAGGGCCATACCGGGCTAGTGTTCGGTGCCCAGGACTTACACCGCTTGTGCCAAGCGGATGCGGGCGATGCGCAGGCCCAGGTGGATCTGGGGGCGTGGCTCTATACCAGCCCACGCGCGGTGCCAAGGGTGGAAAATAGCCAGCCAGCCAGCCAGCCAGCCAGCCAGCCAGCCAGCCAGCCAGCCAGCCAGCCAGCCAGCCAGCCAGCCAGCCAGCCAGCCAGCCAGCCAGCCAGCCCTGTATTGGCTGCACCTAGCGGCGGAGCAAAACCATGGTGATGCCATGCACTGGTTGGCCACGGTGGCGGCAAATACGGGTACGCAGCAAGGCCATTATGAGTCGCTGATGTGGCTGGCCAAGGCCGCGATGCAAGGCCACCCCATTGCCACGGCGCAGTTGCAGGCCTTGCTGGATGCGGTGCTGACTTAGAACGTGTTTAGGTGCTTACCCCAGCAACGCCTGGGCAAACTCCCGCGCATTGAAGGTTTGCAGGTCTTGCACCTGCTCGCCCACGCCGATGAAGTACACCGGAATGGGTTTTTCCTGCGCAATGGCGGCCAGCACGCCGCCCTTGGCGGTGCCGTCCAGTTTGGTGACGATCAGGCCCGTTAGGCCCAGGGCTTCGTCAAAGGCTTTGACCTGGTGCAGGGCGTTTTGGCCGGTGTTGCCATCAATGACCAGTAGCACCTCGTGCGGGGCGCTGCCGTCGGCTTTGGTGATGACGCGCTTGATTTTTTGCAGTTCTTGCATCAGGTGCAGTTGCGTGGGCAGGCGGCCTGCGGTATCGACCAGCACCACATCTTTGCCCCGGGCTTTGCCGGCGGTGACGGCATCAAAGCTGACGGCCGCTGGGTCGCCGCCTTCCTGGCTGACGATTTCTACCGTGTTGCGCGTGGCCCACACGCCCAGTTGCTCGCGGGCTGCGGCGCGGAAGGTATCGGCGGCGGCCAGCAGCACCTGCTGGTCGTGGTCGGCCAGGTATTTGGTGAGTTTGCCGATGGAGGTGGTTTTGCCCGCGCCATTGACCCCCGCCACCATGATGACGGTGGGCTGGTGGGCACCGATGACGATGGATTTTTCCAGCGGCTGCAGCAGGTCGGCCAGGGCCTCGGCCAGCAGCGCTTTGACGGCAGCGGGGTCGGTGGCCTTGGCCTCTTTGACGCGGCGCTTTAAGTCGTGCAGCAAGGCTTCGGTGGCTTTCACGCCGGTGTCGGCCATGAGCAGGGCATCTTCCAGTTCTTCGTACAGGGCATCGTCAATCTTGGTGCCGGTAAAGACGGTGGTGATGCTGCTGCCGGTTTTGCGCAGTCCGGCCTTGAGGCGGGCCATCCAGCCTTGGCGCTCGGCGGGCTGGGGTTTGGCCTGCGGCTCGGGGCTGGCGGGGGGGGGCGGTAAGTCCGGTGCCACGGGGCTGGCGGGCGCAGCGGGCGTGGCCACCACGGCGGGGGGCGGTGCGGTGGTGACGGCAGCCGGGCTGGCGCTGGCCGGTGGCGCGATGGGCTCGGCCGGACGCGGTGCAGCGGTGGGCGTGGGGGCTACGCTGGTGGCAGGCGCTACTGAGGGCACCGCTGGCGGCGTGGTAGGGGCGGGCGTTGGGGGGCTGGCCGGTGGGGGGGCTTGCAGGGCCGGGGCGGTGGCGGGTGGCTCAGGGGGTGGCACTGGGGCGGCCACCGGGGTTTTGTCGCCCAGGCCAAACATGGAGCGCAGCTTGCCGATGGCTCCGCTGGGGGCGGCTACAGGCGGGGCGGCAGGGGCCGCAGCCGTGGCCGATGGATCGTCAGCCACAGGGGCGGGTGGGGGAGATTTTTTTTTAAGGAAACTGAACATTGCGCACTTCTTAGAATCAGCCGATTCTATGAAACACTTCCTACCCCTATTTTGTTTGGCCTTCAGTTTGCATGCTGGGGCTGCTGACACCCCGCCTGCGCCCTCTGTTGATGGGGGGGCAACTTCTCAAAAAGTAGAGCAATTTACGCTGGATAACGGGCTGCAAGTGCTGGTTTTGCCCGACCGCCGCGCACCAACGGCGGTGCACATGCTGTGGTTGCGCACCGGGGCCATGGACGAGGTCGATGGCCGCAGCGGTTTGGCGCACATGCTGGAGCACATGCTGTTCAAAGGCTCCAAAGCCTTGCCGCCGGGCGAGTTTTCGCGCCGGGTGGCAGCTTTGGGCGGACAGGAAAATGCCTTCACCAGCCGCGACTACACCGGGTATTACCAACAAGTGCCGGCCCACCGCCTGCCCGAGGTGATGCAGCTGGAGGCCGAGCGCTTTGCCCACAACCAATGGCCGGATGAGGAATTTGTCAAAGAGCTGGAGGTGGTGAAGGAAGAGCGGCGCATGCGCACCGAGGACAACCCCCGCGCCATGCTGATGGAGCAGCTGTACGCCACCATGTTCAGCGCCCACCCTTACCGCCGCCCGATTGTGGGCTGGATGAGTGATTTGCAAGCCATGCGCCCCGACGATGCCCGCAGCTTTTACCGCGACTGGTATGCGCCGAACAACGCCGCCGTGGTGGTGGCGGGCGATGTCGATGCGCAGCAGGTCAAAACCTGGGCCCAGCAGTACTACGGCCCCATGGCCGCCCGGGCGCTGCCCGAGCGCAAGCCGCGCACCGAGCCGGCGCAGCTGGGCATTAAGCGCATCAGCGTTAAGCAACCGGCCGAGCAAGCCTATGTGGCCTTGGCCTGGAAGGTGCCGGCGCTGCGCCGGGTGACCGACATGACGGCCGACGACAAAGATGCGCTGGCTTTGCTGGTGCTCTCGGCGGTGCTCGATGGCTATGACGGTGCCCGCTTAGAGCGCCACCTGGTGCAAACCCGCCTGGCCGATAGCGCCGGCAGCGGGGCCGATGTGTTGGGGCGTGGGCCGGGGGCTTTTTTGCTGATTGGCACGCCCGCCAAAGGCCAAACGCCCGCCGCGCTGGAGGCCGGCTTGCGGGCTGAGATTGAGCGCATTGCCCGCGACGGGGTGGATGCCGCCGAGCTGCAGCGCGTAAAAACCCAGTGGCAGGCGGGGCAGGTGTATGCCCGCGATTCCATCATGGGGCAGGCGCAAAACGCGGGCAGCAACTGGGTGCTGGGCTTGCCCGTGCAGGCCGATGATCTTTTGCTGGAGCAGGTGCAAAGCGTGACGGCGGCCGATGTGCAGTCGGTGGCGCGGCGCTTTTTTGGGGAGGATGGGCTGACGGTGGCCACCCTCATCCCGCAACCCCGCGCTGGTGCGCACGGCGCAGTCGCCGGGGTGCCAAGCCCTGTCAGCCACGAGGTGAAATAATGAAAAAGATAGCTATTCGCGCAGGTTTGGTAAGCGTTATTGCCACTTTTTATGCAAATTCTGCCTTGGCTATTTTGCCGATTGAGCATTGGCAGCAGCCCAGTGGGGCCCAGGTCTGGCTGGTGCACAGCCCCAGCATTCCCATGGTGGATGTGCAACTGCAGTTTGATGGCGGCAGCCGCCGCGATCCTGTGGGGCAAGAGGGGCTGGCCAATGCCACCGCGCTGATGATGGGCAAAGGCATTCAAGCGGCGCAGGGGCAAAAACCGTTGGATGAAAACGCCCTGGGCCAAGCCTGGGCCGATTTTGGGGCCAGCCTGGAGGCCAGTGCGGGCAACGACAGCTTTAGCTTTAGCCTGCGCAGCCTGACCCAGCCCGCTTTGCTGGCCCAGGTGACGGCCTTGGCCAGCCGCCAAATCGCCCAGCCGCTGTGGGATGGCAAGGTGTGGCAGCGCGAGCGCCAGCGCTGGACGGCGGGCCTGGCCGAGGCCGATACCCGCCCCGGTACCGTGGCCGGCAAAGCCTTTGCCCAGGCGGTGTATGGCGGCCACCCTTATGGCCGCTTTACCACGGCGCAGACGCTGGCCCAGATTGACATCCCGGCCATGCAAGCCTTCTATCGCCAAACCGTGCAGCCTTGCCGCGCCAAGGTGAGTGTGGTTGGGGCGCTGGACAAGGCCCAGACCGATGCCCTGGTCACGCAGCTGCTGCAGCGCCTGCCCCAGTTGGGCGCTTGCCCGGCCTTGCCCGCCGTGGCCGAGGTGCCGCCGCTGACCCAGGCGCAGGACATCCGCATCCCCTTTGCCGCCGCGCAGGCGCAAATCATCGTTGGCCAGCCGGGCATTCGGCGCAGCGACCCCGATTTTCTGGCCCTGCTGCTGGGTGACCACATTCTGGGCGGGGGCGGTTTTACCTCGCGCTTGATGGAAGAGGTGCGCGAAAAGCGCGGCCTGACCTATGGCATCTCCAGCAGCCTGGCCCCGGGCCTGCACGCCGGGGCGTTCACCATTGGCCTGAAAACCCGCCCCGACCAGGCCGAGCAGGCGCTGGCCATTACCCGCCAGGTGCTGGCCGATTTCATCGCCCACGGCCCGACCGAGGCCGAATTGCAAGCCGCCAAAGACAACCTGATCGGCGGCTTTGCCCTGCGCCTGGACAGCAACCGCAAGCTGCTGGGCAACGTGGCCAACATTGCCTGGAATGATTTGCCGCTGGATTATTTAGACCATTGGACGCATCGCCTGCAAGCCCTCACCGTGGCCGATGTGCGCAGTGCCTTGCAGCGCCACTGGCAGCCCGATCGGCTGGTCACCGTGGTGCTGGGTGCACAGGCCCCAGCGTCGCCATCCGCCCCCTCTGCCACTGAACAAGAGAAACAACCATGAGCCGCAACCGCGTCCGCACCCTTGAAGAAGCCTTGGCCATGGAGGCCCGCTTCAAAAAAATACAAGAGCGCCAACTGGCTGATATTGCTAACGCTAAAGAGTTAAAAAGCCATAAAGCCGCCAATCCATCAGCGCGAAGCGCTAGCAAAAATGGTGCAGGCGAGGTGCGCATCATCGGCGGCCAATGGCGGCGCACCAAGCTCAGTGTTGCCCAGCGCCCCGGCCTGCGCCCCACGCCCGACCGCGTGCGCGAAACCTTGTTCAACTGGCTGGGGCAGGATTTGACCGGCTGGCGCTGCCTGGATGCCTTTGCGGGCACCGGGGCCTTGGGCTTTGAAGCCGCTTCGCGCGGGGCCCAGCAAGTGCGGCTGGTGGAGCAAGATGGCGGCCTGACCTTGCAGCTGGAGCGCATCAGCACCCAGCTGGGGGCGCAGGCGGTGATTCAAGTGCAGCGGGGCGATGGCATTGCCGCGCTCAACGCCAGCGCCCCGGGCCATTGGCATGCGATTTTTATTGACCCGCCCTTTGATCTTGGCAACCTGTTTGTGCCCGCCTTGACCGCAGCGGCGCAGGTGCTGGCGCACGATGGCTTTATTTATCTGGAAGCCCCGCAGGCGTGGGACGATGCGCAACTGGCCCCCCTGGGGCTGGTGCGCTACCGCCACCTGAAGGCCGGGGCCGTCCACGCCCATTTGCTGCAAAAAACACCGTAAGGATTCGCCATGCCCACCCTTGTTCGCGCTGTCTTTCCCGGCACTTTCGACCCCATCACCCTGGGCCACGAGGACATGCTGCGCCGCGCTTGTGCCCTGTTTGGCGAAGTCATCGTCGCCGTGGCCATGGCCCACCACAAAAAAACACTGTTCACCCTGGACGAGCGCCTGAGCATCACCCGCCAGGCGCTGGCCGACATGCCCAAGGTGCGCGTGGAGCCGTTCGAGGGCTTGGTGACTGAATTTGCCGTGGCCCACCACGCCCAGGTGATGGTGCGCGGCCTGCGCTCGGGCACCGATTTTGATTACGAACTGCAACTGGCCAGCATGAACCGCCACCTGCGCCCGCAGGTGGACACCGCCTTTCTCACCCCCGCGCCGCAGCTGCAGTGCATCAGCAGCACCCTGGTGCGCGAAATCGCCACCTTGGGCGGCGACGTGGGCCAACTGGTGTCGCCCACTGTGCTGGCAGCGTTGCAAGCGCGGCTGGGGCGCTGATCTCCGTGTCGGCCTAGCGACAAAGAAAATGCCCCAATATCTAGGGTAAACAATAGGTTGCACCCAAAAGAACAGCGAATGAATCTCTCTATCATTGTGCCCTTTCGCTGGCGGCACTGATTGGTGAACGCCATGCGCGTGAGTAACTACAAACTATTTATTCACATACCACACTGTTTACAAAGCAGAGAGATCCCATGAATCGGAAAATTTTTCAAATCGCTTCGGCCTACATGAGCGTCATCGTTGGCGGCGGCTTTGCCTCCGGCCAAGAGGTACTGCAGTTTTTCACCAACTTTGGCTGGATGGGTGTCGCTGGCACGGTCATCTCCGGCGTGCTGTTTGCGTTTTTGGGCATGCAGATTGCCCGCATCGGCACCTAGCTCAAGGTGGATTCGCACAAAGAAGTGCTGCAGGCTATTTTTGGCAAACAACTGAGCTTGCTGGTCGATTTGGCCTTGATCTTTTTCCTGTTTGGGGTGGGGGTGGCCATGCTGGCGGGCTCGGGCTCGCTGTTCCAAGAGCATTTGGGCTTGCCGTCCGTGGTGGGGGCTGTGGCCATGACGGTGGTGATTGCCGCCACCTTGTGCCTGAATTTGCACCGCATCGTGGATTTGATCAGCGCGGTGACCCCGTTTTTGATCGTCATGGTGGTGATCGTTGTCAGCTACGCCCTGTTCAATAACAGCGGTGCCGATACCGCCGCCCTGGAAGCCGTCGCCGTGCAGGGCGAGAAAGCCGCTGGCCATTGGGCCTTGAGTGGCTTGTTGTACGCCTCGTTCAATATTGCGGTGGGCTTTCCGCTGCTGGCCGTGCTCGCTGGCAGCGACACGAACCTGCGCAACACCACCTGGGGCGGCATTTATGGCGGTCTGGGGCTGGGGGCGCTGATCTTTTTGCTCAACATCGGCCTGTTTTTCAACATTGACCAGATTCAGAATGCGCAAATGCCCACCGTGCTCTTGGCCAAAGGCGTGGGCTCTTGGATTGGCGTGCTGATGATGGTTTCTGTGTTCTGCATGATTTACAGCACCGGCGTGGGCATGTTCTTTGCATTTACCGCCCGGTTTGCCATGCCCAACACCAAGAAGTTCCGCCTGATTGGGCTGGCCTCGTGCCTGGTGGGGCTGCTGCTGAGCTTTGCCGGCTTTACCAAGCTGGTCGGCACCGTGTACCCCCTGCTCGGGTATTTGGGCCTGGCCCTGATTGCGGCCGTGCTGGTGTACTGGCTGCGCAACCGTGGCAAGTCGTCGGTCGCCGCCTAAGAACGCCTCGCTACGTGGCGCTGTGCCCCCCGCCCGCCAGCAAAGGGTACAGCGACAGCAATAACAAAACAGCCATCGCCCCATTGAACATCTGCAGCGCACGGGGCGATTGCAGCCAGCGGCCAATCACGCTGCCAAACAGCGTCCACACGCTGATGCAGGGGTAGTTCACCACCAGCATTACCCCTGCCCCCAGCGCCAGACTGGCCCAGTAGGCGGTGGGCGAGGTATAGGCCGCCACCACGCCCACCGACATCAGCCAGGCCTTGGGATTGACCCACTGAAACGCTGCGGCCTGCCAAAAATTCAACGGCTGGGGCTTGGCCTGCCCGGTCTGCACGCGGCCAGCGGTGGCAATCTTCCAGGCCAGCCACACCAAGTAAGCCGCGCCCACCCATTGCAGCAGGGTGTAGAGCTGGGGCCAGCGTGCAAACACTGCGCCCAAGCCCGCGCCCACCACCAACAGCATGAGCGTGGCCCCCACCGAAATCCCCAGCATGTGCGGCACGCTGCGCTGGTAGCCAAAGTTTGCGCCCGAGGCGGTCAGCATCACATTGTTGGGCCCCGGCGTGATCGAGCTGACAAAGATAAACGCCGCCAGCGGCAGCAGCACCGAGCTGGAGGGCAGGAGGGCGAGGTCAAAATTCAGCGGCATACAGCGGCGCTCCGGTAACAACAATGCTGGCATCCTAGAGGGTTTAAGCGGTACAGTTGCCGTACACTTTATCGAATCAATTGACCTACTGTATGGATCAAACCACCCCCACAGTCCATGCCGCTGCCAGCAATGCCCTGGGCTGGCAGCCCCAGCGCGCGCCGGGCATGCCGCCCCTGGTCGAGCAACTGGTGCAGCACTGCCTGCAATTGCTGGCGGGCCACAGCTTGCGCGCTGGCACCCGCCTGCCTTCGGTGCGCCAACTGGCCGACAGCGCCGGGGTCAGCCGCGACACCGTGGTGCAGGCCTATGACCGGTTGGTGGCCCAGGGCGTGGCCCATTCCCGCCCAGGTGCTGGTTTTTTTGTGAGCGCTCAGCGCTTGTATAGCAACAATGTGGATGCAAAAGCACCGCAAATGCCCGGCCTGTCTGCGGATGCTGCTTTCGATACTTCATTTTTGCTGCGCAGCATGTTCCGCCCCACCCAGGGCACGCAGTTTGACGGCAGCACCGGCATCCTGCCCGCCAGCTGGCTGGACCACGACATGCTCAACACGGCCGTGCGCACCGTGGGGCGCAGCGCTGGCCTGCAACTGCTGGGCTATGGTGCGCCGCAAGGCTATGCGCCGCTGCGCCAGCAACTGGCCGCCTACCTGCTGGCGCAGGGGCTGGCGGTGGATCCGCAGCAGGAGCTGATGACCGTCACCGGCGTGACCCAGGGCATGGATCTGGTGCTGCGCAGCCTGTTGCGCCCCGGCGATACGGTGCTGGTCGAAGACCCGGCCTGGTTCCTGGTGTTTGGCCTGCTGCGGGCCTTGGGCGTGCAGGTGCTGGCCGTGCCACGCCTGCGCGATGGGCCGGATGTGGACAGTTTGCAGCGCCTGGCCGCCGCGCACCGGCCCAAGCTGTTCATCACCAACACCGTGGTACACAACCCGACCGGCTTTGGCCTGAGCCTGCCCGTGGCGTACGACGTGCTGCGCCTGGCCGAGCAGCATGACTTTTTGATTCTGGAGGACGACACCTACGCCGATTTCGCCCCCCAGCCGCCCATGCGCTTGGCCACGCTGGACCGCCTGCGTCGGGTGGTGCTGGTGGGGGGCTTTTCCAAAACCCTGGCCGGCAGCCTGCGCGTGGGCTACATCGCCGCCCAGCCTGAACGCATCTGCGCCCTGACCGATGCCAAACTGCTCAGCGGCCTGACCAGCCCCGAGCTGGGCGAGCGCGTGGTCCACCGCATCCTGGCCCAAGGGCAGTACCGCAAGCATGTGCAGCGCCTGCGCGAGCGCTTGGACACCACCCGTCAGCGCTGCCTGAAGTTGGTCGAGCACTTGGGCTTGCAGGTGCGCCAGGAGCCTTTGGCGGGCATGTTCGTTTGGGTGGATGCCCAGCAGGACACCGAAGTACTGGCCCGCAAAGCCGCCGCCCAGGGCGTACTGCTGGCGCCGGGGGTGCTGTTTTCGGCCAACCAGCAGGCATCGACCATGCTGCGCCTGCCCGTCTCCATGGCCGACGACCCGGCCAGTATGGCGGTGCTGGGGCGGTGTTTGTGAGCGGGGCCGTGCCGGTTGTCAGCAGCTGGCGCAGTTAGCGGTAGCCGTAGGCCTGCATGATGGCCCGTGCCGCAGGGGTCTGCAGGTAGTCCAGCAGGGCCTGGGCGGCGGGGTTGTTGCGACCGTGCTCCAGCACGATGGCATCTTGCCGAATCGGGCTGTACAGCGCCTGCGGAATGACCCAGGCCGAGCCGCTTTGCAGTTGGCCATCTTTCATCACTTGGGAGGCCGCCACAAAGCCCAGCTGCGCATTCCCCGAGGCGACAAACTGGTAAGTCTGCGCAATGTTCTCGCCCAGCACGGTGCGGCCCGTGGCATCCACGCCCAGCTGTTGCAGCACCTCTTGCCCGGCTGCGCCGTACGGGGCCAATTTGGGGTTGGCCAGTGCCAGGTGCTTCCAAGTGCCGGTTTTCAGCACGACACCGGCACCATCGACGTAGCCAGGCTGGGCGCTCCAGAGCAGCAATTGGCCCTGGGCATAGGTGATTTGGCTGGTGGCAACGGCCTTTTTCTCGGCAGCCAGCTTGCTGGGGGTGCTGCTGTCGGCCGAAAGCAGCACATCAAAAGGCGCACCGTTATTGATTTGAGCGTAGAACTTGCCCGTGGCCCCAAACGACAGCTGGGCTTCATGGCCCGTCGCCTGGGCAAACAGCGGTGCGATGGCTTGCATGGGGGCACTGAAGTTGGCGGCGACGGCGGCGGCCACGGTATCGGCCTGGGCCGGGGAAGTGGACAACACAAGTGCTGCGCAGCAGCCAAGGAGTTTTTGCATGGTCAATTTTTGTTAATGAAATAAATAGAGTAGAAGTGGTTTTTCAGGGAGGGTTGGTTGGCGGCTTGGCGCGCTTCGGTTTTATTCTGCGTCACTTGCGCTAGTATTTGTCACAATAGCCCCCATACCAATAAAACCATAACTTTTATCAAGAAAGCATTGCTGTGAATACCGAAGTACCCAATCCTAGCGAACGGCCCGAGGGAAGCGGCCCCCGGCGCTACATGGGGCGTCCGGAGGCTGAAGGGGCTGCTGTTGCCAGCCAGTCGGGTGTGCGCACCGAAGGTTTTGGTGATGCGGCCGAGATCTGGCTGCACATTCCCCCCAACACCCAAACCCTGATCTGGGTGGAGGGACTGGGCCAAAGTGAAGGCAAAGAAATCAACACCGTACAACGCGCCGACATTGAGCGCGTGGGCTGGTGCGAAGAAGTGGCCTACCACGCCGGGTACGACCAGTACTGGAAGATGCCCACCTTGGGTGCCATCATGGCCATGCCCAAGCACTACAAAATTCCCATGCCGTTGTCCAGCAACAAAGTGCAGGTGCGCTCCAAACTGGTGCTCAAGGGCGAAGCACGCGGGTTTTGGATGCGGGTGCGCCTGCGCAGTGAGGAAGAGGCTGGGCAAGACGCGGGGTAGGCATAAGCCGCGCTGCGCTGTGCCATCCAGCACCCGCAGGGTGCTTTTCTTTTTTCTGCAACACAAGGAAACGGTAGCCATGAAAACCATAAAAGCGTGGTGCGGGCTGTGTCTGCTTGCGCCCTGGCTGGTCGGATCGGTGCAGGCGGCGGCCATTGAAGTGACCAATGCGCAAGGCAGCCTGCGCCATGCGCCTGTGACCTGGCAAGCGCCCCCCAATGCGGTGTTGCCGTTTGCGGTGTCGGGGGTGGCCAAGGGTTTTCATTTCAAAGCCCAAGCCCAATTGCGCTGGCAAGTGCAAGCGGGCCGCTACGAGGCTGCGCAAGAGGTGCAGATGCCGCTGCTGGGCGGGCGCCGCCAAGTCAGTACCGGGCAGCTGACGGCGCAGGGCCTGCAGCCTGAAGTGTTCATGGACCGCGCGCGCAAGGAGTACAGCGTCAGCTTTGACGCGGCCAGCGGGCAAATTACTTTCAGCCGAGGCAGCCCGGCGGCGCCGTGGCAGGCGCTGACCCAAGACCGGGTGAGCGTGTTTTTCCAAGTGGCGGGGATGCTGGCGGCGGCCCCGCAGGACTATCCCCAGGGCACACGCATTGCCGTGCAGGCGGCCAGCAATAAAAGCGTCAAGCCCTGGGTGTTTGTGGTGGATCGGCAAGAAAACCTGCAGCTGCCCGCTGGGGGGATCAAGGCGCTGAAATTGCTGCACCTGGATGCCGATAACGCGCAGGCCGGGGCGCACGCCAGCCATTCGGCCTTGTGGGTGGCACCGCAGTGGGGTTATTTGCCAGTGCGCATTCGCATGCAGGAAAGCGCGAATGACAGCCTGGATTTGCAGCTGCAAACTGTCCCCGAGGAACTTCGCAAGTGATGGTGATTCCTAGCTGTAACACGATGAGAGGAGGGCCCACCATGCAAATGCTGTACGACTCAGACACTTTCGTAGTGCTGCACATGCAGCCCGATTTGGGGCAGCCAGAGAAGATTTTGCTCTCCGATGGCAAAACCGAAACCCCCGCGCTGCCACGCCATGGCTTTGAGATTGTCGATAAGCGCACGGGCAAAGAGGTGTACCTGGATGGCGAGTGGGCGGAGTTGTTCCAGCGCCAGATTCGCGCTTGGCAAATTGAATCCCCTTCTGAGGAAGAGGTAGAAGCCACCCTCGAGCGCTACGCCAGCTTGGCGCAAAATCCGGTGTTGATCCACTAAAGCAGCGCACCACCTGCAGCGGCGGGGCGCAAGCCCCGCTATTAGCTGCGACAATTCGCCGGTTATGACTGAACACGCCTACATCCTGACCCTTTCCTGCCCTGACCGCTTGGGCCTGGTGCACACGGTTTCTGGCTTCTTGCTGGAGCAAAGCGCCAATATTGAAGAAGCCGCGCAATACAACGACCAGGCCACCGGCCTGTTTTTTATGCGTGTGCAATTTGCCTGCGCGGCCCACGATCTGGCCAGCTTGAAAGCAGCGTTTGCCGCCTTGGCCGAGCCGCTGCAAATGCGCTGGAGCATCCACCCCCGGGCCGAGCGCATGAAGACCGTCATCATGGTCAGCCGCCAGGGCCATTGCCTGAACGACCTGCTGTTTCGCTTCAAGTCCGGGCTGTTGCCGGTCGATATTCGCGCCATCATCAGCAACCACCGCGATTTTTACCAGCTGGCGGCCAGCTACAACATTCCCTTCCACCACATCCCCGTCACGGCCGCCACCAAGGCGCAGGCCGAAGCACGCCAATTGGAAGTGATCGAACAAGAGGGCGCAGAACTGGTCGTGCTGGCCCGTTACATGCAGGTGCTGTCCAACAACCTGTGCGAAAAACTGCAAGGCCGCGCCATCAACATCCACCACAGCTTTTTGCCCAGCTTCAAGGGGGCCAAGCCCTATTACCAGGCCCATGACCGGGGTGTGAAGCTGATCGGGGCCACGGCGCACTACGTCACCGCCGATTTGGACGAAGGCCCCATCATCGAGCAGGACGTGGCCCGCGCCGACCACACCGACACGGTCGATGACCTCACCGCCCGTGGCCAGGACACCGAAAGCCAGGTGCTGGCCCGTGCCGTGCAGTGGCACAGCGAGCGCCGGGTGATTTTGAACGGCCATAAAACCGTGGTGTTCCGCTAATGACTACGCCCCGCGCCGGCCGCCCCAGTTTTGATAGCCGTGCAGCGCGGCGCATTCCGCCCATTCAGTGCCTGCTCACGTTTGAAGCCTTGGCGCGGCTGCGCAGCGTGACCTTGACGGCCGATGAATTAAGCGTCACGCCCAGCGCGGTCAGCCACCGGGTGCGCCAGTTGGAAGAGGTGCTGGGCACCCAGCTGTTTGGCCGCTCGGATTTTTCGCTCACCACCGAGGGCACCAATTATTTGCAGCAGGTGCGCGAAGGGCTGGGGGTGCTGCAGCGCTTTCCCAACCTGCCCTTATCGTCCGGGCGCAAGCGGCTGAAGATTGCGGTCACGCCCACTTTTGCGCGGTGCTTGCTGATCCCCAAGCTCTCGCAATTCATGGTGGCCTATCCCGAGATTGATATTGCCTTGCAAGTGGCCATTCCCTTGCTGGATGTGGTGGCCGAAGATGCCGACTTGGTCGTGCGCTACGGCACCGGCCACTACGCCGATGTCGAGCACATGGAAATTGCCCGCGATGTGTACACCCCGCTGGCCTCGCCCGCCTTTTTGCGCCAGCATGGCCCGATTGATGCCCCTGAGGCTTTAAGCGATCTGCCCTTGCTGCGCAGCCCGCTGGAGCCCTGGCAGCCGTGGTTCAGGGCGGCCGGCCTGGACTGGGCCGAGCCGACCGAAGGCTCGCAGTTCAACGATGTCGGCCTGCTGTGCGATGCCGCCGCAGGCGGCCTGGGCATTGCGCCAGTGCGCCTGAAGCTGGGCGCACCCTGGCTGGACAACGGCACTTTGGTGCGTTTGTTCGATTTGGATGTGCCCAGCGTCAATGCCCATTACCTGTGCTGGCGCACCGGCACCATGGACCGCTGGGAATGCAATGCGTTTGCCGAGTGGTTGGTCAAGGTGGTGAATTAAACTTAAACGCCTCTTTAAAAAAGGAGCTTGTTGCGCTTGAATTTATTGGTTTTTAGATGAAAAAGCATCTTAAATCGTTTATTTATCAGCGCAAAAAGCTCCTTTTTTTAATGCACGCACTTTCACAGCGGGCTGCAAGAAAGTTCACGCCAGCCTGCCGGTCGCATCGTCTACAGTCACGCCATGATGACTGCCACCGAAACCCCACCTGCGTCTGAGCGCTTGGCCCGCCAGACCGAAGTGGTGCAGGCCTTGAGCCAGCACCTGCCCGGCCACACCCTGCTGTGGCAAAGCGAAGAGACCACCCCCTACGAATGCGACGGCCTGACCGCCTACCGCCAGCGCCCGCTGGTCGTGGCGCTGCCCGAGACCTATGCCCAGGTGCAAGCCGTGCTGCAGGTGTGCCACCGCCTGCAAGTGCCGGTCGTGGCCCGGGGCGCGGGCACGGGCCTGTCGGGTGGGGCCATGCCGCATGCCATGGGGGTGACGCTGTCGCTGGCCAAGTTCAACAAAATTTTGGATGTGAACCCGCTCAGCCGCACCGCCCGGGTGCAGTGCGGTGTGCGCAACCTGGCCATCAGCGAGGCGGCTGCGCCCCACGGCCTGTACTACGCGCCCGACCCCAGCAGCCAGATTGCCTGCACCATCGGCGGCAACGTGGCGGAAAACTCCGGCGGCGTGCACTGCCTGAAGTACGGACTGACGGTGCACAACATCCTGAAAGTTAGCGGTTTTACCGTGGCGGGCGAGCCGATTGAGTTTGGCAGTGAGGCGCTGGATGTGCCCGGCTACGACCTGCTGGCGGTGATGATGGGCAGCGAGGGCATGCTGGCCGTGGTCACCGAGGTGACCGTCAAACTCATTCCCCAGCCCAAACTGGCCCGCTGCATCATGGCTAGCTTTGACGATGTGCGCAAAGCCGGCGATGCCGTGGCCGCCGTGATTGCCCAGGGCATCATTCCCGCCGGGCTGGAAATGATGGACAAGCCCATGACCGCTGCCGTCGAGGACTTTGTTCACGCCGGCTACGACCTGAGCGCCGAGGCCATTTTGCTGTGCGAAAGCGATGGCACGCCCGAAGAGGTGGAAGAAGAAATCGCCCGCATGAGCGACGTGCTGCGCGGCGCGGGGGCCACGGCCATTACCGTGAGCAACAACGAGGAAGAGCGCCTGCGCTTTTGGAGTGGGCGCAAAAACGCTTTTCCGGCCAGTGGCCGCATCAGCGCCGACTACATGTGCATGGATTCGACCATTCCGCGCAAGCGCCTGGCCGACATCTTGCTGGCCATTCAAGCGATGGAAAAAAAATACCAGCTGCGCTGCGTGAACGTGTTCCACGCGGGCGATGGCAACCTGCACCCGCTGATTTTGTTTGATGCCAACAACGCCGATGAGCTGCGCCGCTGCGAGCTGTTTGGCGCGGACATTCTGGAAACCAGCGTGGCCATGGGCGGCACCATCACCGGCGAGCATGGCGTGGGCGTGGAAAAGCTCAACAGCATGTGCGTGCAGTTCACGGCGGCAGAAAACGCGCAGATGTTCGCCCTGAAAGCGGCGTTTGACCCGGCCGGGCTGCTCAACCCCGGCAAGCTCATTCCTACGCTCAACCGCTGTGCCGAGTACGGCAAGATGCTGGTGCGCGGCGGCAAGCTCAGCCACCCGGATTTGCCACGGTTTTAATTGCCCTTTTCATTGCCCTTTTCAAAAAAGAGAGCTGGTAGCGCTTGTTAAATAAGCGCTACCAGCTCTTTTTATGCTGAAAATCTAGGGCTTAAAACTGCATATCCGCCCGCAGCCACAGGGTGCGTCCCGGCTCGTTCAGCCGGGTGTTGGCGGGGAAGCCAAAACCGGCGTTGCCCGCCAGGTTCAGATGCTCGGCATAGGTTTTGTCCAGCAGGTTGTCCACGCCGACGGTGATTTTCAGCTGCCGTTGCACGCGGTAGCTGGCGTGCAGCGACAGCACGCCAAAACCGCTGCTGGCCCCCATGTCGCGGCCCACGACATTGCCCTGGTCTTGGGTGTAGCGGTGCTGCGCGGCGACCAGTCGCCACAGGGCGCCCGCCGTCCACGGGCCTTGGGCGTAGTCCAGGCCCAGGCGCGCTTCCAGCGGGGGCATTTGTGGCAGGGCCGTGCCATCGCTGCGGTTGCTCCCCCAGGTGTAGGCCACCGTGGCCTGGGCCGTCCAGGCCGGTGCCAGTTTGTAGCTGCCGCCCAGCTCGAAACCGGCGGTGCGGGCATCAATGTTGCGTGCCTTGCTGGGGTTGCTGGCGTAGTCGAACAAGATAAAGTCGCGCACCATCCCGACGTAGGCCGAGGTCCAGAACTGCCAGTTTTGCCCCTTCCAGTTGGCACCCACGTCCAGCTGGGTGGTTTTTTCTGGCTCCAGGGTGGCAAAGACATTGCCTGCTTTGCCCGAAATGAGCTCCCAGTAATCCGGAAAACGCTGCACATGCCCCAGGCCAACGTAGGTGGTGGCCCCGCTGGCCAGCGTTTGCTCCCAGCGCACAAAGCCGCTGGGCAGGGCGCTTTCGTCGCGCTTGTGGGTGCTGGCTGGGTTGCGGTAATCCCAGGCTTGGGCACGGTCCAGGCGCAGGCCGCCCACCCACAGGGTGCTGGGCGCGGCTTGCCAGCGCAGTTCGCTAAACAGGCCCAGGTTGGCAAACTTGGCATCGCGCACCCATGGCTTGTTCAGGTAGCTCATGCCCATGCCGCTGCGCCCTTCGTGCGTGTTGCGCTGCAGGTCCAGGCCGATGTCGGCGGTCAGCGCCGGGGTCGGTTGCAAGGTTGCAGCGATGCGGCCACCGGTGACAACGCGCTTGACGTTGCTGGCCATGGCCATCTTGCCCTGGGGCAGGGGGCGGCGCTGGAAGTTGTCCATCAAGTGGTCGGCCTCGTTGCGGTAAATCTGCGCCTCGACTTTGCTCAGCCAGGGCGTGATGTTTTGCTTTTGCAGCCGCAGGCCCAGGCTGTCGCGGCGAAACTGGGTGCCGTCCATGCCGCGGGCGGCCGAGCGCGCCCAGCCGTCTCCAGCCCCGGCGCTCAGCTCCACCAGGGTGTCGGCATCGGGTGTCCAGCCCAGGGCGGCATCGGCATTCCATTTGTTCCAGCCGGACGGGATGGAGGTGCCGTCACCGTCTTTGTAGTCTTGGCCGTGTGAATGGTTGGCGCTGATGCGGGCGTAGAACTGGTCATTGCCTGCAGCCAGATCGGCGTTTTGGTCATTGCGCCCGGCGCTGGCACCCAGCAGGCTGGCAGTGAAATTCACCGGGCCGGCGGCAAAGTCGGGGCGCTCGCGCTCAAAGCGCACCACCCCGGCGGAAGCCCCCGGCCCCCAGAGCACGGTTTGCGGCCCTTTGATCAGGGTGAGCACATCGAACGTCTCTGGCGCGATGTAGGAGCTGGGCGTGTCCATGCGGCCTGGGCAAGCACCCAGCATTTGCATGCCATTGGTCAGCAGCGGCAGGCGCGAGCCAAATTGGCCACGGAACACCGGGTCGCCATTCGTGCCGCCACTGCGCACGGCGCTAAAGCCGGGGATCGTTTGGAGGTAATCGGCGGCATCGCTGGCCGGGACGGGCTGGCGCGGGATTTTCGGGTCGGTGACCACTTGCACGGCTGATTGGTCGTGAATCGCGGTGACGACCACCTCGTCCAGTGTTGTTGTTGGGGCGCTGTCTTGCCCGTAAACCAGCGGGGTAAACAGGGCGGTGCAGGCCAGCGCCAAAGGGGTGTTTTTGGGGAAAGAACGCAATTTCATAAGAGATAACTCCAGGCTCCGCCCTGCCGCCCTGCCGACCTGCCGCGTGGGGGCATGGGGGAGCACTGCATGGTGAAAACAAGGGCCGCCAACAGGCCGCCCGCGCTGGCGCTAGCCGACAGCGCACAGCACAGCGGCACGCCAGGGGCCAGGGCGCATCAGCGCAAGAATTTCAACCGTGCAGCCGCGGTGGCCCCCGCGCTGGCAGGGGCCTGGGCGAGCCAGCCCTGGGGTGCTGCGCCGGGGTTGCCCGGCAGGCGCAAGCCCGCCAGCAAGGGCGGGCGGTAGGCGCTGGTGCGCACTTCCTGGGGGGTGGCCAGGGCAATGCACAGCAAACAGGCAGGGGAGTGGGCGCTGGGGGTGCTGGGTGGGTCGGCACCGGGGTCTTCCCCCAGCCAGGCGGCCCATTCGTCGGCCTGCGGGGGCATGCCGCAAAACCCCATCTCGGCCATGCTGAAGCTGGCCTGCGCCCCATTGGCCAGCAGGGGCAGCACCATGCGGGTGGGGGCCGCCGAGGACAGGGCCACCAGCCACAACGCCGCAAACAGCCCCAGTACCCAAGTACGAAGGTGGCGGTGACGGCGGCGCAGGCACTCAAACATGGGCCCGCATTATGGGGAGGGTTTTACCCAGGGTGTGGCAGCCAGGGAGCGCAGGCTTGCCGTGGGTCAAAAGAATGCACGCGGCATAGAAATTTGTTGCAAATAAGAAACACCTTGCATGCTTCGCAAGCAAAACAAGAACGATTCGCATTATTTATCGTAATAATCACGCCCTATTGCACGACGAGCCCACAAGAAGCCGGGGGCTTTTTTGGGCTTTTTTGGGTTTTTTCAGATTTTTTCATTTCAAAACCAGCTGTTGGGCTGAGAAAGTTTTTTATATGGCAATGGGAATGTTGCAAGAGCAGGGAGGGCGGCCCGCCGCTCAGTGCCAGCGCACCTGGGTGGCCTTGGCTGCTGCACTGGTGTGCGCCTCGGTGGGGGCACAAGAGGGGGCGACGACGGCCACGGCCACCACCTTGTCGGAAGTGGTGGTGTCGGCTGCGGGGTTTGAGCAGGAGCTAAAGCAAGCGCCGGCATCGATCTCGGTTGTCAGTCGTGAAGAACTGGAAAATAAAAACTTCCGCGATCTAGCCGAAGCCTTGCAAGGTGTTGAAGGGATTGATGTACTGGGTGGTACCGGCAAAACAGGTGGCTTGGACATCAGTATCCGTGGGATGCCCAGTGATTACACGCTGATCTTGATTGATGGCCGGCGTCAGAACGTGGCTGGTGATGTCACGCCCAACGGTTTTGGTGCAGCCCTCAATAGCTTTATGCCGCCAGTTTCGGCTATTGAGCGTATCGAGGTCATCCGTGGCCCCATGTCCACCCTGTATGGTTCTGACGCTATGGGCGGGGTGATCAACATCATCACCCGTAAGGTTGCTAAAACCTGGGGCGGTGAAGTGAGCATGACCCAAAGCATTCCTGAGGACAACGATTGGGGTGCAGAGAACAAGCTCAATTTGTACCTGAATGGCCCGATCAAGCAGGACGTGCTGGGCCTGGCGGTGCGTGGCAGCTTGTACCGTCGTGATGCTTCCGATCCGGTGTTGGCACCGGGTGCAGTGCAGCTTGCCAACGCTCGTAACCCGGCACCTGCACAGAGCCGTCAGCACAACATCGGTGCACGTCTGACACTGACACCGACCAAGCAGCACGAACTGTGGCTGGATGTGGAGCAAGGCCGCACTTGGTACAACAACGATGATGGTCGGCTGGGTGGTCGCGATGCTGACAACATTCCGAGCAAATACCCGGGCTACAAAGATGCCTTGCGCTTCAACCGCGATCAGGTTGCCATCGGTCATACCAGCCGCTTTGGCTTTGGTTTGTTGGAAAGCAGTCTGATGCGTACTGTGACGGAAACCGAAGGACGCTCTATTCCTGGAGCTTCCGTGCCTGTTGGTGATCCCCGCAGTGGCACGGATCGTGAGCTCAAGACGACCAATACGGTGCTGGATACCAAACTCGTTGCTCCGCTGGGGGCTGCGCATGTTTTGACTGCTGGTGCCCAGTGGTGGGATGCCAAGCTCACTGACGGCCTGTTGCCAGAAAAGCATCAGCAGACCATGTGGTCGCTGTTTGCCGAGGATGAATGGCGCCTAGTGGATAGTCTGACCGCAACTTTCGGTGGGCGTTATGACCACCATGATGCTTTTGGCGGCAAGGTCAGTCCCCGTGCCTATCTTGTGTGGGATGCCAACACGCAATGGACGCTGAAGGGCGGTGTCAGCAAGGGCTTCCGTGCACCGCGTCTGAATCAGTTGATTGATGGTGTCAGCGGCATCAGTGGGCAGGGTACCAATATCAACATTGGTAACCCTAACCTCCAGCCGGAAGTCAGTACCAGTACCGAATTTGCTGCCCTGTTCGACAACCAGAAGGGGGTAACTGGCTCTGCTACTGTGTTCCACAACAAGGTGAAAGACAAAATCAGCTCTGGCGGCGATTGCGCAGCGAACTTTATTTCTAGCTGTGCTGCGAATCCCGCTGCTACCTACTCCATCAACGTCGATGAAGCCAAGACCTGGGGGCTGGAGTTGAGCACCCGCGTGCAATTCAATCCGCAGTGGGGTGTGAAAGCAGGCTACACCTGGACGCAAAGCGAAGTTATTGAAAAAGGTGTCAAGAATGGACAACTGGCAAATACCGCCAAGCACATTGCCAGCTTGCAACTGGACTGGAAACCTGCCCAGGATTGGAGCCTGTGGCTGCGCGGTGAATACCGGGGCAAAAGCCCGCGCTTCAGCGGTTCTTATGACAAGTTGAGCGCTGGCAACAAGGCCATCTATGACGCTGTAGGCGATATCAAAGGCTATGGCCTGCTCCACTTGGGCGGTACCTACAAAGTATCGAAGAACGTTAGCCTGAACGCCAATATCTTCAACCTGTTGAACAAGGATTTCCGTAAGTACAGTCTGGTGAATGTGAACGGTGTTCCTACGTGGGTCAATTCCTACTTCCAAGGGGGTGCATCCGTGGCAGGTACTACGTTGCCGGGTCGCACTTTGTGGATTTCGGCAAACGTAAGCTTCTGATATAGCTCAGTACAGCCACCGGGATAAAGTGGCTGCAACCAACCCGCGCACGCCTTCCCGGCTGGCGCGGGTTTTTTTATGCCTTCCTAAAATAAGAGCTGTTTGCGCTTGTATTTATTGATTTCTTTATTAAAAACAAAATAAAACATTGAAATATCAAGCGGCTATAGCTATTACTTAAATGGTAAAACCATGGCTGCTGTAGGGTTGCACCTTTGGTTTTTATGGTTGTGCCTGTTTTGCAAAAACCAGGAAAACCCTAGTGTTTCATTCGGTTGCACCTCCCTGCAATCGAGCATCTTTTCAACCAAGGGGCAACGCAGCATGACCCCTTCTTCCGCTTTCAAGATCAAGACTCTGGCCGTCAGCGCCGCGCTGGCCTGTGCTGGCTTGGTGGGCACCGCCCAGGCCGAAACCACTGTGCGCTTAGGGTTTGCTGCGCCGCTGACCGGCCCCCAGGCCCACTACGGCGAAGACATGCGCAACGGCCTGACCCTGGCGCTGGAAGAGGCCAACGCCAAGGGCATCAAGCTCGATGGCGATACGGCCAAGTTCGTGCTGGTCTCCAAGGACGACCAGGCCGACCCGCGCACCGCCGTGCAGGTGGCGCAGCAGATTGCCGATGCCAAGGTCAACGGCATGCTGGGGCACTTCAACTCGGGCACCACCATTCCCGCCTCGCGCGTGTACAACGATGCGGGTATCCCCCAAATCGCCATGGCCACTTCGCCCGAATACACCTTGCAAGGCTATGACACCACCTTCCGCATGATGACCAGCGACACCCAGCAGGGCGCGGCCGTGGGGGTGTTCATTGTGAAAGACTTGAAAGCCAAGAAAGTGGCCGTGATTGACGACCGCACGGCCTACGGCCAGGGCCTGACCGACCAGGTGATTGCCGCCGTGAAACGCGCCGGTGGCGAGATCGTGGCACGCGAATACACCACCGACAAAGCAACCGACTTCACCGCCATCCTGACCAGCATCAAGGCCAAGGGCGCTGAGGCGATTTTCTTTGGCGGCCTGGACGCGCAGTCCGGCCCCATGCGCCGCCAGATGCAGACTCTGGGCATTACCCAGCCGCTGGTGTCGGGCGAGATGACGCGCAGCGACACCTTTTTGAAACTGGCCGGTGAAGCCGCCAACGGCACCTACGCCTCGCTGGCCGGTGTGCCACTGAAAACCATGGCCCAGGGCGAGCAGTTTGCCGCCGCCTACAAAGCCCGTTTCAAGGTCGATCCCGGCGTGTATGCCCCCTACGCCTATGACGGTGCGTGGAACATGATCGCCGCCATGGAGCAGGCCGGTTCAGCCAAGGCCGACAAATACCTGCCCAAGCTGGCCAACCTCAAGCGCAGCGGTGCCACCAGTGCCCACATCGCCTACGACAAAAACGGTGATTTGAACGAAGTGGCTGTGACCATCTACACCGTGAAAGGCGGCAAGTGGGAAGAGGTGAAAACCATCGTCGATTCGGCCAAGTAATTCCCCTTGGCATTTGCCTGCGGTGCTGACGCTGCCGCAGGTTCTTCGGGCTGGGGGTGAGTGTGCTGTTGTGGCTCTCACCCCCAGCCTGTTTCCCTTGGCCTGACCCCGCCGTGCGGCGCGACTGTCATGGATATTTTTCTCCAACAAATTATTAATGGCCTGACCGCCGGCAGCGTGTACGCGCTGGTGGCGCTGGGCTACACCATGGTGTACGGCATCATCGGGCTGATCAACTTTGCCCACGGCGACGTGGTGATGGTGGGCGCGATGGTGGCCACCAGCATCGTGCTGGCGCTGGTGGGCCACTACGGCGATGTGTCGGCCATTGTGGCCATTGGCGCAGCGCTGGTGGTGTCGATTCCCGTGTGCATGGCGCTGGGCTGGACGGCCGAGCGCATCGCCTACCGTCCCCTGCGCCGTGCGCCCCGGCTGGCGGCGCTGATTACGGCCATTGGCGTGTCCATCATCATTCAGAACGTGGCCATGATGTTCTGGGGCCGCAACTACTTGAACTTTCCCCAGCTGGCGCAGCCCAGCGTGTTCCAGCTGGGCGATGCCCGCCTGAGCCTGCTGCAGATTGTGATCATGCTGGGCTCGGCGCTGATCATGGCCGCCTTGCTGCTGCTGGTGCACAAAACCCGCCTGGGCATGGCCATGCGCGCCACGGCGCAAAACCGCGAAGTGGCCGGGCTGATGGGGGTGAACATCAACACCGTGATTTCGGCGGCGTTTTTGATTGGCTCGGCCCTGGCCGCAGTCGCCGGGGTGATGATTACCAGCTACTACGGCGTGGCCCAGTACACCATGGGCTTCATGCTGGGCCTGAAAGCCTTTACCGCTGCCGTGCTGGGCGGCATTGGCAACCTGGGCGGTGCCATGCTGGGCGGCTTGCTGCTGGGGCTGATCGAGGCGCTGGGCTCGGGCTATGTCGGCAACCTGACCAATGGCGTGTTTGGCAGCCATTACCAAGACGTGTTTAGCTTCATCGTGCTGGTGGTGGTGTTGATCTTCCGCCCCTCGGGCCTGCTGGGTGAACGTTCGGGAGACCGCGCATGAAGCACACACTTTCCACTTCCCAAGACCGCACACCGGCCAAAGTTTGGCTGGGGGCCTTTGCCATTGGCGCGGTGCTGTTGGTGCTGCCCTTTTTGCTGGGGGCCACGGCCGGGCAGGGCTGGATTCGCATCCTGAACTTTGCCTTGCTGTACGTGATGCTGGCCCTGGGGCTGAACATTGTGGTTGGCTTTGCCGGGCTGCTGGATTTGGGCTACATCGCCTTTTATGCCGTGGGGGCCTATACCTGGGCGCTGCTGGCTTCGCCGCATTTTGATCTGCACCTGCCGTTTTGGATGGTGCTGCCCATCGGTGTGGCGCTGGCGGCGGCGGCGGGGATTGCGCTGGGCTTTCCGGTGCTCAAGCTGCGCGGCGATTACCTGGCGATTGTGACGCTGGGCTTTGGCGAGATCATCCGCATCTTCATGAACAACCTGGATGCGCCGGTGAACATCACCAACGGCCCCCAGGGCATCAACCGGGTGGATACCTTCAAAATCGGTGAATGGGCGCTGGGCCGCCCCGAGACGATTTTGGGCTTTCGCATCACCGGTCCAGAAAAGTACTACTACCTGCTGCTTGCGCTGGTCATCCTCATCATCTTTGTCTGCATTCGCCTGCAAAACTCGCGCGTGGGCCGCGCCTGGGAAGCCGTGCGCGAGGACGAAGTGGCCGCCAAGGCCATGGGCATCAACACCCGCAGCATCAAGCTGATGGCCTTTGGCATGGGGGCCAGCTTTGGCGGCGTGGCGGGGTGTTTGTTTGCCTCGATGCAAGGCTTTGTCAGCCCCGAGAGCTTTGGCCTGACCGAATCCATCGCCATCCTGTGCATGGTGGTGCTGGGCGGCATGGGCCATGTGCCGGGCGTGGTGGCGGGGGCGATCTTGCTGTCGATTTTTCCGGAAGTGCTGCGCAGCATCGTCGTGCCGCTGCAAGAAACGCTGTTTGGCGAAGTGGTGATTGACCCCGACGGCATCCGCATGCTGCTGTTTGGCGTGGCCATGGTGGCCATCATGATCTTCCGGCCCGAGGGGCTGTGGCCCTCGCAAGTGCGCAAGCGCGAACTCAACCGTGGTAAGGAGCAGCCCGCATGAGCGCCCCCGTAGCAAGCTTAAAAAACGGCGACCCCTTGCTGATTGCCCAGGGCCTGAGCAAGCGCTTTGGCGGTCTGCAGGCTTTGAAAGACGTGAGCTTTGAGATCCGCAAAGGCGAAATCTTCGGCCTGATCGGCCCCAACGGCGCGGGTAAAACCACGCTGTTCAACGTCATGACCGCGCTCTACATCCCCGAATCGGGCAGCTGCAACTTTCAGGGCGTGGAGCTGACCCGGCTCAAACCCCACCAGATTGCCGATAAAGGCCTGGCGCGAACATTCCAAAACATCCGCCTGTTCTCCGCGCTGACGGCGCTGGAGAACGTCATGATCGGCCAGCACCTGCGCACCAAAGCGGGCCTGTGGGGCGCGGTGGTGCGCAACAAAGCCACCCGCGACGAAGAGGCCCGCGTGCAAGCGCGGGCGCTGGAGCTGCTTGACTACGTGGGCATCGGCCATGTGGCCAACGAGGTGGCCTCGTCCCTGTCTTACGGCGACCAGCGCCGCCTGGAAATTGCCCGCGCCCTGGCCACCGGCCCCGCCCTGCTGGCGCTGGACGAACCGGCCGCTGGCATGAACCCGTCCGAGACGGTGGTGCTGCGCGCCCTGATTGAAAAAATCCGCGCCGACGGCATCACCGTGCTGCTGATCGAGCACGACATGAAACTGGTCATGAACATGTGCGACCGCGTGCTGGTGCTTGAATACGGCCAGGTGCTGTCCTATGGTCTGCCTCAAGAAGTGCAGCGCGACCCGCGCGTGATTGAAGCATATTTAGGTAAAGGAGCTGCGCAAGACCTTGCACAGCAAGCGGACAGTGCTCCTAATAATTTGTCCAATCCTTCTGCAGCAGAAAGCGCCCAACCATGAGCCATCCCACCGCTTCTACGCCCTTGCTGGACATCCGCAACATGGACGTGGCCTATGGCGGCATCCGCGCCGTGCGCCAGCTCAACCTGCACGTCCACCCCGGCGAGCGGGTGGCGCTGATCGGGGCCAATGGTGCCGGCAAAAGCACCACGCTGCGGGCCATTTGCGGCCTGGTGCCGCTGGCTGCGGGCAGCGTGCATTACCAAGGCAAAAGCCTGGCGGGCCAACCCGTACACGCCATGGTGCGCCAAGGCCTGGTCATGGTGCCCGAGGGGCGCGGCATCTTCCCGCAGCTGACCATTGAAGAAAACCTGCACATGGGCGCGTACAGCCGCCAAGACAAAATCAATTTTGCCGCAGAGCTGCAACAGGTGTACCAGCGCTTTCCGCGCCTGGCCGAGCGCCGACTGCAAACGGCGGGCACCCTCTCGGGCGGCGAACAGCAACTGCTGGCCATGGGCCGGGCTATTTTGTCCAAGCCCAAACTGCTGCTGCTGGACGAGCCCACCATGGGCCTGGCCCCCATCATGGTGGACAAAATCTTTGAAGTCATCGAAGACATCGCTCAGCAAGGCGTGACGATCTTGCTCATCGAGCAAAACGCCCGCCTTGCCCTGGAAGTGAGCCAGCGCGGCTACGTGCTCGAATCGGGCGAACTCACCCTGCAAGGCCCCGCCCGCGACCTGCTGCACGACCCCAAAGTGCGCGCGGCGTATTTGGGGGAGTAGGGGGTGCGCTGAACACGCTCTTACAACACCGCCAGAGCCATTTCGGGTGCTTTGTCCAGAATCCGCAGCAACGCCTTGGCCGCCCCGGTGGGGGCGGGCTTGCCTTGCTCCCAATTGCGAATGGTGTCCAGCGAAACGTGGATGCGGGCAGAGAACTCCGCTTGGCTCAACCCCAGGCGCTTGCGCACCCGTTGCGCAAAAAGGGCGGCATCCTGCCTTGACTGGGCCTCGTCCTCGGCAATATGCCGAGCGATGTCCGCCTCTGTCGTGGCATCCACACGGGCTATATCCACGCGCCCCGCAGGTACCGTTGCGGGACGGGGCAAATCAATCTTGTGGCGTACTGTTTTCATGGCGCTGAATCTCCCGTTGATTGGCCTTGCGGGCCGAGATGATGCGAATCACATCGCTGCGTAGCGTGCATTCGTAGTTCTTTGGCCCACTTTTTAAGAATATTCAGTTCTCGGTGCCCACGGATACGTTCTGTCAGCGTCGCCCCCCGTCTGGCACCACCGGATAAAACGTCCGACCCTCAAAGCGCGCGGGGTGGTTCATCATCACGCCCAGCATGGCGGGCAGCACCCGCGCCCAGGCTGAACCACAGCGCAGCATGGTCACGCCAGGCAAAAGAGCACGCGCTGCTGTGTCAAACAGTTCGCTCGCGCGAGTCCTTCGGCTGTGCAGAAAACCAAGCCGCTGTGGCCCGTGCAGCCCTTCCCAGTCCGCATAGACGGCAATCTTGCTCATGATTCGGCGCTCCCCTTACGTTGGGGCTTTTTGAGCAACGCACTCAGAGCCGATGTGCTTTTTGCGTCATCCAAAGCGCGTCCCGCGCTGGAGCTGTCCGCCATTCCCATATCTACGGGCGGTAGGTTGCGCGGCGCGCTCTTCACCTGAGTGCCACCCGTTTGCCGGGCTAATACAGGGGGTGTTGTTGCGTTTTTTCTCAGCCGTGCATCTTGGAGCTGGCGTCCAAGCTCGTCCTCAGTGGCTAGCTTGGCCAAATCATTTGCCAGCCCAAGTACCTGCATGACAGAAAGGTAGGCCCCCATTGTTACGCCTGTCCCACCGGCCTCCAACGAGCGCAGTGTCATGGCAGACATGCCTGCACGCTCGGCAACCTGCTTGGCTGTCAGCTTTCTGCGCAGCCGCGCAAGCTTGAGCCGCTCCCCAAACTCGACAAGGAGCTTGTTGGTGGTCGGCAGCAGAGGAGCGATTTTTTTGGCCATGGTGCTAATATTTTGTCATTTTTTACTTTTAAAAGTAAAAATATTAGCATTTAAGGTGATAAAAGCGGCCTCAGCAGTCTGCGGCAGTGCTTTTGAAAGGGGGTGATTGCAGGGGGCTGCGTTTGGTGTGAGAGGGTGCGTCTGGCACCACCGGATAAAACGGCCGCCCCTCAAAGCGCGCGGGGTGGTTCATCATCACGCCCAGCATGGCGGGCAGCACCCGCGCCAGCAGCGCCCGGCCATCGCGCACCTGGGCGCGGTTCACGGTGCTGTTCCACGTTGCGCCGCCGTGCATCAGCTGGTTGCGCAGCGTGTACAGGCGCACAAACACCTCGTACAGCACCCGCTCGGTATCCTGCTGCCCCAACGCCCGATGCACGCGCTGGCGCGCCTCATCAAACGCCTCGCGCCAATGGTCGGGAATGCTGCCATCGCTGCGCGGGTTGCTGTGCGCATCCCAAAACGGCTGAAACACATATTGATTGTTCAGCAGCACGCGGATTGGGCCGGGGAACACTTGCCACACCAGCTTGGCTAGTGCCTTGTCGCCATCCAGCGCACACAAGTCGGCCATGAAGTTGCGAAACGTTTGCCGCTCAGAGGCCGCCGTACCGCCGCCTTCACCCAAATCCTGTGCATAAGCCGCATTGAAGCCAATCCACAGGCAGATAAAGGCCACATCGTCATCTTCCCCTGCCGCCTCAGCCCGCTTAAGCCAGCTCAAGGCACGGTGTATGCGCAGGGTGAAGGGCGTGCGCTGCTGGGCAATTTGGGCTTGGTGGCGGGCGCTGAGGGTGGCCAGCGTGGGGGTGGGGGAAATTGGGGTGGCTTTGGTGTTCATGGTCAGTTCAGCGTTTGAGCCATTGGGTCAATACGTCCAGCGCCTGCCCCACACCCGCTGCCCAGCCATCCGCCGCTTGGGAATCCAGCGGTGCGTGCCCACACTTGGGGCAGCTATGAAAGGTGTCGTGGCCCGGCATCAGCACATCGCTTCGGGGGGCGACGATCTTGCTCCAGTGGCAGACAGGGCAGTGGTATTGGCGTGGGGGTGGGGGGATGGGCATGGTTTATTTCAGTTCAAAATTTTGAATGGCCAGCCCCTCTGTTTTCAATTCTTCCGCATTCAGGGCGGTTGCCAGCTCCAACACATGGGGCTTGGCTGTGCGGGTGAATAGGCATGCGTCTTGGGTATATATCATTTGGATATTAAATATTATTTATCCAAGTACGTATCGTTGGCCTGTGTTTGCAACGTGGCGCATACCTCTTGATTTAAGCGAACGAATGTTGCCCATGTATATTCCTTTTGATATCGCAAGGCATACATGCGATCGACACGGCAAATATTGGGGCGATTGGCATAAATAGAACAACCTTTGCTTGCGGCATCGTAATGCTGGCATGTGCCATCGCCACGGTCTAGGAATCGTGTTTCATCGGAAAGATGGACATTTTGGCAGCACAGACCGCATTGAGTGCATGGAAAGGGAGTGTGCATTTAATCTGCGATATATTAAAAATTTAAGCCACTGCTAAAAGCAGTGGCTTAATTATTAAAGAGATATTAAATTATTAAATATCAATAGATGTCTGAATATTTTCTATTTTCTTTTTTGTTGAAAGTACTAAATTTCCATCTTTATCCAAAATTGGAGTGTCTATGATTGCTTTGATTAGTTGAGCAAACTTAACAGATTCAAGGGTAACCTTCTTGGCTGAGGGACTAAATTTTTGGTAATCGGTTCCTTCTTGTGAGATTACTTCAGATAGGTTTTCTATGGAGCGGCGAAGTTGTATCGTAATTTTTTGAAGAATTTCACTGGCTAGTGTGCTTACTTGTGAAATTGCTTGAAGTTTTGTAATGGTTAGCTTGGCTTCATCACGGATAGTACGTGCTTGCTCTAAGTTGCTATAGGCATTATTTAGCGCTTCTTCGCCTTTATTGCCCATAATATGGCCAAAAATAGCAAGTGCAGGGCCAGCAACAATACCTCCAAGTACCATCGTACCTAAAGCCATACCGCCGCCACCTGCTGCCAATGTTCCGCCACCTAGCCATGCTAGCGTAGCATTAGTGGCAGCAACACCCGACAGAGAGGAAATTGCTGTGCCTGTGCCCGCTGCTGCAAGCAGCATCGTGCCGTTGTAGGCACCAAAAGCGAGTGCAGCCCCACCGCCCAATCCTGCGCCAAGCCCTAAGCCGGCATCCTTCAAGGCTTGGTAGTCTTGACGCAAATCTGATAATGACTGGCTGGAAAAATCATTAATACCTAATTTTTCTAATTCAGGGGTGTTAACTATTTCTACGTTTTTTATTCGTCCAAACGTATGGATGAAATCTGAAATAACACCATCAAACGCAGTGATTTTTCGTTTTCCGTATTTTTCTAGAATATTGAACGTAGATTGACGTTGTTTTTCTACATTAATATTGGCATCATCAACGATGGAGCGAGCATCGGCATTGATATCTTTTGCCTTGCTGTGATCCATAGCACCGCTAACGCCTTTGACAGCTCCATAAATTGCTGCTGCACCTGCAACGGCACCGATAATAATTGGGATGGGCATAATTTCTCCTTAGAGTGGTGGTTAAAGTTTTAAAAGTTCGGTGGAATTTATCATAAAATCATCAAAATCTTGAAGATTTTCAAATTGCAATTTTTTACCTAAAAGGCTTGCATAACGATTAATTCCGGCTGCCAACTGGTCTGTACTGTTGCTGGTGTCTTGAATCAAGGAAAAAAATTCTTGGGTTTCTTGCAATAGCTGAGGTATTTCTTGGCGTATGAATGCATCTAAGGATGCTTGCTCCTGAGCCATGCGGTCTCGGGCTGCGACTTGGATCGCGCGGGTGCGTGCAAGCATGGCTCGTGAGGTTTCAACTGCGCGGGCTGAATCCAATGCACTTTGATAAAAAAGGGATGAGAGGGTGTAGCCAATCATTCCGCCAATGGCTGCGCCGACAAAAGGAATTGGAATTGCTAACTGGCCAAGAGCAGCCATCATTCCACTAGAGAGCATACCCGCACCCTTTTCGCCGACCTCGGTTAAAAATTGGGATTCAGTGATATCCCCTGCGATATAACGCTTTACGGAGCTACCCAGCGATAGACAAATATTAACAACCAACGCCGGGGCATTCGTTTTTGAAAGAGTACGTAATGCTGTATTGCCTGATTGCTGCATACCACTTTTAATTGCCGAGCCAATGGATGCTGTGCCGTAACCTACGAGACCAGCTTTAGAAATATCAATTGTTAAGTCGGTTGTGGCTTCACTCAAGTTTTTTTCATTCTGAGCTAATGCAAAGATATTTTGTAAAAGTGAGATGCTGCCTCCAATAGCTGCGCCGTAAGTTGCACCCTCTACGCCTGCCCGGTGGCTGGTGCGAGCAATATCTAGGGCGGTTGCTATTTTTGGATGCTGTCGGTAAAAAATGGCTTGTTCGGTGGTTAGGCCGCTATCTTTTATATTGGTGGCAAGTTGATCATAATTTTCTGCATTGTTACGCAAGCGCTCGACAACGTCAGGAGGGCCACCTTTGGCAGCAACAGCTTCAGCCTGTTCGCGTAATGCCTTTGCTTTGTTGGTGCAATAGTCGGCAGCGCCTGGTATTTGTTCAGAGGGGAGTTCTATTTTTGTACCTCGATAGCGGGCGAATTTAGAATTTCCTTTTTGATTATCTTCTGCAATGTTTTTGAAAAGTTCATTGCGATCTCCAACAAACTTCATTTGAGTTTGAGTGCCCTCTATGATATTTCCATCTAAAATTTGCACTCGATCAACAATATTATGATTCTTTCCGTATTGTGGCAAATCATCACTGCGAGATGTTCTTATTTCTGAGCGATTAATAATGGCTTCTGCATTATCGCGACTGGTAGTGGCAACTTCTGCGCTGAAACCAGCTTGTTGTTTAATATTAGCGGCTGCTTTTTCTGGGTTGTCATTGATTTTATGGGTAAATATCTTTTCTAAACCTTTAGAGAAAATTTGCCCTGTTTCTTTATCTGTACCAGTATAGCCTTTAATAAATTCTGCGTTGGCACTACCAAAACGATTCACTGTCTCGCTGGCAGATAATGCTGTGGTGGTACGTGTGATGTCTTTCGTGATTTCTTTTTTATCAGAATCACTGCGTTTCGATGATGAGATATTTTTATTTTTCATTAAAATTTTACTCAGTATGGTTAGTAGCCGATGAAAAAGAAGAAATTAGATGTTTTTGAAGATTGTTAAAATCTTCCTGACTTAATCCGCCTTGCTGATGGAGTTCACGTAACTCCTCCAAGATAGATAGACAACGCTGGGTGGAATTTAGTTTTTTTGTTTCGGCTCTAGCTTCATGGTTTGGTTCTTTTTGTGTGTTTTTATTTTTTGGGTCGCTATATTGAGCCAATCTGGCAGCTCCACGTTGAATGCCTTGCACCCCCGCTGAAATCCCATACAACACGCAGCCGATGGTGAATAGAAGTAGCAAAAAAAGAATGAATTGCATGGTGTTCTTCCTATATGTAGGTTATTGATCCCACCGCCCCAAAACCTCCCGCAACTCCCTCACCAACTCCTCCTCCCAAGCCTTGGGCTGAACAATGCGCACATGCGGTAGCCAATACCGCACCACGGGCAGTAGCTGGTTAATGTGGTTGATCTGGGTGGTGACCAGCAAAGAGCCATCGCTGTCTTGGCGGTGCTGTTGTTGGGGCAGCAGCTGGCGGCGGGCGAAGTAGTGGGCGATGTCGGGGGCGATGCGCAGTAGCACTTCGGTGGTTTGTTCGGTAAACCACACGTCGTCTTTGTTGGCGATGTAGTCCAGGTGTGTGCGTTTGGGGGTGAAGGGGGCGCTGCTGTCCACCTGCAGTTGTTCGATGAGTGCGACGCTGAAGTTTTTCAGGCGGCCTGCTTCTTCGGCGGCCAGGTACCAGACACCGTTTTTGTGGATCAGGCGGTAGGGGTGGGCGTGGCGCGGTTTGGTTTTGTAGGTGAAGTGGCAGGTGTGCTGCTGCTCGATGGCCGCTTGCAGCGCCGCGAAGGTGCGGGTGCCTCCGCCCAGGTCTTCGTGCGGTATGGGCTGCACGTGGGTGGCGCGGTGCGGTTCGGGGATGTTGAGCTGGCTCAGCAGGTAGGGCAGGCTGGCATCGGGGAATAGGCGCTCGGTGCCGGCCATGCGGGCGTAGCCGTGCAGGTGTCGCGCCGGGATGGTGCTGCGGGCGGTCAGGGTCAGTTGCCATTGACCTTGGGCGTTGCGCTCGGCGATGCCGTGCAGGCGCTGGTGCAGGTCGCGCTCGATGGTGCGGATGGTGGTGCCAAATTCAGCCGCCAGCTGGTGTTTGTCGATGTGCTCGCCCTGGTGCAGACGGGCAATGATGCGCGACAGACGTTGTGCGAGTTTTTCGCTTTTGGTATCGGCAGTCGTTGCAGTGACAAGGGCGTGGTTGGGCATGGTCAGGGTCCGTCCATAACAAGGGGCCGCAGTGTGGCGTACTGTAAAAATGGGGTGCGACAGGGTGTGCCGCATGCTGAGTAATTTTTCTGCCTTGATATAAATATTTGTTAGATGCATTCTGCCGCATTTATTGCGGTGTTTTGCGATACCAGCGGCTGCATGCCTGTGCCAGGAGTTAGCGCAAAAAAAGAAGCTTGTAGCGCTTGTGTTTAATGGATTTATCGGCTTTTAACCATAAAAAGCTATTAAAAATAAGCGCTATAAGCTCTTGTTTTAAACGCCCAGGCTGATGAGCAAGGCCAGGCCGCCCAGTACCAATCCGGCAATAGACAGGCCCCGGCCTTTTTTCTGCTGGTAGGTGCCAATGGCCCCCAGGATGATGGCGATGCCGGCGAACAGCAGGGTGCCCATGTATTCATCTGGGTCGATCAGTGCGGAGTCGGCCAAACCGATGGCCGCCAGCAGCGCCAGGATGCCCACGATTAGCGCCGGTACGGGCAGCCAGAGCGTGCCGGGGGGCTCGGCCGACGGTAGGTTTTGGGGCGCACCGCAGTGCGGGCAGGTGGGGGCGGTTTCGTGCAGCGCGGTGCCGCAGCCTCGGCAAAAACTCATGGTGGGGCTTTCTGAATTTGGGGGGATGACCGGATGACCGGATGATCGGATGATCGGATGATCGGATTACTGAACTTCGCCGTTGTAGAAAATGCTGGCATTGCCTTCTTTTTTGACCATCAGCGTGTTGCCTTCGGAAAAAGTTTCTACGTTTTCTGAGCAGCCGTCGATTTCGTGCTTGTCAGAGATGCGGTTGGCGGCTGTATCTACCTGAAAGGCGTAAGTGGTGGCGGGGCAGGAGTTTCCATTCTCTCCGGTAGATATGATGAAAATATAGTTTTCGCCAAATTGGTAAGTTTTTTCAAATGCCAGATAACCGATCATGTCAGTATCTTCAAATAAATAATCCAGAAGATTGGTATTCTTGTAGATGATTTTTTTGGGGTAGCTGGATATTTTGAACAGATGCCCGTCATCATTCTCAGAGAGAAAAACAGGCTCATATTTCTGCGCACTGGCCGAGTGCGTTAGGGGTTCATCGAATGCCTGCGCAAATGGGGTGCTTGCTGGGGCACTGGCTGCAGTGGCTGCAGTGGCTGCAGTGGCTGCAGTGGGTGCTGGGGGTGGGATGTCTTGCGCTTGGGAGGTGTGGGTGGATGGGGCATGTTCTTCGTACATTGCGATGCCGATGCCGGCGAGCAGGCCGATGACCAGCAGGGCACCTACGATGATGAAGGCCCAGCGGTTCCATTGTTTTTGCACGCGCTGGAAGTGTTCGATGCTGTCCCATTCTTTGTTTTGCCAGGCCCATTCCCGGCCTTTGATGCCCAGGATGATGGCCATGATCAGACCAACGTAGGGAATGAGGGCGAGCAGGCCAATCCAGGTTTTGTTGCCAATGGCCCAGACCCAACTGAGCAGAAACGCCCCCCAAGACCAGCCACGAATGCCGTCTGGTACGGCTTTTTTCCCAGGCACAGCAAGAGGGGGGATGACGGCAGTTTGCATGGTGCCGCAGTGGGGGCAATGCCGGTCGGTGGCGGCAATCTGTTGGCCGCAGTGGGGGCAAAAGAGGTGCGACATTTTTAATTTCCGTTCGATTAAATGCTGAAAATGGCGGCAGTTACCAGGGTGCCAATCCAGAGGTAGAAATACACCGGGCCGTCTTGCAGGTGTTTGCTTCTTTTAAAGATATAGACCGGTACCAGCCAAGCTGCCCCAATGGGTTGGGTGTTAATGCTGTGGTTTCTTAAATGTTTTTCATCCAGCGTACACAGTCCAATATTCAATAAGAGCGTGACCCAGAAAAAATATCCATTACCCACAGCGGCATTGGCGGCGTAACTGCTGCTGTAAAAAATATGGGCAATAGCGTATTCAAGCACCATGCCAATGAGCGGCGCAAAGGCCAATATCCAAATAAATTTATTCAGAGGGCCGAAAGCATGCGGGGCCGCTTTGTTCACGGGTGTGCATGGTTGGGCCGCATGGGGTTCGTTATTCGCTGGCTTTGGGGTGGCATTGGAAAAGGGCGTTTTTTTCGCCAGGGGTGGCAAAGCTTGCTGCGCGAGCCGGTGTACCAGGCAGGATGGGTCGTGTTCAGGGTAGGGTTTGCCGCATTGAGAGCAAAAAGAGGACATGGGCTTCTTTCCGTTGTTGGCTTGGGGGTGGGCTTGGCGCTGAGCGCCGGGCCGTGCAAGCCAATGTAAGCAGCCGCAGCGACACGTTGTGTCGAGAGCCTGTCCAAGGCATAAAAAGTGCCGCCGCAGCGTAGGCTGGGCGGCACTTGGGGTTGGAAATCTGCGCGTGCGCTGCAGCAGGGGCGCTAGCCCTGCTGCGCCATGGCTTCGCCCAGGCGCACGGGGCGGGTGGCCTGCCAGTCGGCAGTGAATTGCAAATCGCCTTGGGGCATGAGCAGCACGACGGTGGAGCCCAGCAGAAAGCGGCCCATTTCATCGCCACGGTGGAGGTGGATGTTTTGCGCCTGGTAATCCCAGTCGCGCAAGGTGCCGGGGCGCGGGGGATTGACCACGCCGTGCCAGACGGTGGCCATGCTGCCGACGATGGTGGCACCGACCAGCACCAGCACAAAGGGGCCAAATTCGCCCTCAAACACGCAGACCACGCGCTCGTTGCGGGCGAACAGGCCGGGCACGCCCCGGGCGGTGGTGGGATTGACCGAAAACAGCTCGCCGGGCACGTAAATCATGCGCAGCAGCCGCCCAGCGCAGGGCATGTGGATGCGGTGGTAGTCGCGCGGGCTTAAGTAGATGGTGGCAAAGTGCCCATGGGCAAATTGCGCGGCCAGGGCGGCATTGCCGCCGACCAGGGCCTGGGTGCTGTAGTGGTGGCCTTTGGCCTGAAAAATCTGGTCGCCCGCAGCGCCGGTGATGCGGCCCAGCTGGCTGATGGCGCCATCGACGGGGCAGACCCAGTCGGCATCGGCCAGGGGGCGCACGCCGGGGCGCAGGGGCCGGGTGAAGAATTGGTTGAAGCTTTTGTAGGCGGCGGGGTCGGCCTCCAGCGCTTCGCTCATATTGACCTTGTAGCGCTGGATGAACCAGCGGATGACGGCGGTGGTGGCGCTGCCGCCTTCCAGGCCGGCGAGTTTGCCCATGAGTTGGGTAAGTGCCTGTTTGGGCAGCAGGTATTGGGGCAAAACAGCAAGGCGGTCGGACATAGGCGGGCAGCGATGTGAAAAATATAAAAAAACGCCCGCAAAGCTAGGCCTGGCGGGCGCTGGTAGCTATGAAAATAATCAGATGATGGCGTCAGCGGGCAGGCGCTGCAGCATGGCCAGGCTGCTGGCGATGCGCTCGCGTAGTTCGCGGCGATCGACGATCATGTCCACGGCGCCTTTTTCTTGCAGGAATTCAGCGCGCTGAAAGCCTTCGGGCAGTTTGACGCGCACGGTGGTTTCAATCACGCGCGGGCCGGCAAAGCCGATCAGGGCGTTGGGTTCGGCCATGACGATGTCGCCCACAAAGGCAAACCCGGCCGAGACACCGCCCATGGTGGGGTCGGTGAGCACGCTGATGTAGGGCAGGCCTTTTTGTGCCAGGCGCGTGAGGGCGGCGTTGGTTTTGGCCATTTGCATGAGCGAGAGCAGGCCTTCTTGCATGCGTGCGCCGCCGGTGGCGGTAAAGCAGATGAAGGGCACTTTTTGCTCAATGGCGGTTTCCACGCCCCGGCAAAAGCGCTCGCCCACCACGGAGCCCATGGAGCCGCCCATGAAGTCGAATTCAAAGCAGGCCGCGACCAGCTCGATGCCTTTGACGGTGCCACCCATGACGACCAGGGCATCGGTTTCGCCGGTGTTTTCCAGCGCTTCTTTCAGGCGCTCGGGGTATTTGCGGCTGTCTTTGAATTTGAGGGCATCGACGGGGATGACTTCTTGGCCGATTTCGTAGCGGCCTTCGCCGTCCATGAAGTGGTTCAGGCGGTCGCGGGCGTTGATGCGGTGGTGGTGACTGCAGGTGGGGCAGACGTTCTGATTTTTTTGCAAATCGGTTTTGTACAGCACCGCTTCGCAGCAGGGACATTTCACCCACAGGCCTTCAGGAATTTGCTGGTGGCGTTCCTTGGGTTCGGTTGCTTGGGCCTTGGTGGGCAGCAGCTTTTCAAGCCAGGACATGGCTCCTCCTTCAATCTAGCGAGAGTGGCCAGCGCCCAGAACAGTTCTGGTGCTGGCCAAGGGCGGCATTATGCGTCCATTGCTTTGCGGATGCCACGCAGAAAGTCGATCGCCAGGGGGATGACTTTTTCGTGCGGCTGGTCTTCCAGCAGCTGGATGATGCGGCTGCCAATGATGACCGCATCGGCCATTTGGGCCACGGTGTGGGCAGTTTGGCCATCGCGGATGCCAAAGCCCACGCCCACAGGGATGTGGACGTGTTGTTGGATGCGCGCCAGCATGCGGGCGACATCGTCGGTATCCAGCGCGGCCGAGCCGGTCACGCCTTTGAGCGAGACGTAGTAAACGTAACCGCTGGCGATTTGGGCAATTTCCTGGATGCGTGCGTCGCTGCTGGTGGGTGCCAGCAGGAAGATCATGTCCATGCCGTGGGCTTTGAGGGCGGCGGCAAAGTCTTGGCATTCTTCGGGCGGGTAATCGACCACCAGCATGCCATCCAGGCCGGCAGCTGCGGCATCGCGCACAAAGGCCCCCTCGCCATGCTGCAGGTCGTAGCGCTCGACGGGGTTGGCGTAGCCCATCAGCACCACGGGGGTGTGCTGGTTTTTCTGGCGGAACTCGCGCACGTAGCCCAGCACTTTGGCCAGATTCACGCCGTTGGCAATGGCGCGTTCGCCCGCTTTTTGGATGACGGGGCCATCGGCCATGGGGTCGGAGAAGGGCACGCCCAACTCGATGATGTCCACGCCGGCCTCGACCATGCCGTGCATCAATCCCGGGGTGATGGCGGCAAAGGGGTAGCCGGCGGTGACAAACGGGATCAGCGCCTGGCGGCCCTCGCTGCGCAGTTTGTCGAATGTTGCAGTGATGCGGCGGTTGCTCATAGTTTGTCGCTTCCTTTGACCTTCAGTCCCCGCATGGAGGGGCGGTCGTAAAAATCTTCGCCCGAGAAGTCGGCCACGGTGCCAATGTCTTTGTCACCCCGGCCCGAGAGATTGACCAAGATGGATTGATCGGGGCGCATCGTTTGGGCCAGTTGGATGGCATAGGCCACGGCGTGGCTCGATTCCAGCGCGGGGATGATGCCTTCGGTGCGGCACAGGCGGTGGAAGGCGGCCAGCGCGTCGCTGTCGGTGCAGCCCACGTACTGGGCGCGGCCCAGCTCTTGCAGCCAGGCGTGCTCGGGGCCGACACCGGGGTAATCCAGGCCGGCGCTGATGCTGTGCGTTTCGGTGATCTGGCCGTCTTGGTCTTGCAGGATCAGCGTGCGGTTGCCGTGCAGCACCCCGCGCGTGCCTTTTTGCAGCGAGGCGGCGTGCTTGGGCGTGTCCAGCCCCTCGCCAGCGGCTTCTACGCCAATCAGGCGGGTGTTTTCCAGGGGGATGTAGGGGTGGAAGATGCCCATGGCGTTGCTGCCGCCGCCCACGCAGGCGACCACGGCATCGGGCTGTTCGCCCGCCAGCTGCAGGCTGCGCAGCAGCTCGGGCATTTGCGTCAGGCACTCTTCGCCAATTACGCGCTGAAAGTCGCGCACCATGGCCGGGTAGGGGGCAGGGCCCGCCACGGTGCCGATGATGTAGAAGGTGTTGTCCACATTCGCCACCCAGTCGCGCATGGCTTCGTTGAGCGCGTCTTTCAGGGTTTTGCTACCCGATTCGACGGGCACCACGGTGGCGCCCAGCAGCTTCATGCGAAAGACGTTGGGGCTTTGGCGCTTCACATCTTCAGCACCCATGTACACGATGCATTCCAGCCCGTAGCGCGCGCAGATGGTGGCCGTGGCCACGCCGTGCTGGCCCGCGCCGGTTTCGGCAATGATGCGCGGCTTGCCCATGCGCCGTGCCAGCATGGCCTGGCCGATGACGTTGTTGATCTTGTGCGCGCCTGTGTGGTTGAGGTCTTCGCGCTTCAAGAAGATTTGCGCGCCGCCGATTTCTGCGCTCAGGCGTTGGGCGTGGTACACGGGGGAGGGGCGGCCGACAAAATGCGCCAGCTCGCGCTGGTATTCGGCCTGAAATTCGGGATCGTTCTGGTAACGGGCCCAGGCATCGCGCAGCTCTTGGAGGGCAAAGGTCAGGGTTTCGCTGGCAAAGCTGCCGCCGTAGGGGCCAAAGTGGCCGGCAGCGTCGGGGTAGTGGTAGTTAAACATGCGATCAGTACTCTAAAGGGGGACATCGGCCGCCCGTACGGCGGCGATAAATTGCTTCATTTTGGCGGCATCTTTGATGCCTTTAAGAGGGCTGCCATTGGGCGCGGAGGCTTCCACGCCGGAGCTGACATCAACGGCCAGCGAGCGGCAGCGCGGGCGCAGCAAGCGCACGCCATCGGTCACGTTTGCAGGTGTGAGTCCACCAGATAAAACGAGGTGAGCAGCGACGTTTGGTGGTAGCAGTGACCAATTGAATGCGTGCCCGCCGCCGCCGTAGCCCTCTACGTGGGCATCGAGCAAGATGGCTTGGGCTTGAGAGTAACGAGATGCGTATTCTACGAGGTCAAACGCGCGGGCGTTGGGGCCCAGCGGAATGCGGGCGGCGCGCAGATAGGGGATTCTTCCAAAATCGCTAGCTGCCCAGCATTGCTCAGGGGATTCATCGCCATGAAACTGTGCTGTAGCGCCCGGTACTAAAGCGCAAGCAGCTATAACATCTGCAGGGCTTGCATTGACAAACAGCAACACCGGCGTAACAAAGGGGGGCAAGCGCCGTGCCAATTGGGCGGCCCGCAGGGCGGTGACGGCGCGCGGGCTGGGCGCGTAGAGCACAAAACCCAGGGCATCGACCCCGGCGGCGACGGCGGCATCGACATCTTCCTCGCGCGTCAGTCCACAAATTTTGATACGGGTGCGGGGTGGCATGGGCTCAGAACCATTCTTCATAAGGGGCTGCCCGGCAACCAGGCAAAAGCGGGGGTGCTGCTGGGCAGATTCCAATGTGCGTCGTACACCGGGCCGAGGAAGTACAGCCCATCGGGGCTGAAGGTGGGGGCGGCCGCATCGCGTGAGCGGGCCTGCAGCACCTGCTGCATCCAAGCCGCCGGTTGCTTGCCTTGGCCGATGTAGATCAGGCAGCCCATGATGTTGCGGATCATGTGGTGCAAAAAAGCGCTGCCCTCAAATTCAAACCGCCAGTAACCGCAGGGCATGGCGTGGTCTTCGCGCATTGCCGCGTGGCCGGCTGGGGTGAAGGAGATGTCAATGCGGTGCAGGGTTTTGATGGGGGTTTTGGCCTGGCACCCCGAGGCCCGAAAGGAGGAGAAATCATGCTCCCCCAGCAGGGCTTGCGCCGCTTGCTGCATGGCGTGCGCCTGCAGTGGCAAAAAGACCCAGCCAACGCGTTCGGCCTCAATGCTGGGGCGCACGGGCGATTGCAGCAGCACATAGGCATAGCGGCGGGCCGTTGCATGGGTGCGGCAGTGAAAGCTGGGGCGGCCGTCGGCGCTGTTGGGCATTTCGCGGGCCCAGTGCACGGCAATGTCACGGGGTAAAAAGGCATTGGTGCCGCGCACCCAGGAGTTGGGCGAGCGCTGCAATCGGGTGTCGAAATGCACCACCTGCATCAGGCCGTGGACCCCAGCATCGGTGCGGCCCGCACAGGTTGTGCTGATTTTTTCAGCAGCAAAGCGGCCCAGGGCCGCTTCGAGTTGGTCTTGTACGGTGTTGCCGCTGGGCTGGCTTTGCCAGCCCTGGTAGCGGCTGCCGTTGTAGCTGACCCCTAAGGCGATGCGCATAGTAGGCCTTGCAGAGCAGGGAGAAGGGTGGTCATTATTCAAGCTCGTTGAGCATTTTTTGGGCCCGGGTTTTCAAGGTGCCTTGGGCCTCACTCAGCACTTCTTCGATGAGGGTGCGCGCGCCTTCGGAGTCGCCAATCATGGCGAACTCTTGGGCCAGATCGAGTTTGGTGTTGAGGGGATCGTTGCTGTCGGTGGCTTCGGCCTCGGTCGATGGGCTGGAGGGCAGGTCCAGATCCAAGCCATCCAGGCCAAAGTCTGCGGCAAAGTCTGGCAGGGCGTCGGTCACCGCTGGGGGCGCAGTGGCTGCCTCTGCGGTGGGCAAGTCCAGAGCGCCCAAGCCGAAATCATCATCCGGTGGGGTGGTGGCCGGGGCGGCGGGGGTGTCGAAGGTGGCGGGCGTGTCGGTGAAATCCAAACGGCTCAAGCCAAAATCGTCTTCCTCGGCCGGTGTTTCAGCAGCGGGGGCCGGGGTCGGGAAGCCAAAGCTGCTGTCCAGAGAAAAGTCCAGCGTCTCGGCGGGCGCAGGTGCTGGCGCAGCATTGGCCTCGGTCGCCGGAGTGGTGGCGTTGTCGGTTCCGGAAGGCAGGTCAAGATCGACGCGGCTGAAGTCAAAACTGGGCACGGCCTCTTGTGGGCTGAGCATGCTGTCCGCAAATTGGGTGTCTTGAATTTGGGAGGGCAGCTCTGGCTGCGACGGCGGGGCTTCAATGTTGAGGCTGCTGTCTATCGACGCAATGAATTGGTCGGTTGAGTCATCGTCTTGGATGCTGGGCGGGATGAGCAGTTCGCTTTCCAAAGAAGGCGTGGGCGCGGCAGTCTCGGCAGATTGCGCCAAGGCCTGGGCAAAACCGGTGGTGGTGGCCGCCGCCGCCGCAGCGGTACCGGCACTGGTGGTGTTGCCCTCTGCGTACAAGGAGTTGTAGGGGTCCATGTTGAAGCCCAGGGTGCGCACGCGCTCCCAATCGCTCCCCTGGCCTTGGGTCAGGCCCTTGACGGCGCGCGCCGTCACTTCCAGTTGGGTGAGGTCTTGCTGCTTGGCGTAAATTTCGGCCAGTTTGATGTGAATGTTCAGCCGATCTGGGGCGCTGCGCAGGGCTTCAGCCAAAATTTTGATGGCTTCATCTTCTTTGCCATAGGCCAGGTACACATCGGCCTCGGCGATGGGGTCCACATCGCCATTGGCATCCAACTGGCTTGGCGAGTACGCCATGGTGCTGGCCGGGGTGTCGCTGTTGGTATCAATTTGTTGGCCGCCGCTGCTGTCAAACAAAGAATCAGGGGCCGGTGCCACCTCTAAGCTTGAGTCATTGAATGCGCTGGCCGCGGCTGCTTGTTGTTTGCGTTTACGCCATGCCAGCAGCCCCAGCAAGCCCAATACGGCCACGCCACCGGCCGGGAGCAGGGGGTTTTCGAGCAACTGATCGACCAATGAAGGCTCAGGCACGGGCGCGGGTTGGGGGGCTTTTTGCGCTGCTTTGCGTGCAGGGGGGGCGGGCTCTGCCGGGGTGTCTGGGGCCGCAGCGGCCGTGCTGGCCGGCGCTGGGTCTGCAGGGGCGGGCTGGCCTGCGTCCGTGGGCAGGACGGGGGCGTTGGCCTCAATTGTCAAAGGCGACGCAGGGGCATCGCCTGCCGTGGCGTTGTCGCCGGGCGTGGGTGGCATGGCGGTTTCGGCGGAAGCGGCCACGCTGCCAGCGGCCGTGGTTGCAGCCGATGCATCGCTGAGTTTTTCCAGCTCTGCCAGGTTGCGTTCAAGCTCTTTGGTGCGGTCATTTTGGGCGGTGGATTGTTTTTCCGCCATGAGCTTGTCTTCGACTTTGGAGGCGGCAGCCCCTTTGGAGAGCGTGAGCTTGTCGGTGGGCGTGGTGGCCGCCGTGGCATCTTCCACCTGTGCTTGCACTTTGCCAGAGGCGCTGCGCTCGGCCTCGCCGACCTGGGCTTGGGTGGTGCGTTCGGCCAATTTGCGGCGATAGGCGTTGAAATCCTTGCTTTGGGTGGCAATGATTTGCCGCGCTTCTTTGGCGCTGGTACTTTGGGCTTGTTCGGCGTTAGGAATGCTGACCACCGCGCCAGCCTTGATGCGGTTGATATTGCCGTTGATGAACGCGCTGGGGTTGTTGCGCAGCATGGCCACCAGCATTTGGTCCAGCGAGATGCCGGAGATGGCGTGGGCGGCGGCAATGCGCCCTGCGGTGTCCCCCGTGCGCACGGTCACGCTGCTGGTGGCATCGGTTGTCCCCGTTGCTGCTGCGGCGCTGGAGGCGCTGGGCGCTGCGGTGCGCGGTTGTGAGCGGTAGGTTTGCCCTGTTTGGGCTGGTGTGGAGGCTTGTACGGCGGTGGTGGGTGCGGGGGGTTTTTGCACCGGGGGCGGATCCAGCAGCAGGGTGTAGCCCCGGGTGAGGTTGCCTGCGCTCCAGTTGGCCTGAAGAATGAGATCAATAAACGGATCATTCACCGGGGAGGTGGTGGTCAGGCGAATTTTTGAACCGCCTTTGGCCGGTGAGATCAGCTCTACGCGAACGTTGCGTGCCGTAGGGCTCAATTCCATGCCATGGGCTTGAAAGACATCGGGCGAGGCCAGCGTGGCTTGCAGTGAACCGGCTTCGGCTGCGGTGATTTGGGTAATATCAATTTCAGCGCGGAGGGGTTCGCCCAGATGCGACTGCACATGAATGGCGCCCAGCGAGAGTGCGGCGGCAGGGCTGGCCATGAAGGCAGTGCATAGGCTGAGGGCAGAGGCAAGGGCAGAAAATTTCCAGCGGTGCATAGTTGTGTTCATATCCCGGTCATCAACCGCTGGGCAGCGGCAAGTGTTTTGGTAGCTGTGTAAGACGCGCAGCTCTGTCCCCTGTCGCTGCAGCGACGGGATGAATAAAACGCGATTATGGCGACGCACAATCTGTTTGCTCAAGAATACGTACTGCCCTTGCCGCTTAGTCAGGAGAAAAGCCGGGATTGTTGCAGCTAAAACACAAGATGTTTTCTTTTATTAACAAAAAAGGAGGGGCTCAACCCCTCCTTGTTGCCTGAATTGGCCCGTGCTTTATGCCTTGAGCAAGATGCGCAGCATGCGGCGCAGCGGCTCGGCCGCACCCCACAGCAGTTGGTCGCCAATCACAAAGGCCGACAGGTACTGTGGCCCCATGTTCAGCTTGCGCACGCGGCCCACGCCCACTTGCAGGCCGCCGGTGATGCTGGCCGGGGTGAGCTCTTGCACGGTCAGGGCGCGGTCGTTGGCGACGAATTTCACCCAGGGATTGCCCGCTTGGATGAGTGCTTCAATCTCGGCCAGGGGCAGGTCTTTTTTCAGCTTCAGCGTCAGGGCCAGCGAGTGGCAGCGCATGGCGCCGATGCGCACGCACAGACCATCGACGGGGATGGTGGTGGGGGTGCCCAAGATTTTGTTCACCTCGGCCTGGCCCTTCCACTCTTCTTTGGACTGGCCATTCTCGAGTTGGGAGTCAATCCAAGGGATCAGGCCACCGGCCAGCGGAGCGCCAAAGAACTCGGTCGGTACATCGTGGCGAATGGTGTGCGCCACCTGGCGGTCGATTTCCAAAATAGCCGATGCGGGGGTGGCCAGCTTGTCGGCCACGGCGTTGTGGATAACGCCCATGCCTTTGAGCAGTTCGCGCATGTGGTTGGCCCCACCGCCCGAAGCAGCTTGGTAGGTCATGGAGCTGACCCATTCGACCAACCCGGCCTTGAACAGGCTGCCCACGCCCATCAGCAAGATGGAGTTGGTGCAGTTGCCGCCAATCCAGTTTTTTCCGCCAGCGGCCAGTTTTTGCTCGATCAAATCCTGGTTCACGGGGTCGAGGACGATGACCGCATCGTCCTTCATGCGCAGCGCCGAGGCGGCATCAATCCAGTGCCCATTCCAACCGGCGGCGCGAATTTTGGGGAACACTTCGTTGGTGTAGTCGCCGCCCTGGCAGGTGATGACGATGTCGCATTTGGCCAGCTCGGCAATGTCGTGGGCATCTTTGAGCTGGGTGTGCGTTGTGGCCATGGCCGGGGCTGGGCCACCGGCGTTGGAGGTGGAGAAGAACACCGGTTCAATCAGGTCAAAGTCACCCTCGGCCTGCATGCGCTCCATCAAAACGGAGCCGACCATGCCGCGCCAGCCAACCAGGCCTACCAATTGCTTGCTCATAAATTGCCCTTTCGTGTGTGAAAACAGGTGTGAAAACGGCCGTCTGTTTTCGTCCGGCTCGCCGGGCCGGTTCTACGGGCACACGACGAACCGGGCTGGATCAGCCGGTAATCGTGGTGGTTGTAATGGTGGCACGCACCGCAGTGCCCAGCAGGGGCTGCTGGACAGAGAGAAGGATGGGGTGCGTGGAGAACATAACGGCATGCATTCTAGAGGAAACCCTGGGCGGCAGAATATCCACTATGGCGGTATCAATCGTCGAAATGACGAAAAAACCCCGTTAATTTTGCCGAATTGCAAATTGCAGCGCCCACTGGCCCTGGACGATCTAGCGCAAAAAGCTGTAAATGCCCAGCCCCAGCGTACTGCCCGCAAGAATGGCGCAGGCCCAGGCCAAGCGGGTGGCACCGGTGCGCAACAAGCCCACGGTTTCTACGATGCGGGCTTGTTGCTCGGCCATTTGCTCGATCACGGCAGCGCTGGCTTGCTGGGCGTGTTCCAACTGGTCGATGCGCTTTTGCAATTGGATGATGTGTTGCAAGGCCAGCTCACCAGCATCGGCCGGCGTGCTGGTGACGGCCGATGAGGCGGGGCTGGGCGCGGGTGCCGCATCGTTTTGGGCCGGTGCTTTTTTCAGCAGTCCTTTGGCGGTTTTAATGACACTGGGGGCCGCTTCAATGACATCGCCCCAGGGCACCATCTTCAGTGCCGTGATCCAAGGGATGGCCATGGCTTACAGCACCTCGCTGGCAAAGTCGGCCAGGCGTGAGCGCTCGCCCCGCGCCAACTGGATGTGGCCGCCGTGCTGCCAGCCCTTGAAGCGATCGACCACGTAGGTCAGGCCCGAGCTGCCTTCGGTGAGGTAGGGCGTATCAATCTGTGCCAGGTTGCCCATGCAGACGATTTTGGTGCCTGGCCCGGCGCGGGTGATTAGCGTTTTCATCTGCTTGGGCGTGAGGTTTTGCGCCTCGTCGATGATGACGAATTTATTTAAAAAAGTGCGCCCACGCATGAAGTTCAAGCTCTTGATTTTGATGCGGCTGCGGATCAGGTCGGTGGTTGCTGAGCGCCCCCACTCGTGCCCATTGCCGCCGCTGCCTTTGGCCAAAAACTCCAGGTTGTCGTCCAAGGCGCCCATCCAGGGGCCCATTTTTTCTTCCTCGGTGCCGGGCAGAAAGCCGATGTCCTCGCCCACGCTGACGGTGGCGCGGGTCATGATGATTTCGCTGTAGCGGCGGCTGTCGAGCACTTGGGCCAAGCCGGCCGCCAGCGTCAGCAGCGTTTTGCCCGTGCCGGCCTGGCCGGTCATGGTGACAAAGTCCACCTCGGGATCCATCAGCAGGTTGAGCGCAAAATTTTGCTCCCGGTTGCGGGCATTCACCCCCCAGACGTTGTGCTTGGCGCTGCCGTAGTCGCGCAGCACTTCCAGCACAGCGGTGTCACCGCGCAGCTCGACCACGCGGGCGTACAGGCTGGGCTCGCTGGGGGCTTCAAAATAAACGAATTGGTTGATGAGCAGTTGGTCGGTCATCGGCCCGCGCAGGCTGTAGAAGCTGCTATTGCCTTCTTGCCAGCTTTGCACGTCCTTGGCTTTGCGCCAAAAGTCCAGGGGCAGGGCCAGTGCGCCGGTGTAGAGCAGGTCGTTGTCGTCCAGCACCTTGTCGTTGTGGTAATCCTCGGCGGGCACCCCCAAGGCGCGGGCTTTGACGCGCATGTTGATGTCTTTGGACACCAGCAACACCTCGCGGCCTTGGCTTTCTTGCTCGCGCAGGGCTTGCACCACGCCCAGAATTTGGTTGTCCGCCTTGCCCTGGGGCAGCGACAGCGGCAAGGTGTAGTGCAGCGGCACGGTCTGGAAAAACAGTTGGCCCGTCACGCCCTTGGTGCCGGTGGCATCCAGCTTCAGCCCGGCGGCCAGATCGGTGTTTTTGTGGGCTTCGACCAAGGCATCCAGGGTGCGGCTGACCTGGCGGCCATTGCGGGCCACTTCGGTGCCACCGCGCTTGTGGCTGTCCAGCTCTTCGAGCACCACCATGGGCAGGAAGATGTCGTGCTCTTGAAAGCGAAACAGGCAGGTGGGGTCGTGCAGCAGAACGTTGGTGTCCAGAACAAATAAGCAGCGCTTTGCGCCACGTTTACTTGGTTTTGGGATAGTTTTATTGCTATTTTGCTTGTTATTACTAGCGGAGACAGCTTCTTTTTTTTCTGTTTTGGGTGCGCTGCGCTGGTGATTGGCGCTGGGTGCGGCCGGGCGAGCCGCTGCGGCTGCCGTTACGGCTGCGGTCACGGTTGCAGTTGTGGCTGTCTTGGGGGCCGCTGCAGGTGCCGTGGCTGCAGCCGGCACGGTAGCGCTCTGGGCACGCAATTCGGCCAAGCCTTGGGCCGCCGCCGTGGTGGCCGCGCTGGCGGCGCTGGTTTTGTCCGCGCTGGTTTTCACAGTGGAGGCCGTGGCGCGGGTTTTGGCGGCAGGCGTGGCCGCTTCGCTCTGGTCGGGGCTGAGGCGGGCGGCGCGTTTTTTCGGGGCGGGAGGCAGGGGCATGGTGTTCACCTGTTGAAAAACAATACAGCCGCCAAGGCAGGGCCCGGCGGCTGTGGTGGGTGTGCGAAGGGGCTTGAGCCCATTATGCAGCGCTTAGGCCGGGGTGATGCCCGCCGATTAACGCGTCTGTTTTACACGCCTGTTTATGCGGCAACCGCTTGTTTGGCGCTGGCTTTATTCAGGGCTTTGACGGCCTTTAAGACTTCCTCGACGTGGCCAGGCACTTTCAGGCCGCGCCACTCTTGCACCAGGATGCCGTCGGCATTGACCAAAAAGGTCGAGCGCTCAATGCCTTTGACCTTTTTGCCGTACATGATTTTGTTTTTCACTACGCCAAACATATGGCACATTTTTTCTTCGGTATCGGCGATGAGTTCAAAGGGCAGTTCCAGCTTTTCTTTGAATTCATCGTGCGATTTCATGTTGTCGCGAGACACACCGAAAATAATGGCCCCGGCTTTTTCAAATTCCTTGAATTTGTCGCGAAACTGCATGGCCTCGGTGGTGCAGCCCGGAGTGTTGTCCTTGGGGTAGAAGTACAGAATAAAGGTTTGACCATTGTGGGAGGTATTGGTCACCTTCACGCCCCCGGTTGCGTTTGCTTCAAATTCGGGAAGGGGTTTATTAACAACAATCGCCATGCGCCTATCTCTCAGGTGTAGTTCTTAAAAAACCGAGGGGCTTGGCAAAAACAGTATTGTTTTTATTTTTTTGCCGTTTATTACGTTCATCACGTTGATTAAAACGATCATTGCCCCTCGACCGCAACCTGTAATTGTACCTTCAAGCGTAGGTTTTGACTAGGGGCGTTCCGATACTACCCTAAAACCAGTGCTGCCAACACTTTCCGGCCTTCCATGGCCAAAACGTTGTAAGTGCGCAGGGCCGCTGGGGTGTCCATGGTTTCTACGCCGATGCGCTGTTGCATGAAAGGCTGCAGCCAGCTGGGGTGGCAAAACTGCAGGCGCGGGCCGCTGCCCAGCAGGAGCACTTCCACCCCTGGGCATTGGTGGGCCAGCGCTTGCAAGGCGCTGGCATTGAGGTCATTGAAGCGGGCGCAATCCCAGGCTTGCAGCAGGCCGCTGCTGCCAATGAGCAGGCTGGTGGTGTGCCGGGTTTTGTTCACTTCGAGCCAGCCGGGGCCGTAGCCGGTGATCAGTTGCAGGTCATCGGCGCGTTCGGCTTTGAATTTCATGGGGCATTCCTTGGTGATTTTTTGGCAATTTGGCGAAGGTGCGCCCCCCGTTTGGCGTGGGCGGGCACGCTGGGGGCGGTGCTTTCTTGTGGTCAAATTATGCGTTTCCCCGCGATGCACTGGGCGCAGTGGGGCTGCTAAAGGTGAAGTGCTATGAGGACTGTGACCAAATCCGCCAAACTGGCCAACGTCTGCTACGACATTCGGGGCCCCATCATGGATGCGGCCAAGAAGATGGAGGACGATGGGCAAAAGATCATCAAGCTCAATATCGGCAACTTGGCTGTGTTTGGCTTTGATGCCCCGGAGGAGGTGCAGCAGGACATGATCCGCAACCTGCCCAACTCGGCCGGGTATTCGGACAGCAAGGGCATTTTTGCCGCCCGCAAAGCCGTCATGCACGAAACCCAAAAGCAGGGCATCAGGGGCGTGACGCTGGATGATATTTACCTGGGCAATGGTGCTTCTGAATTGATCAGCATGGCCACCAACGCGCTGCTGGACAACGGCGATGAGCTGCTGCTGCCTGCGCCTGACTATCCGCTGTGGACGGCGGCGACCAGCCTCTCGGGCGGCACACCGGTGCACTATGTGTGCGATGAGGCCAATGGCTGGATGCCCAATCTGGCCGACATCCGCAGCAAGGTCACGCCGCGCACCAAGGGGATTGTGGTGATCAACCCCAACAACCCCACCGGCGCTTTGTACAGCCGCGAGCTGCTGCAAGGCATTGTGGAAATTGCCCGCGAGCACGGGTTGGTGATTTTTGCCGACGAGGTGTACGACAAAGTGCTCTACGACGGCGCGGTGCACACGCCGCTGGCCAGCCTGTCGGCCGATGTGCTGACGCTGACGTTCAACTCGCTCTCTAAGGCCTACCGCTCCTGCGGCTACCGGGCTGGCTGGATGGTGGTCTCGGGCGACAAAAAACTGGCCAAGGATTACATCGAGGGCTTGAACATGCTCTCGAACATGCGCCTGTGCGCCAACGTGCCAGGGCAGTGGGCGGTGCAGACGGCGCTGGGTGGTTACCAAAGCATCAACGACCTGATTTGCGAAGGCGGCCGCCTGCGCCAGCAGCGCGATTTGGCCTACGAGCTGATCAATGCGATTCCCGGCGTGTCGTGCGTCAAGCCACAGGGGGCGCTGTACATGTTTCCGCGCCTGGACCCCGAGATTTACCCGATTAAGGACGACCAGGAGTTTTTCCTGGAAGTGCTGCAAGAAACCAAGGTGATGCTGGTGCAGGGCACGGGCTTTAACTGGCCGCACCCGGACCACTTTCGCATTGTCTTTTTGCCGCACGAGGCCGATCTGCGCGAGGCGATCAACCGCTTGGCCGATTTTCTGGCCAGGTACCGCCTGCGCATGGGCACCGACAAGCTGCTGGCCAAACCGGCAAAAAAAACCAAGGCCGAGGCCTAAGAACGTGTTCACGATCTCCTCATGGGTGTGCGGGCGCGGCTTCGGGCGGCCTGCGTCGTTGCAAATCCTCGCAATAGCCAAGCTATTGCTGTGGTTTGCGCCTCGCAATCCATCCCGAACCGCATCCCCCACACCTTCATTCGAGATCATGAACACGTTCTAAAACGATAGCTGGTAGCGCTGGTTAATCAAGGGATTAATGCATTAAACGCCTTGAAGTTAATTAATAACCAGCGCTTGCAGCTCTTATTTTTAAATAGTTCTTTATTTTTAAACACACCATGAAACCCATTCAAGTTGGCCTTTTAGGCATTGGCACCGTCGGTAGTGGCACGTTTGCCGTTTTGCAGCGCAACCAGCAAGAGATTGCCCGCCGCGCTGGGCGGGGCATTGAAATTGCCATGGTGGCCGATCTGGACGTGGAGCGCGCCCGCGCCATTGTGGGCGAGCAGATTCAGGTGGTGAACGATGCCCGCGCCGTGATTGCCAACCCCGATATCGACGTGGTGGTGGAGCTGATTGGCGGCTACGGCATCGCCAAGACGCTGGTGCTGGAGGCGATTGCCGCCGGCAAGCATGTGGTCACCGCCAACAAGGCGCTGCTGGCGGTGCATGGCACGGAAATTTTCCAGGCGGCGCATGACAAGGGCGTGGTTGTGGCCTTTGAAGCGGCCGTGGCCGGGGGCATTCCCATCATCAAGGCGCTGCGCGAGGGCCTCTCTGCCAACCAGATTCAGTGGGTGGCGGGCATCATCAATGGCACGACCAACTTCATCCTGTCGGAAATGCGCGACAAAGGCTTGGACTTTGACGTGGTGCTCAAAGAAGCCCAGCGCCTGGGCTACGCCGAGGCCGATCCCACCTTTGACATCGAAGGCGTGGATGCCGCGCACAAGGCCACCATCCTGAGCGCCATGGCGTTTGGCATTCCGGTGCAATTTGACAAGGCCTACGTTGAAGGCATTACCCAGCTGGCCGCTGCCGACATCAAATACGCTGAGCAGCTGGGCTACCGCATCAAGCTCTTGGGCATCACCAAGCGCACCAACAAAGGGGTGGAGCTGCGCGTTCACCCCAGCCTGATTCCGGCCAAACGCCTGATTGCCAACGTCGAGGGCGCGATGAATGCCGTGCTGGTGCAGGGCGATGCCGTGGGGGCCACGCTGTACTACGGCAAGGGCGCAGGCAGCGAGCCCACCGCCAGCGCCGTGATTGCTGATTTGGTCGATATCGTCCGCCTGATCGATGCCGATCCGGCGCACCGGGTGCCGCCGCTGGCCTTCCAGAGCCACACCCTGGCCGCTGCCGCTGGTGCCCTGCCGGTGCTGCCCATGGCCGAGGTGGTCACCAGCTACTACCTGCGCATTCGCGTGGCCGACGAGGCTGGCGTGCTGGCCCAAATCACCAGCCTGATTGCCGGTGCCCACATCAGCATCGACGCGGTGCTGCAGCGCGAAGCCGATGAAATCGGTGGCGAAGGCGTTGCGCAGACCGACCTGATCATCCTCACCCACGATACGCGCGAGGGCGACATGGACGCGGCCCTGGCGCGTATCCAGGCCCTGCCTTCGGTGCTGGCACCCATCACCCGCATTCGCAAAGAGGAGTTGAACTGATGCGCTACCTCTCCACCCGCGGCCACGCCGAGCGCAAACGCTTTTGCGACATCCTGCTCGAAGGGCTGGCCCCCGATGGCGGCCTGTACCTGCCCGAAAGCTACCCACAAATCAGCACCGAGCGCCTGGGGCAGTTGCGGCAGATTTATGCCGAACAGGGCTACGCGGCCCTGGCGTTTGAGATTTTGTCGCTCTACATCGACGACATTCCGGCCGACGATTTGCGCGCGCTGTGCGCCAAAACCTATACCGAAGCCGTCTTTGGCAGCGCCGCCATCACCCCGGTGCGCCCGCTGGAAGGCCCGCTGCACATTCAGGCGCTGTCCAACGGCCCCACGCTGGCCTTTAAAGACATGGCCATGCAGCTGCTGGGCAACCTGTTTGAATACGAGCTGGCCCGCCGGGGTGAAGCGCTCAACATCCTGGGCGCGACCAGCGGCGACACCGGCAGCGCAGCCGAGTACGCCATGCGCGGTAAAAAAGGCGTGCGCGTGTTCATGACCAGCCCGCACGGGCGCATGAGCCCCTTCCAGCAGGCGCAGATGTTCAGTCTGCAGGATGAGAACATCCACAACCTGGCCATCGAGGGCGTGTTTGACGACTGCCAAGACATCGTCAAGGCCGTCAGCAACGACCATGCCTTTAAGGCGCAGTACAAGATCGGCACCGTCAATTCCATCAACTGGGCGCGGCTGCTGGCGCAGGTGGTGTACTACTTTGCCGGTTATTTTCAGGTGACCCAAAGCGATACGGAACAAGTCAGCTTCACCGTGCCCAGCGGCAACTTTGGCAACGTCTGTGCCGGCCATGTGGCGCGGCAAATGGGCCTGCCGATTGCCAAACTGGTGGTGGCCACGAACGAGAACGACGTGCTGGACGAGTTCTTTCGCACCGGCGTGTACCAGGTGCGCGGCGCCGCAGCGACGTTTGAGACCTCCAGCCCGTCGATGGACATCAGCAAGGCGAGCAATTTTGAGCGCTTTATCTTCGACCTGGTCGGCCGCGATGGGGTGCGCACCCAGGCCTTGTTTACCCAAGGCGTAGGCCGCGAGGGGCGTTTTGACCTGAGCGCCGACCCGGTGTTTGCCGATATTGCGGGCAAATTTGGCTTTACGAGCGGCAAAAGCACCCATGCCGACCGCCTGGCCACCATCCGCGACAGCTACCAGCGCCTGGGCCAGATGGTCGATACCCACACCGCCGATGGCATCAAGGTGGCCCGCGAGCACCTGGGCACAGAGCCGATGGTGGTGCTGGAGACGGCCCTGCCCATCAAATTTGCCGCCACCATCGAAGAGGCCCTGGGCCGCCAGCCCGAGCGCCCGGCGCAGTTCAACGGCATCGAAGCCCTGCCCAAGCGCGTGCAGGTGCTACCCGCCGATGTGGCGCTGGTGAAAACCTATATCGCCCAGCACTGCGATTGATCGGTTTTTACATCAAAAACTACCAACGGCGCTTGTCTATCAAGCGCCGTTTGCTATTAAAAAAAAGTGAAAGGAGGGGCCATGCACGCCCTGGGTTTCGCCGCGTATTCGGGCACGGGCAAGACGACCTTGCTGGAAAAAATCATCGCCTTGCTGCGCCAGCAGGGGCTGCGGGTGGCCACCGTCAAGCACGCCCACCACGATGTGGACATCGACCAGCCGGGCAAGGACAGCTGGCGCCACCGCCAGGCCGGGGCCAGCCAGGTGCTGCTGGTGTGCGACCGGCGCATGGCGCTGGTGCAGGAGTTCGATGCGCCGCAAGAAATGGATGTCCACGCCATGCTGGCCCAGCTCGACCCGCGCATGGATTGGGCGCTGGTCGAGGGCTTTAAGCAGGGCGATTTGCCCAAAATCGAGCTGTGGCGTGCTCCTGCGCCGGGCCAGCCAGTGCGCCCTTTGCAGTGCTTGAGCGATCCCAGCGTGCTGGCGCTGGCCACTGATGCGCCGCAGCAGCTGCCCCAGCCCTTGCCCGCGCAGGTGGCGCTGTTGGACTTAAATGTCCCTGAGGCCATCGTTGCCTGGATGCTGGCGCAAGGCGAGCGGCTACAGTATGTGCCTCCGAAAACTCCTTGATCTGCCATGTCTCGCGCACCCCTTACTCCCTTAGAAGACGCTTTGGCCGCTGTGCTGGCCCAGGCGCAGCCGCTCCCTGGTGCGGCCTTTGTCGATTTGCTGCAGGCCGATGGCCGGGTGCTGGCGGCCGACTGCATTGCGCCCTTGCAGGTGCCGCCGCTGGACAACTCGGCCATGGATGGCTACGCCGTGCGCAGTGCCGAGGTGGCGCAGGCCGGCACGGTGTTGCCCGTCAGCCAGCGCATTCCCGCCGGGCAGGTGGGCACGGCGCTGCAGGTGGGCACCGTGGCGCGGATTTTTACCGGGGCCCCGCTGCCGCCGGGGGCCGATGCCATCGTTATGCAGGAAGACTGCACGGTGCTGGACGATGGCCGGGTGCGCTTTGACGCGGTGCCGCAACCGGGCCAGTTTGTGCGCCGCGCCGGGCAAGACATTGCCCTGGGCAGCACCGCGCTGCAGGCCGGGCTGCGCCTGACCCCGGCGGCGCTGGGGCTGGCGGCCAGCCTGGGACTGGCGCAACTGCCCGTGGCCCGCCGACCGCGGGTGGCGCTGTTTTCTACGGGCGATGAGCTGGCGCTGCCTGGCAGCATCGCCCCGCAGGATTTGCCGCCGGGGCATATCTTTAACAGCAACCGCTATGTGCTGGCCAGCTTGCTGCAGCGCTGGGGCTGCGAGGTGGTGGATGGTGGCATCCTGCCCGACGACCGGGTGGCCACCCACGCCGCCCTGGCCCAGGCGGCGCAGGATTGCGACCTGCTGGTGACCAGCGCCGGGGTGTCGGTGGGCGAAGAAGACCATGTGCGCCCGGTGGTCGAGCAGCTGGGGGCGCTGTCGCTGTGGAAGATTGCCATGAAGCCGGGCAAGCCCTTTGCCTTTGGCCACGTGCGCCGCAGCAGTGAGGGCAAGACAGCAGGGCAGGCGCACTTTATCGGCCTGCCGGGCAACCCCGTGTCCAGCCTGATCACGGCGCTGGTGCTGCTGCGCCCCTTTGTGCTGGCCTTGCAAGGGGCCAGCGTGGTGCAGCCGCCAGCGCATTGGCTGACGGCGGATTTTGAAATTACCCAGCGCGACAGCCGCCGTGAGTTTTTGCGCGCGCGGCGCAATGCAGCCGGGCGGCTGGAGCTGTTTGCCAACCAGAACTCGGGGGTGCTGACCTCCACCGTCTGGGCCGAGGGCCTGGTGGACAACCCGGCGCAGACCTTGATTGCACGCGGTGATCGCGTGCGCTTTTTGCCTTTTTCGGAGCTGCTCACATGACCAAGACGATTACCGTGCGCTACTTTGCCTCGATCCGCGAGGCCATGGGCACGGGGGAAGAAACCTGGGCCACCACGGCCCCCACCGTGGCGGCTTTGCGCCAAGAGCTGGCCGGGCGCAGTGCCCAGGCCACGCTGGCGCTGGCCGAAGACCAGCCGGTGCGGCTGGCGCTGAACCAAGCCATGTGCCCGCCCGATGCGCCGATTGCGGCGGGCGATGAAGTGGCATTTTTTCCGCCAGTGACTGGGGGGTAGGCTGTTTTTAACGGCAATTGAAGGCGAAAAGACCGAAGTTAATGGCTTTGTCTTTAACTGAACTCAAAATGCCGACTTTGGTCGGCATTTTTGCATGAATTTGCCAGGAAATAGCCGCAGTTGCCGCCCCTGGCCTTTTTCATGCCGGGAGGCTGACCGGGGGCGGGGCGGCTTCCTAAAATCGCCGCCATCACATCAGGAACGGATTCATGACGATGCAGGGTTGGGAGTTGCAGGACATTCATTTACGCCGGGGGCAAACCCCGGTGTTTGCCGGGTTGCACCTGCAATTGCACGAAGCGCGCATTGGCTTGATCGGCTTTAACGGCGCGGGCAAAACCAGTTTGCTGCGCATGCTGGCCGGGCTGGACGTGCCCCAGCAGGGCCGCATCGTGCGCCAGGGCGAGACTTTGCACAGTGCCGAACGTGGCCACGCCCCCAGCCGCCGGGTGGGGCTGATGTTTCAGAACCCGGACGACCAAATCATCTTCCCCACGGTGCAGGAAGAGCTGCAGCTGTCCTGGCGCAGCGCCCACCCCGGCAGCAGCCGGGCGCAGGCGGCCCAGGCGGTGGCGGATTTTTTACAGCAGCGCGGCCTGGCGCACTGGGCCGAGCGGGCCGTGGGCAGCTTAAGCCAAGGCCAGCGCCAATGGGTGTGCTGGCTGGCCATGCGGGTGGCCCAGCCCGAGGTGCTGCTGCTGGACGAGCCCTATGCCAGCCTGGATTTGCCCGGCCAGTTGCGGCTGGCCGCCGACATTGCCGCCTGCCCGCAGCAGGTGCTGGTCTCGACCCACGTGCTGGACTATGTGCGCGACTACCCGCGCGTGCTGTGGCTGGAGCAGGGGCAGTTGCGCCTGGACGGGCCAGGCCAGCAGGTGTGCGCCGCGTACGAGGCGCATGTGCGCGGCCTGGGCATCGACCAGGGGTGGGCGCAGCATGGGTAGTTTGTATAGCGAGTACCGCACGTGGTTGCACGGTTTCAGGGCAGGATTCAAGTTATTTGGCTTGGTGGTTACGGGAATAGCTCTGTTTATTATTCAACCGCTGTGGGCTTTGGCCGCCGTGGCGGCGCTGTGTGCCGGGGTGCTGGTGAGTTTGGGGCCGGCCACGCAACCGGCGCGGCGCTTGCTGGTGGCGGTGCTGGTGGCGGCTTTGTTGGTAGCAGGGTTTCATGTGTGGATGGGCACCTGGCAGCTGGGCGTGGCCAGTGCCTTGCGGCTGTTTTGCGCTTCCAGCCTGGGGGTGGCGCTGACGGTGACCACCCGCACCGGCGATGTGGTGGCGGTGCTGGAATGGCTGCTGCAGCCGCTGCGCCCGCTGGGGGTGGACCCCGAGCGCCTGTCGCTGCAGCTGGGCTTGATGCTGCGCTTTACCGAGCACTTTTTCATCCAGTGGGGCAAGCTGGACGATGCCTACCGCCTGCGCACCGGGCGCGGCGGCGGCTGGCGGCTGGTCGCCCCGCTGGCCGTACACATGTTGCAAACCGCGCGGCGCGTGGCCGATGCGTTGTTTGTCCGCCTGGGCGGTTAGTTTTTTTAAAAAGGAAAGTTTTGCTATGACCACTTTGACGCGCAACAGCGCCCAATCGCTGTCCACCGTTGCCCTGTTTGCCGCTGTCATGGCGGTGCTGGGCCTGGTGCCCAAGATTGACCTGCCCTTTGGCGTGCCCATTACCCTGCAGTCGCTGGGGGTGATGCTGGCCGGGTGCTTGCTGGGCGGCAAGCGCGGCTTTCAGTCGCTGGCCTTGTTTTTGCTGGCCGTGGCCGTGGGGCTGCCGCTGCTCGCAGGCGGGCGCGGGGGGATTGGCGTGTTCATGCTGCCCTCGGCGGGGTATTTGATTGGCTACGCCTTGGCGGCGGGCGTGATTGGCCTGCTCATGGGGCGCTTGCCCAGCAAAACACCCAAGCAAGCGGCCTTGAGTGCCTTGGTGGCCTCGGTGCTGGGTGGGGTGGTGTTTTTGCACGCCCTGGGCATTGCCGGGCTGGTGCTGATTGCGCAAATGCCGCTGGAAAAAGCCTTTCTGGTTGATTTGGCTTTTGTGCCTGGCGACCTAGTCAAGGCCGTGCTGTGTGCGCTGGTGGTGCATACCGTGGCCAAGGCCCTGCCCGATTGGCCGCTGGGTGGCAAAGCCGCATGAGCTGCATGCACCCCATGCATCCCACCACCGCGCCCATGTCCGCGCCCGTGCCACCGGCGTGGCGCTTAGTCCACGATTGCATCGCGCACTGGGCCCAGGTGCAGCCGCAGGCGGTGGCCTTGGCCAGTGAGTGCGAGCAGCTCACCTTTGCCCAACTGCACCAGCGGGTGCAGGCGCAGGCGGTGCAATGGGGGCAATCGGCGTGCGAGCAAGCCGCGCCCACCGTGTTGCTGCCGCTGCACCTGGGGGTGGTCGAGGGACTGGTGCAGTTTCTGGCCGTGCTGGTCAGTGGCCGTTGTGCGGCCATTGGCGATGCGGCCTGGCCCCCGGCCATTGCCCAATCGGTGCAGGCGGCGGTGGCCGCTTTGCCCCCCTACCGGGCTGCAGCGCCAGACCTGATGCCGTTCTACATTGGCTTTACCTCGGGCAGCTCGGGCCAGCCCAAGGGGTTTCGCCGCCACCACCGCTCGTGGGTGGAAAGCTTTGCCATCACCGCGCACACCTTTGGGGCGCAGCTCACCGGCCCGGTGCTGGCCCCAGGGCGCATCAGCCATTCGCTGTTTTTGTTTGCCGCCATGCTGGGGCTGTGGACGGGGCGCGGGGCGCGGGTGCAAGAGAAATTTTCGGCAGAAACCACCTGGGCACAGCTGCAGCAAGCCCCCGGCAGCACCCTGGTTGCCGTGCCCAGCCAGCTTTTGCTGCTGATGCAGATGGCGCAGCGCAAGGGCTGGGCCCCGTTGGCCCAGCCCAGCTTGGTCTTGATCAGCGGGGCCCGCTGGATGCGCGAGCACACGCCGCAGCTGCAAGCGCTTGTGCCGCAGGCGCGGGTGACAGAGTTCTACGGTGCCTCTGAGGCCAGCTACATCACCTGGATGGACGTGGCCGACCGCGCCCACCCGCAGACCGTGGGCCAGCCCTTTGGCAATGTGCAGCTGCGCATCGGCCCCACGCCCCACTGCAGCCTGCCGGTGGGCGAGGTGGGCCGCATCTGGCTGCGCAGCCCCATGCTGTTCATGGATTACGTGCATGCCCTGGATGGCTCGGCCGCCGAGCTGCACGACGGCTGGCTGACCGTGCGCGACATGGGCTGGCTGGATGCCGCCGGCCAGCTCTACCTGTGCGGGCGCGAAAGCCGCATGCTGGTCACCCAGGGCAAGAATCTTTTCCCCGAAGAAGTGGAAGCCTGGCTGCTGGCCCAGCCTGGTGTGGCCCAGGTCAGCGTGATCGGCCTGCCCGATGCACTGCGCGGCCTGCGCATCCATGCCGTGCTGCACGGTGCGGATTTGCCAGCGGCCACGGCCCTGGCCGCAGGCTGCCGGGCGCAGCTCGAAGCCTTTAAAACCCCGCGCCGCTGGTGGCGCTGGCAGGGCGCGTGGCCGCAAACGCGCAGCGGCAAAACCGATACGGCAGCCCTGCAAGCGGCCGTGGCCCAGGCGCTGGCCGGGCAGCCGCCCGCCGCCTTGCAGCCATGGCGGTAAGTCCCTGCTGGCCCATTCTTGGCTGGGCGCGCACCCCGGTGGCCCCGGTGGGTGGGGCGCTGGCCGCTTGCGCGGTGCCGGATTTGACCACCCCGCTCATCACCCACTTGCTGCAGCGTGCGGGGGTGCCGGCCCAGGCGGTGGATGCGCTCATTCTGGGCAATGCCCTGGGGGCCAATGGCAACCCGGCCCGCCTGGCCGCCTTGAGTGCCGGGCTGCCCGACCGGGTGGCGGCCTGGACGCTCGATAGCCAGTGCTGCGCCGGGCTGGATGCCATCACCCACGCCTGCGCCCTGCTGGCGCTGGGGCAGGCCGACATCGTGATTGCCGGTGGGGCCGAGGCCTGGAGCCGCGCCCCCATTCGCCAGCACCGCCCACGCCATGCCGCAGAAGTGGCGCAAACCTACGAGCGCCCCGCCTTTGCCCCGCCGGGGCGCGATCGGGACATGCTGGATGCCGCAGCGGCCATTGCCGGTGCGCAATCGCTGGCCCGCGCGGCGCAGGAGGCCTGGGCGGTGACCAGCCACGCCCGGGCGCTGGCTGCTGCGCCGGGGGATGACGTGGTGCCGGTGGCCGCACTGCTGCGCGATGCCTACCCCCGCGCCCTGACCCCGGCGCGGGCCGCGCGCATGCCCGTAGTGCGCCCTGGGCGCAGTGCCGCTGGCCAGGATTGCAGCCTGAGCACCGTGGCCATTTCGCCCAAAGCCGATGGGGCCGCCCTGCTGCTGCTGGCCAGCCCGGCGGCCTGCCAGCGCTGGCAGCTGCAGCCGCGTGCGCACTGGTTGGGGGCGGTGAGTGTGGGCGCGGCCCCCGAAACCCCCATGCTGGCGGCCCAATGTGCGGCGCTGCAGCTTTTGCAACGGCATGGCCTGCAGGCCGCAGCGCTGCAGGTGCTGGAGCTGCACGATGCCTTTGCCGCCCAGGCGCTGGTCTTTGCCCAGGCTTTGGGGGTGCCGCTGGCGGCACTCAACCGCCAAGGCGGCGGGCTGGCGCGGGGGCATCCGATTGGGGCCTCGGGGGCGATTGCCCTGGTGCAGGCCCTGGCGCAATTGCAGCCGGGGCAAACCGGCCTGGCCGCCATTGCCGGGGCGGGGGGCCTGGGTAGTGCTATTTTAGTGCGTTTGGGCTTATAAATAAAGCGGATACAGCTATTGTTTTTGTGATTATTCGGCCGCGGTTTCTGCTGGGGTGGGCATGGCCGTGCCATCGGCGGCCAAGCGGGTGACCAGCACCTGGTCGATGCGGTAGCTGTCCACGTCGATCACCTCAAACTTGTAGCCGCCCCAGTCCACGCTGTCGGTGCGCCGGGGCACGCGGCGCAGCATGACCATGAGAAAGCCGGCCAAGGTGGCGTATTCCTCATCGTGCGGCAGCTCGTCGAGCTGCAGGGCGTGCAGCACATCGTCAATCGGCGTGATGCCGTCAATCAGCCACGAGTTGGCATCGCGGCGCACGATTTGCTCTTCATCGGCATCGGGGCTGACCAAATCGCCCATCACCGTGCTCATCACATCGTTCAAGGTGACCACGCCCACCACCAGGCTGTATTCGTTCAAGATCACGGCAAAGTCTTCGCGCACCTGCTGGAACTGGTCGAGCACTTCGGCCAGGGTGAGTTTGTCCGGCACGATCAGCACGCGGCGAATCAGGCTGCCGTCTTTGAGCGACAGCGGCTGGTTGTTCAGCGCCCGCTGGAACAGGTCTTTGGCATCCACGTAGCCAATCACATGGTCAATGTCGCCATCGCACACCGGGTAGGTGGAATAGGGCTCTTCGGCAATGCGGGCGCGGATGATGTGGTCGGGGTCATCGCGCAAAAAATAGGCGATGCGGTCGCGCTGCGTCATGGCCGAGGGCACGGTGCGCGAGTTCATGTCCATCACATTGGCAATCACCTGCTGCGCCCGCAGCGCCAGCACCCCGGCGCGGGTGCCATCCTTGGTCATGGCCAAGATATCGTCGCTGGTGATGCGCTCATCGCGCACGGCAGGCAGGCGGAAAATTTTGACCACCGCGTTGGCCAGCCAGTCAAACAGCCACACCAGCGGTTTTAAGACCAACATGCACCACAGCATGGGCTGCAGCAGGCGCACGGCCAGGGCTTCGGGCTTGGCCATGCTCACGCGCTTGGGCAGCAGATCGGCAAACAAAATAAACAGCGAAGTTACCGCCACAAACGACAGCAAAAACCCCGTGGTTTGCGCAGGCCGCTGCGGCAGCCACAGCGCAACCACCTCGGTCAGGTAGGGCGATAGCGCCCCTTCGCCGACCACACCGCCCAAAATGGCCACCGCATTCAAGCCAATTTGGGTGACGGTGAAATATTCCCCCGGCTGGCTTTGAATGTGCATCACCCCTTCTGCGCGCTTGTCGCCATCCTCCAGCATCTGCCGCAGGCGCACCCGCCGCGAGGCCGCGAGGGCAATTTCGGACATAGAGAAAAAAGCGCTGGTGGCAATCAGCAAGGCGATGGTAAGAAGGCTTTGGGTCAAAGTCATAAGTCAATGGGTGGCTGGCAACATGCCCAAGGTTGCCAAAATGCATGCCTCCTGCGCATGCGGGCGTGCAAGATTTTTTGTGCCGCTGCCCTGCGGCCAAAAACGAAAAAACCGCCCAAAAATGGGCGGTTCATCATAAGCGCTTGTTTCTGTGGACGCTGGGATATTTACCCCCAGGCCCACACTGCGCGCTGTAGTGGCCCGTTCAGGCGGCCAGCAGCTTTTTCAGCTCGCCCGATTCGTACATCTCCATCATGATGTCCGAGCCGCCAATAAATTCGCCCTTCACATACAGCTGGGGGATGGTGGGCCACTGGCTGTAGTCTTTGATGCCCTGGCGGATTTCGTCATCTTCCAGCACGTTTACGGTGGCGATCTGGCTGGCCTCAACGCCGCAGGCTTTCAAAATCTGCACCGCACGGCCCGAGAAGCCGCACTGCGGAAAACTGGCGCTGCCCTTCATGAACAGCAAAATGTTGTTGGATTTGACCAATTGGTCGATGCGTTGGTGAACGTCGCTCATGCAGTAACTCCAGGGCTAAAAAGACGCTGCGCTCCAAAGGCGCAACAGCGGGGGATTATTTCATTGTCTGGGTGGACTGGGGGGGCGCAGGGAGAAAGATGGATTTTCAATTTTGATTTAGCCACTGCCCTCCGGTACAACGCCACTGCCCGGCCAGATCTTGGCGGCTGCTGACGTGCGCAAAACCGGCCTGGCGCAAGAGGGTTTGCACCGCCTCGGCCTGGTCCCAGCCGTGCTCCAGCAGCAGCCAGCCGCCTGGGTGCAAATGTGCCGGGGCCTGGGCGGCGATGGTGCGGATATCGTCCAGCCCGTCCGCGCCGCTGGTCAGCGCTTGGCGGGGTTCGTGGCGCAGGGCCGCCATGTGCGGATCGTCCTGGCGGATGTAGGGCGGATTGCTCACGATGAGGTCGAACACCCCATCGACGCGGCTTAGCCATGCGCCCTGGATAAAGCGCACCGGCAACTGCAGCCGCTGGGCATTGGCCTGGGCCACGGCCAGCGCATCGGCGCTGACATCCACGGCCGTGACGCTGGCCTGCGGGCGCTGGTGTTGCAGCGCCAAGGCAATCGCCCCGCTGCCGGTGCCCAAATCGGCCACACAGCAGGGGGTATGGGGGGCCATGTGCTCCAGCGCCCATTCGACCAAAATTTCTGTATCCGGGCGCGGATCAAGCACGCGTGCATCCACCTGCAACGGCAAGCCGAAAAATTCTTTGCAGCCCGTCAGGTACGCCACCGGCACCGCATCCAGGCGCTGGGCACACAGGGCGGCGTACTGTTGCGCTTGCGCGGGGGTGAGCAGCTGATCGTCGTGCGTGAGCAGCCAGGCGCGGCTGTTGTGCCCCAGCAGGTGCAGCAGCAGCAGTTGCGCGTCGATGCGCTCCAGCCCGGCCTGCTGGGCCTGGCGCAGCGCCTGGGCAATGGTGAGCGCATCAATGGGCGCACTAATGGGCGCATCAATGGGCGCAGTGGTGAACAGGGCGGGCTCAGGCATTGATCGCCAGCTCTTCGAGCAACTCGGCCTCGCGGGCGGCTTGCAGGGCATCGAGCACTTCGCCCAAATCGCCTTCCATGATGTTCAGCAACTTGTACAAAGTGAGGTTGATGCGGTGGTCGGTCAGCCGCCCCTGTGGAAAGTTGTAGGTGCGGATGCGGTCGCTGCGGTCGCCGCTGCCCACCAAGCCTTTGCGCAGGGCCGCTTCTTTGGCTTCGCGCTCTTTGCGCTCTTTTTCTTGAATCCGTGCTTGCAGCACCTGCAGCGCCTTGGCCTTGTTGCTGTGCTGGCTGCGCCCGTCCTGGCACTCGGCGACGATGCCGGTGGGCAGGTGGACCACGCGCACGGCCGAGTCCGTTTTGTTGATGTGCTGGCCCCCGGCCCCGCTGGCGCGGAAGGTGTCGATGCGCAGGTCGGCCGGGTTCAGGGTGATGGCCTGGGCTTCGTCCGGCTCGGGCATGACGGCCACCGTGCAGGCGCTGGTGTGGATGCGGCCCTGGGTCTCGGTTTCGGGCACGCGCTGCACGCGGTGGCCGCCCGATTCAAAGCGCAGGCGGCCATAGACGTTGTCGCCCTCGATGCGCAGCACCACTTCTTTGAAGCCGCCAATCTCGTTTTCATTGGCGCTCATGATCTCCACGCGCCAGCCTTGCTCGGCGGCGTAGCGGGTGTACATGCGCGTGAGGTCGCCGGCAAACAGGGCCGATTCATCGCCGCCGGTGCCGGCGCGGATTTCCATGAAGGCGTTGCGTTCGTCGTCCGGGTCTTTGGGCAGCAGCAGGCGCTGCAATTCGTCTTCCAGCTGCTGCAGCTCTTGATCGGCGCTGGCGATTTCTTCCTGGGCCATCTCGGCCATATCGGGGTCATTGAGCAGCTCGTGCGCGGTGGCGCGGTCGGCCTCGCATTGCTGGTAGCGGGCGTAGCGGCCGGCGATTTGCGTCACGTCGGCGTGTTCGCGCGAGATGCGGCGGTACTGCTGCATGTCGCCCATGATGTCTTCGCGCGAGAGGAGAAAGTCCAGTTCGTGCAGGCGCTGGGTGTAGCGCTCCAGCTGGCGGCGCAGAAAATCTTGCATAAGAAGGGCTAAAGAGGCAGAAAGCTATTGAATAAATAGCTGTTAGCGCTTGAAATACAAGGTTTTCAGGTGTTTTATCCTTAAAAATCAATCAGGACAAGCGCTAGCAGCTACGAAAGCAAGGGGCAGCGCTAACGCTGCGAACCCTGGGCTGTGTGTCCGCGCAGGAACAGGCGCTGCACCGTGGCGGCGGCCTGCGCGCGCTCTGCGTCGCTGCCTTGGCGCAGGGCGGTCATGCTGCCGTGCAGCATTTTTTGCGTCAGGCCGCGCGAGAGGGCTTCGAGCACGGCGTCCACATCCTCGCCCTTGGCCAGCAGCTTTTTGGCGCGGGCGATTTCTTGGGCCCGCCAGGCATCGGTTTGCTGGTTGAGCTGCTGGATGAGCGGCACCGCGCCGCCTTGCGGGTTGCGCTGCTCTAGCCAATGCAAAAAGCTTTGCACGCCGTGGTCGATGATGACTTCGGCCTGCTCGACGGCCGCCTGGCGCTGGGCCTGGCCGGTGCGCACCACGCTGGCCAGATCATCGACGGTGTAGAGGTACACGTCGCGCAGGTCTTTGACCTCGGATTCGATGTCGCGCGGCACGGCCAGATCGACCATGAAGATGGGGCGGTGTTTGCGCTTTTTTAAGGCCCGTTCGACCGCGCCCAGGCCGATGATGGGCAGGGTGGAGGCGGTGCAGCTGATCACCGCGTCGTATTCGTGCAGGTGCTCGGGCAGCTCGCCCAGCGGCATGGTGCTGGCACCAAACTGGGAGGCCAGTTTTTCGCCGCGCTCGGCCGTGCGGTTGGCAATCGTCATCTGCTTGGGATGGCGGGCGGCAAAGTGGGTTGAGACCAGCTCAATCATCTCGCCCGCGCCAACAAACAGGATGCGAATTTGCGTCAAATCCTCAAACAGCTGGCTGGCCAGGCGCACGGCAGCGGCGGCCATGCTGATGCTGTGCGCACCGATTTCGGTGCTGCTGCGCACCTCTTTGGCCACCGCAAAGCTGCGCTGAAACAGCTGGTGCAAGGTGCTGCCCAGCGCCCCGGCATCTTCGGCCGCGCGCACGGCGTTTTTCAGTTGGCCCAAAATTTGCGCTTCGCCCAGCACCATGGAGTCGAGGCCCGATGCCACGCGAAAGGCATGGCGGGCCACACCACCGTCTTCCAGCAAGTAGGAGTGCGAGCGCAGCACCTCGGGGCTGACACCGCCGGACTGGGCCAGCCAGCCCAGGGTGTGGTCCAGCGCGGGGGCGTTGGCGGCGCAGTAAATTTCGGTGCGGTTGCAGGTGGAGAGGATGGCAGTTTCTACCTGCGGGTGGTGGGTGGCGCTGGTCAATGCGCTGCGCAGCCCCTGCAACGTAGGGGCGATTTGATCGAGTGCAAACGCAAAACGGCCGCGCAAATCAAGCGGTGCCGTGTTGTGGTTGATGCCTAATGCCCAAACTGCCATAGGGCGCGATTATAAAATTAGTTACCGGCCCAGGGTTAGCCCGAGGGGAAACACTTGATCTGGGTCATGTTGAACATGGATTTCATCGTCTTTTTTTGGCACTTGCTGAACTTTTTCGCCCCGGCGGCCTTTTTGGCCGTGGCCTTGGGCCTGGGGGCATGGTTGCTGCGCATACCTCGGCGTTTGCCGCTGTGGACGGGCGTGGGCCTGAATTTTGTGGTGGGCTGCAGTGTGCTGGGGGCGGGCTTGGTGCTGACGGGCAGCGATGGCAAGCTGGTGACTTACGTGGCTTTGGTGCTGGCCATGGGCTCGGGCCAGTGGCTGCTGACCCCAGGGGGCAAGCCCGCAATTGAAAAATAGCAAAGCGCTTGCCGCTTATAAATAAAGGGATTCAGGTAAATATATGCCTGAATCCCTTTTTAAATTGAGCGTAAACAGCTCTTTATTTGCGAGCAGCAATCGCCTTTTCGGCCATATCGACCAGGTTGGTGCCAATTTGCGGTTTCCACTTGGTGTAAACGGCCTTGGTGGCATCGGCAAAGGCTTTGCGCTGCTCGGCGTTCAGGTCGGTGACGGTCACACCCAGGGCCTCCAGCTCTTTGACCAAAGGCTTGCCGGCTTCGACCAAGCCTTTGCGGGCAATGGCGATTTCTTCGCGGCCCGCATCAATGGCGGCCTGGCGCACGATCTCGCGGTCTTCGGGGGTCCAGCTGGCCCACACGTCTTTGTTCACCACAAAAATCAGCGGGTCGTTCATGTAGCCCCACAGGGTGACGTGTTTTTGGCCCACCGATTGCAGCTTGGCCGCTTGAAATACGGACAGCGGGTTTTCTTGCCCATCCACCGCTTTGCTGGCCATGGCGGGCTGGGCATCGGCCCAGCTCATTTGGGTGGGGTTGGCCCCCAGGGCGGTGAAGGTGTCCATGAACAGCGGGGAGCCGACCACGCGCAGCTTCAGGCCTTTCAAATCGGCCGGTTGGGTGATGGCGTGTTTGGAGTTGCTGATTTCGCGGTAGCCGTTTTCGCCCCAGGCCAGGGGCTGCACGCCGGCTTTGTCCAGAATTTTGAAAATCTCTTGGCCCGGTGCGCCCTGGGTGACGGCATCGACGGCAGCAAAGTCGGGGAACAAGAAGGGCAGCGAGAACAGGTTCAGCGCTTTGACCTGGGGTGACCAGTTGATGGTGGAGCCCACCGCCATGTCGATCACGCCCTGGCGGATGGCGCTGAACTCGCGCGTTTGGTCGCCCTGCACCAGCGAGGTACCGGGGTAGAGCTTGATGTTGATGCGCCCGTTGGTGCGCTCGCGCACCTTATCGGCCCACAGCTGGCCGCCTTGTCCCCAGGGGAAGGCGGTGCCCAGCACCAGCGACATGCGGTATTCGTCCTTGTACTTGGCCTGCGCCTGGGCGGCGGTGGGCAGGCCCACGGCCAGCAAGGTGGCTGCAGCCGCCGTGGCGGTCAGCAGGGTGCGCAAAGAAGGTTTTTGCAGTTTCATGAGATGTCTCCTATCGTTTTACGAACACGGGGTGATCAATACCCCAGCTTGTGTGGCAGCCACAGCGCTATCTGCGGCCACTGCAACACCATGAGCATGGCCACGGTCATGGCCAGCACCAACCACAGCACCCAGCGGGTGGTGGCTTCCATGCGCACTTGGGCGATCTTGCTGGCCACCATCAGGTTCACGGCCATCGGAGGGGTGAATTGGCCAATGGCCACCGTCAGCACCGTCAGCACGCCGAACCACACCACGTCCCATTGGTAATGCACCATCAGCGGGTACAGCAGGGGCACAAAAATCAGCAGGATGGAGATGCCGTCCAAAAACATGCCCAGCACCAGCAGCAGGGCCAGCACCAACAGCAAAATGCCCGTGGAGCCCAGGCCGGAGTTCACGATGGCTTGGGTGATCGGGTCAATCACCCCCAGAGTGGACAGCGAGAAGGCGAAGATGCCCGCCAGCGAGACCACGATCAAAATCACCGCCGACAACTCGCCCGCTTCGCGCAGGATGTCAAACAAATCGCGCACGCCAATGCTGCGGTGCACGACCATGCCGACAAACAGGCCGTAGAACACGGCCACCACGGCGGCCTCGGTCGGGGTGAACCAGCCCATGCGCATACCGCCCAAAATCAGCACCGGCGCGGCCAGCCCCCAGGCGGCTTCGCGCAAGCTTTTCCAGAACGGCGGGCGTGGCAAGCTGGCTTCAAGTTGGCCCATGCCGTGGCGGCGGGCCAGCCAGACGGCAGGAATAATCAGCGCCAGCCCGGCCAGCACCCCAGGAAACAGGCCGGCCGCAAACAGCGCGGGCACCGAAGCGCCGGGCACCAGCACCGAATACACAATAAAAGCCACCGAGGGCGGAATCAAAATATCGGTCGCCGCTGCGCCGGCCACCACGCTGGCGGAGAAACCGGCGGGGTACCCGGCGCGGTGCATGGCGGCAATCATCACCCCACCCACCGCTGCGGCCGTGGCCGGGCCCGAGCCGGAGATGCCGCCCATGAACATGGCCACGCCAATGGCCACCAGCGGCAGCATGCCGGGCCCGCGCCCAACGATGGCGACGGCAAAATTTACCAGCCGCGCCGCCACGCCCGAGCGGTCAAAAATTGAGCCCACCAGCACAAACATCGGAATGGCCAGCAGCGGGTATTTGCCCAGTCCGGCGTAAAAGTTTTGCGGCACGGCCAACAGGCCAAACCATTGGCTGTCGGCATTGGCCAGGGCGATGCAGGCCGCCCCCGCCAGCCCCAGGGCGGCCCCAATGGGCACGCCGGCCATCATCATGCTCAAGAAAACAATAAACAGCAGGCTGGCAATCATGGCTGATCCGCCTGTGGTTTCTACGTTTGGGCGGGTGCGGTGGTGTTTTCGGCGGCCTCGGTGCCCTCGATCATTTCAGGGGCAAAGGCCGCTGGATGGCCTTGGCGCACAAACAAGCCCAAGGCACGCAAGGCAATGGCCACCGAGCAAATGGGCAGCCACATCGAATACCACCACTGCGGCACGCCAATGCCGGGCGAGGTTTCTTCGTAGCGCCAGTCGTCCCAGACCAGGCGCACGCTGAGCACGGCCAGCACGGTAAAGAGCAGGGCCGTCATCAGCGCCCCCAGTCGGGCCAAACGGCGGCGGCGCTGGGCGCTGCCGTTGCCGCTGAAAAATTCAATGCGAATGTGCTGGTCGCGCGCCACGGCCGAACTGCCACCGACCATGGCCAGCACGATCATTAAAAAGATGGAAATTTCTTCGGTCCAGGCAAACGAGGTGTCGGTGAAGTAGCGCAGCAGCACATTGGCAAAGGTGATCAAGGCCAGGGCGGCCATGATGAGCACGACCAACCAATCTTCTAAGGCCAAGGCTTTGGCCGTGGGCGGGGATGCAGGATTGGCAGTGGGCGGGAAATCGGTCATAGCGGCGCATTATTGCGAACTTCACCCCTGACGAACTGCAAAGCCAGCACCCGCCAAACACGAAGGCAGCGCGATAATTGCGCGATGGAAACCAAATGGCTTGAAGATTTTGTCAGCTTGGCCGAGACGCGCAGCTTTAGCCGCTCTGCCCAGCTGCGTCACGTTACGCAACCGGCTTTCTCGCGCCGCATCCAGGCGCTGGAGGCCTGGGCCGGGGCCGATCTGGTCGATCGCAGCTCCTATCCCACACGCCTGACCCCGGCAGGCAAGACCATGTATGACCAGGCGCTGGAGATGCTGCAAGCGCTGCAAAGCACGCGCTCGATGCTGCGGGCGCACGCCAGCTCGGATGCCAGCATGGTGGGCTTTGCCGTGCCGCATACGCTGGCTTTTACCTTTTTTCCGCGCTGGGTGGCGCAGGTGCAAGCCAGCTTCGGGCCGTTCAAAAGCCGCCTGATTGCGCTGAACGTCCACGATGCGGTGATGCGCTTGGTGGAGGGCGGTTGTGACCTGCTCATCGTGTACCACCACAGCTCACAACCGCTGGAGCTGGATGCTTCGCGCTACGAAATGGTCAATCTGGGGCAAGAACTGCTGGCCCCGTATTGCAAACCGGACAACCTGGGCCAGCCGCTGTTTCCACTGCCCGGTAGCAGTGAGCGCCCCTTGCCGTTTTTGGCCTATGGCCCCGGTGCTTACTTGGGCCGCTTGACGGAGCTGATTCTGAAAGAGGCCGGCGTGCCCGTGCACTTAGAGCGGGCCTATGAAACCGACATGGCTGAAGGCTTGAAAGCCATGGCGCTGGAGGGCTTGGGGGTGGCCTTTTTGCCCTTTAGCGCTGTGCGCGATGAGCTGCAAAATGGCCGCTTGGTGAATGCCGCCTTGCCTGGCGGCCCGCAATTTTCGCTGCCGATGAATTTGTTGGGCTACCGCGAAAAACCCAACCCCAATCACAGCAACAAAGAAAACCGGGTTGTGCATGCCCTGTGGCATTTCTTGCAAGAGCAGGCGGCAGGCTTGCCTTTGGCCGGATAAACAAAAAAAATGCAGGTTTAAGGGTTTTTCCGGAGGAAACCACCAATAGCCGGGCAGCCTGCGTCCTTTACGATGAAGCGCTTATTCTTTTGCGTGCCATTTTTTGCATGCACAATTTGCACACGCTTTCGTATCACGCTGGCAACAGCAAGGAGACCCCCCTTATGAAAAAACATTTGCTAGCACTGGCGGTAACCGCATTGGCCGCCACCAGCGCCATGGCCCAGGCGGGCGACACCCTGGCCAAAGTCAAATCCTCGGGTGCCATTACTTTGGGCGTGCGGGAATCGTCCGGCGCTTTGGGCTACACCCTGGGCGACGGCAAGTTTGTGGGTTTCCACACGGAAATGGCCGAAAACATTGTCCGCGATATGCAAAAAAATCTGGGCTTGGCCAAGCTGGACATTAAATACCAGCCAGTGACCTCGCAAAACCGTATTCCCTTGGTGACCAATGGCACGGTGGATCTGGAGTGCGGCTCCACCACTAACGACCTGAACCGCCAAAAAGAGGTGGATTTTGCCAATACCACCTATGTGGAGCAGGTGCGCATTGCAGTGCGCAAAGACTCCAACATCAAAGACGTGGAAGACCTCAACGGCAAGACCGTGGCCACCACCACCGGCACCACTTCGGTGCAACTGCTGCGCCAAAGCAAGCGCGGCGGCAACATCGACTTTAAAAACATCCTTGGCAAAGACCATGCCGACAGCTTCTTGCTGCTGGAAACCGGCCGGGCCGATGCCTTTGTGATGGATGGCTCCATCTTGGCGGGCAACATCTCCAAATCCAAAAACGCCAAGGATTTCGTGATTGTGGGCGAGCCCCTGTCCACCGAACCCATCGCCTGCATGGTGCGCAAGAACGACCCAGCGTTCCTGAAAGCCGTGAACGACTCCATCGCCCGCCAAGCCAACGATGGCACCTTGGCCAAGCTGTGGGATAAGTGGTTCATCCAGCCGATCCCGCCTGCCAACGTGGCTGTGGGCCTGCCCCTGTCGGATGCCACCAAAAATGCCTGGGCCAACCCCAACAACAAGCCCAAGGAAGATTACAACAAGTAATTACTGAGTTGGCCGATCACGCCCCTGCCCGCTTTGCGCGGGCGGGGCGTTTTTGTTGGTGTTTCATTGTTGGTGATCGCTCTGCTTTAAGAGGAGGTGCCCCCTATGGCATGGGATTGGCAAATGTTTTGTGAAGACACCCTGGACCGCAGCCCGGTGCCCGGATGTTTTGGTAAGAATGGTGACATCACTTACCTTGACTGGATGCTGTCTGCCTGGGGCTGGACGGTGTCGGTGTCGGTATTGGCCCTGCTGCTGGCGTTGGCCAGCGGCATGATTATTGGCGTGCTGCGCACCCTGCCCAATAACAAGTGGGCGGTGCGCTTTGGCAATGCGTGGGTGGAGTTTTTCCGCAATATTCCGCTGCTGGTGCAGATTTTTCTGTGGTACCACGTGATTCCGGCGATTTTCCCGGCGCTCAAATCGGTTTCCGGCTTTGTGTTGGTGGTGCTGGCCCTGGGGTTTTTCACCTCGGCGCGCATTGCCGAGCAGGTGCGCTCAGGGATCGAGGCGCTGCCACGCGGCCAGCGCCATGCGGCCATGGCCATGGGCTTTACCACCTGGCAGGTGTACCGCTATGTGCTGCTGCCCAATGCGCTGCGCATCATCATTCCGCCGCTGACCAGCGAGACGATGAATATTTTCAAAAACTCTTCCGTGGCCTTTGCCGTCTCGGTGGCCGAGCTGACCATGTACGCCATGCAGGTGCAGGAAGAAACCGGGCGCGGGGTCGAGGTGTACCTGGCAGTGACGGGCCTGTACGTCATTTCGGCCTTTGCCATCAACCGCATCATGGCCTGGATTGAGAAACGCTCGCGGGTGCCGGGTCTGAGTGCGCCGAGCATGGCAGGTGGGGGGCATTGAGCATGAATCTTTCACTCGATTGGTCGTTTTACAACTGGGACTTGATCAGCAACTTTGTCCTTAAAGGGCTGGCCTTTAGCCTGATGCTGACAGTGATTGCCACCGTGGGCGGGGTGTTTTTTGGCACGCTGCTGGCGCTGATGCGCTTGTCCGGGAAAAAGTGGCTGGATGTGCCCGCCACCATCTACGTGAACGGTATGCGCTCCATTCCGCTGGTGATGGTGATTTTGTGGTTCTTTCTGCTGGTGCCCATGCTCATTGGCCGCCCGATTGGCGCAGAGATTTCGGCCATCATCACCTTCACGGCCTTTGAGGCGGCGTACTTCTCGGAAATCATGCGGGCGGGCATCCAGTCCGTGCCCCGTGGTCAGGTGTTTGCCGGGCAGGCGCTGGGCATGAGCTATGGGCAGAACATGCGCTTGGTGGTGCTGCCGCAAGCGTTTCGCAACATGCTGCCGGTGCTGCTGACGCAAACCATCATCCTGTTCCAGGACACCTCGCTGGTGTACGCCATTGGCGCTTACGACATGCTCAAGGGCTTTGAAGTGGCGGGCAAAAACTATGGCCGCCCGGTCGAGGCTTATATCGCTGCGGCGGTACTTTATTTTGTGATTTGCTTTGGCCTGTCGTGGATTGTCAAACGCATCCACAAGAAGATTGCCATCATCCGCTAAGAACGTGTTCATGATCTCGAATGAAGGTGTGAGGGATGCGGTTCGGGATGGGTTGCGAGGCGCAAACCACAGCAATAGCTTGGCTATTGCGAGGATTTGCAACGACGCAGACCGCCCGAAGCCGCGCCCACACACCCATGAGGAGATCGTGAACACGTTCTAAGCCCGGCGCGTGCACAGCGCAACAGCGAAAGGAATTCTTATGATTGAAATGAAAAACGTCTCCAAGTGGTACGGCAGCTTTCAGGTGCTGAACGAGTGCTCGACCAACATCGAAAAAGGCGAAGTGGTCGTGGTCTGCGGGCCGTCTGGCTCGGGCAAATCGACCTTGATCAAAACCATCAACGCGCTGGAGCCTATCCAGCAGGGCGAAATCTGGGTGAATGGCGTGGGTGTACACGACCCCAAAACCAATCTGCCCAAGCTGCGCAGCCAGGTGGGCATGGTGTTTCAGCACTTTGAGCTGTTTCCGCACCTGACGGTGACCGAGAACCTGACCATCGCCCAAATGAAGGTGCTGGGCCGCAACGACACCGATGCCAAGGCCCACGGCCTGAAGTACCTTGAGCGCGTGGGCCTGCTGGCGCACCGGGACAAATTCCCCGGCCAGCTCTCGGGCGGTCAGCAGCAGCGCGTGGCGATTGCCCGGGCGCTGTCCATGGACCCCATCGTCATGCTGTTCGATGAGCCCACCAGCGCCCTCGACCCCGAAATGGTGGGCGAGGTGCTGGATGTGATGGTCAGCCTGGCCCATGAGGGCATGACCATGATGTGCGTGACCCACGAAATGGGCTTTGCCAAAAAAGTGGCCAGCCGCGTCATCTTTATGGACGTGGGCGGCAAGATGCTGGAGGACTGCTCGAAAGACGACTTCTTCGGCCACCCCGAGGCCCGCCAGCCGCGCACCAAGGATTTCTTAAGCAAAATCTTGCAGCATTGATTGCAGCGTGGCTGCTTTTGCTCTTTAAAAGAGAGCTGTTTGCGCTTTATCTATATAATTTTTAGGGCTTAAAGCCTTATAAATCCATATAAATAAGCGCTTACAGCTCTCTTTTTTATATTATTTATATTTGCTCTTGCGCTTGAAACACCCACTGGCGCTGCGCAGCAAACACGGCATTGGGGTATTGCGGCTTGCCCCGGCTGCCGTTGTAGCGGCCCAATGCCAAGTACATATTGCCTTTTTCGCGCTCCAGGTAGTGGCGCAGGATGACGCAGCCAAAGCGCAGATTGGTCTGCATGTGAAACAGCTTGCCGGGGTCGCCGTCGCCAATCACCCGCGTCCAAAACGGCATGATCTGCATATAACCCCGTGCCCCGGCGTGGGAGATGACGAATTTGCGAAAGCCGCTTTCCACCTGAATCAGCCCCAGCACCAGCGACACTTCCAGCCCGGCGCGGGTGGCCTCATACCACAGGGTTTGTAAAAAATCGCGGCGCACCTCCCAGTCGGGCATGCGCTTGCGCAGCTTGTCGCTGGTGGCGGTCAGCCAGCGCAGATACTGCAGGCGCGAATCGGTCGAGGCAAAAATCGGCTCTGGGGGCGAGAGCTCATTCACCGCCGCTTGCAGTGCCGAGCGCACAGAGTCGATCAGCGGCTCTTCAATCTGCGCCCCGGCCTGGGCTGGCAGCTGGGCCAAAGCCGCCCAGGCACCGGCCCCGAGCAAACAATGGCGGCGCGTGAGCAGGCCCATGGCGTTACAGCCCCAGCCGGGTTTTGAGTTGTGCCACCACGTCGGCCAGCGGCACGGGGGTGGCGGCGGCATCGCGCCGGTGTTGGTATTCGACCAGGCCCTCTTTCAGGCCCCGGTCGCCCAACACCACGCGGTGGGGTACGCCAATCAGCTCCCAATCGGCAAACATGGCCCCTGGGCGTTCGCCCCGGTCATCCAAAATCACATCCACGCCCAGCGCCAGCAGGTCGGCATAGAGTTTTTCGGCGGCTTGTTTGACCAATTCGCTGCGGTCCATGCCAATGGGGCAAAGCACCACGGTGAACGGCGCAATCGCATCGGGCCAGATGATGCCGCGCTCATCGTGGTTTTGCTCAATGGCTGCGGCCGGCAGGCGCGTAATGCCAATACCGTAGCAACCCATTTCAAAATGCGTGGGTTTGCCGTTGTCTGCCAAGAAGGTGGCGTTCATGGCCTCGGAATATTTGGTGCCCAGGTAGAACACATGGCCAATTTCAATGCCGCGCTCAATGGCCAGCGGGCCTTGGCCGTCGGGCGAGGGGTCGCCAGCCACCACGTTGCGCAGGTCGGCCACCAGCGCGGGCTCGGGCAGGTCACGGCCAAAGTTCACGCCCCGGATGTGAAAGTCTTTCTCATTGGCACCACAAATCCAGTCGGCCATGACGGCAACTTCCCGATCGACCACCAGTTTCACGGGTTTTTGCAAGTTCAGCGGCCCCAAATAGCCCGGCTCGCACCCGAAATGGTCTTGGATCTCTGCCAGGCTGGCAAAGCGGAAATTGGCCAAGCCTTCGACCTTGCCGACTTTCACCTCATTCATATCGTGGTCGCCACGCAGCAGCAGCAGCCAGACTTGGGTTTTAACAATTTCGCCTGCTTCATTGACCTCGTCCGTCGCCAGCACCAGGGATTTGATGGTGCGGGCCAGCGGCAAGCCCAGCTGATCGGCCACGGCCTGGCAGGTGCTGTTGCCGGGGGTGGCGATTTTTTCCAGCGCCTCGCTGGCCGCTGGGCGGGGGCCGGCGGGGGCCAAGCTCTCGGCTTTTTCGATGTTGGCGGCGTAATCGCTGTTCGGGCAGTACACGATGGCATCTTCACCGGTGGCAGCAATCACCTGAAACTCTTCGCTCAAGTCCCCGCCAATGGCACCACTGTCGGCCCGCACGGCACGGTATTGCAGGCCAAAACGGTCAAAAATGCGCTGGTAAGCATCGCGCATGGTTTGGTAGCTGGCTTGGGCGCTGTCGCGGTCTTTGTCGAAGGAGTAGGCATCCTTCATGGTGAATTCGCGCCCGCGCATCAGGCCAAACCGGGGGCGGCGCTCATCGCGGAATTTGGTTTGAATTTGGTACAGATTCTTGGGCAGCTGCTTGTAGCTTTTGAACTCTTGGCGGGCGATGTCGGTGACCACTTCTTCGCTGGTCGGTTGAATCACAAAATCGCGCCCGTGGCGATCCTGAAAGCGCAGCAGCTCAGGCCCCATTTTGCTAAAGCGCCCCGTCTCTTGCCATGCCTCTGCCGGCTGCACTACGGGCATGGTCACTTCAATTGCTCCGGCGCGATTCATCTCCTCGCGCACGATGGCTTCGACTTTGCGGATCACGCGCAGGCCCATGGGCATGTAGCTGTACACGCCAGCACCGAGCTTTTTAATCATCCCCGCACGGGTCATGAGTTGGTGGCTGACGATCTCAGCGTCGGCAGGCGCTTCCTTCAGGGTCGAGATTAAAAAATGCGAAGCTTTCATAGCAATGAGGCCGGTAGTAAGAGCGTGGTAGTGCAGGAAATGGGCATGGCCCGCTTGCCGAGAGCAAGGGGCCATGCATAATGAACCCAAGTTAAAAATTGGGGTTTGATTATGCTTGACCGGGACGGATTTCGCCCAAACGTCGGCATCATCTTGCTCAACCAGAAGAACCAGGTGTTCTGGGGCAAACGCATACGCACACACAGTTGGCAGTTTCCGCAAGGTGGCATTGATCGGGGTGAATCGCCCGAGCAGGCCATGTTCCGAGAACTGCACGAGGAAGTCGGGCTCCAGCCTGAACATGTGCGCATCGTGGCCCGCACCCGCGACTGGTTGCGCTACGAGGTGCCAGACCGATTTATACGCCGCGAAGCACGCGGCCATTACCGAGGGCAAAAGCAAATTTGGTTCTTGCTGCAGCTTACGGGCTACGACTGGAATCTGAACTTGCGGGCCACCGACCACCCCGAGTTTGATGCTTGGCGTTGGAACGATTACTGGGTGCCGCTGGAAGTGGTTGTGGAATTTAAACGCGGTGTGTACGAGATGGCGCTGACTGAGTTGGCCCGCTTCTTACCGCGCGGCGAGCAGCCACGCAACCGCTACCTGCGCGGCGGCATGCGCAACCGCGAAGGCGAGCGCGAAGGTGAACGGCGTGAGCTGCGCGGCCCAGATGCTGGTCTTGAGCCGACCCGCAGCGCTTTGCGCACCCCCTGGGCCCCGGGCAACCTGCCCATGGCTTTGCCCCCAGGGGCCAGCTTTGATCCTGAGCCGCCCTCCGGCACCATCTAAAATTTCAGCTGCACGTAATGGCCCTGCGGGGCCATTTTTGCGCCCGAATCAAAATAAAGAACGATCGTTCTTTTAATTCGACTACACTGCAACTTTCCTGTCGTTTTTACAAATTTTGTTTTGGAGACCCGCCATGTCCGATTTGCACGCTGCCTTTGAAGATGCCGTAAAAAACTCCACCAGCCTGAGCGAGCGCCCCGACAACGCCACGCTGCTGAAAATTTACGCCTTGTACAAGCAAGCGACCGAAGGGGATAACGAAGCCAAAAAACCCAGCTTCACCGATATGGTGGGCCGCGCCAAGTGGGATGCTTGGGAAAAGCTCAAAGGCCAAAGCCTGGACGAAGCCAAGCAAGGCTACATCGACCTGATTACCTCGCTGCGCTAAAAACAGCGCATGCCGAACACAACGGCCGCAATGGCCGTTTTTTTATGCGCGGAGCGCGGCATTCCCTGACTACACTTGGCAGATCAGGGAGTGGCTATGAGTGGTTTAAGTTGGATATTGATCATTGGGGCAGGCATTTTTTGGTTGCAAACCAATGAGCAGCGCCGTCGCATGGGATTGCTGGCCAAGCATTTGGCCCCCACGCGGGTAGAAAAAATTCTTGGCACCTTGATTGATGGTTATCTCAAGGCGTTGGAGTTTCAAGACCCAGAGCGCCAGCAGCACGCCTGGAATGCCTTGGGGCGGCAAGAGCAAGAATTGGTGGAGCATTTCCAGCGTTTTGCCGATGGTTTTGCCACAGAAAGCGCCGAAGCCACTCGGGTGAGTACCTTGCCCCTGGGCTTGCCGCTGCTGGACCGCATCTTGCCCGCCTACACCTTTGACATGCGCCAGGCGCTGGCGCTGCATGCCCAGGCCATTCGCGCTGCCTGTGCCCCGGAAGGGCTGGATGCAGCGGCCCGGCGCGATTTTGCATTCACCATGACGGCCGAGCTGCTACTGATGCAGCACACCTGCCATTGGTTTGGTAAAACACGCACGATTGCCTCGATTCGGCTGGTCACACGGCATAAAACCCAGTACGAGCAGGTGGTCGCTTCGGTCGCACCGACCACACGGCGGGCGTATTTGAAGTTGATTGGCGACAGCAATTAGCCACTAAGAACGTGTTCATGATCTCGAATGAAGGTGTGGGGGATGCGGTTCGGGATGGGTTGCGAGGCGCAAACCACAGCAATAGCTTGGCTATTGCGAGGATTTGCAACGACGCAGACCGCCCGAAGCCGCGCCCGCACACCCATGAGGAGATCGTGATCACGTTCTAAGGGCTGTGCCGAATGACTTTTTCAGGATAAGCGCGGCACAATGGCTTTCGGGATGCATCAAAACTACTCACAAAAGAAAGGGACTCTGTATGTACACCTTCCAATCGCGTGCAGCAGCTGATTTGCTGATGCTGGAGGCCACTGCCAAACACATCTTGCAGTTGCTGGACAAAACACCTGGCGAGCCCGGCATCATCACGGTGGCGCAAATTCCCGCAGCCTTGGAGACCCTGGCCAAGGCGGTTGAGGCCGATGAAGCGCGGCGCAAAGCGCTGGAGCTGGCCGCGCAGTCGCCCGATGCCGAGACCAGTGCCAAAGCGGGTGCGGAATCGGCCGAGTTGGGGGCTATCAGCTTGCGCCAGCGGGTGGCTCCTTTGGCGGACATGCTGCGCGCCAGCCTGGCCGAAAACAAAGACCTGACCTGGACACCGAAAAAGTAAGCCGGTCTTTCGCCCTCACCCACAAAAAAACCGCTGTGTTGAGCAGCGGTTTTTTTTATGGCTGGCGCGCTGCCGCTAGGGCTGCTTAATGCTCACGTGCAAAACGCTTGCCGCCACGGGGTTCATAAGGCTTGCCAGCGGGTTTGCCGCCACCGAAATTACCAGCGCCGCGGCGCTCACCGTCAAAGCGGCGCACTTCGCTGCGATCGCCAAAGGGTTTGCCACGGCCAAAGCCTTCGCCATCGCGGCGGGGGGCGAACTCACGCGCGGGTGCAGCGCCAAAGTCGCGGCTACCGCCTTCGCGATTGCCAAAACCACGGCTGGCACCAAAGTCACGGCTGCCGCCTTCACGATTGCCAGCTTCGCGGTTGCCAAAGCCACGGCCAGCACCAAAGCCACCACGATCACCACCTGCATCACGGAAATCGCGCTGGGGACGGTCACCAAAGCGGGGACGCTCGCTATCACGGCCAAAGCCGCCGCCAGCAGCACCGGCACCGCCAAACCCGCTCTTGCGGCCATAGCTGCTGCCGCCGCCAAACCCACCCTCGCGGCGTGGCGCGCCTTCGCTGCGGCCACCGCGGAAGCCACCGCGGTCGTTGCCACCCGCACCACGGCGGCCTTCGGAGCCGCTGGGGAAGCGTTGCTGTGGCTCCAGCCCTTCAATGGTCTCGGGTTTGAATTGCAGGCGGGTAAAGCCTTCAATATCAAAAATACGGCGGCGGTCACGGAATTCGGCAAAGGTCACGGCCATGCCTTCGCGCCCAGCGCGGCCGGTGCGGCCAATGCGGTGGGTGTAGTCCTCGGCCTTCATGGGCAGACCGTAGTTGAAGACGTGGGTGATGGTGGGCACATCAATACCGCGTGCCGCCACGTCGGTGGCAACCAGAATCTGAATTTGCCCTTCACGCAGTGCCCGCAGACGGCGGTTGCGCAGCCCTTGGCTCAATGCGCCATGCAAAGCGGCGGCCGAGAAACCGGCCTCTGCCAAGTCTTGCGCCAGGCCGTCGCACTCCACTTGGGTGGAGGCAAACACGATGGCCTGGTTGATGGTGGTGTCACGCAGCCAGTGGTCCAGCAGCTTGCGCTTGTGCTGGGCATGGTCAGCCCAGTACAGTTTTTGCTGGATGTTGTCGTGGCCCTGCTGGGGCGTGGCGATGGTGATTTTTTGCACATTGGCACCGCCGTCGTGCATCACGCGCATGGCCAGCTGCTGAATGCGCGGCGCAAAGGTGGCGCTGAACATCATGGTTTGCTTGCGCTGGGCGGTCATTTGGTGGACCTCTTCCAGATCATCGGCAAAACCCAGGTCGAGCATGCGGTCGGCCTCATCGACCACCAAGAACTGCACCTTGTCCAGCTTGATTTGCAGGCTGCGCTGCAAGTCCAGCAAACGGCCCGGCGTGGCCACGACCAAATCGGCGTTTTGCAGCTTGGCAATTTGTAGTTGGTAGGGCATGCCACCGACGACGTTGGCCACACGCAGATTTTTGCAGTGCTTGACCAGCTCAATGGCATCTTGCGCCACCTGTTGGGCCAGCTCACGGGTGGGGCACAGCACCAAGGCACCGGGCACGGCCGCCTTGAAATTGCGCGACTGCATGGGGTTTTTGCGCCTGGCACGCTTTGGGGCGGCCTCACCGCTGGCAGCCGCTTGGGCACGCTGGCGCTCAAATTCGGCTTGCTCGGCAGCGGCTTCGATGGCTTTTTGTGCGATCAGGGTATTGAGCACGGGCAGCAAGAAAGCAGCCGTTTTGCCCGAGCCGGTTTGGCTGGACACCATCAAGTCGATGCTGGCTTCGTCGGCCTTGCCACTGCCCATGGCCAGGGGAATGACTTTGGCTTGCACTTCGGTGGGCTGGGTGTAGCCCAGATCGGAGACAGCACGAACCAGCGCGCCATCCAGGCCTAAAGCGATAAAGGGGTTGGGGCCTTCGGCCACAGCGGCCACCGCAGGGGCAGCAGATTCAATAACCACGGCAGGAGCAGACACGGCCACGTCAGCCACGATGGGCTGGTCTAAAGTTTCAGTATTCATAGTGATGCAATAACAACGCGGCCATGCCACTGCCCTTTGCGCAGTGGAGATCAAAAAGGATGGCTACGTTTTTGACGGTTACGGGGAACAACATCCACCGTCAAACATTCCGTCTGATGCCTTTGGGCTGCAGGGTGCAGCGGCATCGCGGTGGGCCTGGATGGTTCTAATGCGGGCACTGGGCTGTAAAAGCTTGAAAGCGCCGTGGCATGAACGTGCCCGGTAGTGTGATGGGAAGATGTAACAAATCTGCCAAAGAGTTCTAGGGACAACCCTTAAAGGCAAGCCAGCGATTCTAGCCTAGTTACTGATTTTTGTCACGGCAATAAAAAATGCTGGCGGTAGTGCTGCAATTCGTCAATGGATTCAAGCACATCGGCCAAGGCGGTATGGCGCTGGGCTTTTTTAAAAGATTTCACGGCCTCGGGCTTCCAGCGCAGGGCCAGTTCTTTCAAGGTGCTTACGTCCACATTGCGGTAGTGCAGGTAGGCCTCTAGCTTGGGCATGTAGAGCGCCAAAAAACGCCGGTCTTGCCCAATGCTGTTGCCGCACAGCGGCACTTTGCTCTTGGGGACGTACTGGCGCAGGAAGGTGAGCAACTGCTCCTGCGCATCCTCTTCGCTCAGGGTGGATGCTTTGACCTTGTCGATCAGGCCGCTGCGCCCGTGTGTGCCTTTGTTCCAAGCATCCATGGCGTTCAGCAGTTCATCACTTTGGTGAATCACCAGCACCGGGCCAGGCACGCGCACTTGGAGATTGGCATCGGTGACGACCACAGCAATTTCGATGATGCGTTCGGTGGTGGGGTTCAGCCCCGTCATCTCGCAATCGAGCCACACCAAGTTAAGGTCGGACTTGGGCAAATGGGGAACGGCAGGAGGGCTGACAACAGCCGGGGTTTCACTGGAAGCGGGGGAAAGCATGGACAAATTGTCGCCTACACTCGCGCCACATGTCGTCCTCCAGCCTCTTTTCCCCCAGTTTTCTCCTCACGGCGGCCTTTGCCTGCGCCTTGGCGCTGCAACTTTTGGCCCAAGTGGGTTTGCTCACCCGCCAAGTGCGCCATGTGGCCCGCCACCGCAGCGCCGTGCCTGCCGCATTTGCTGAAAAAATCACCCTGGCCGCGCACCAAAAAGCGGCCGACTACACCTTGGCCAAGGCGCAAGTGGGCCTGCTGCAACTGGCCTGGGGGGCCATGCTGCTTTTGGGTTGGACGCTGCTGGGCGGGCTAGATGCCCTGCACCAGGCACTGCTGGCCGCCATGGGGCCTGGGCTGGGGCAGCAAATTGCGCTGGTGGCTGCGTTTGCCTTGATTTCCGGCGTGTTGGAGCTGCCGTTTTCGCTCTACCAAACCTTTGTGGTGGAGCAGCGCTTTGGCTTTAACCAAAGCACGCTGGGCCTGTGGCTGGCAGATTTGTGCAAAAGCAGCGTACTGGCCGCCGTGATTGGCCTGCCCCTGGTGGCTGCCGTGCTGTGGCTGATGCAAGCCGCTGGCAGCCTGTGGTGGCTGTGGGCCTGGGGGCTGTGGACGGGCTTTCAGCTGTTGCTGATGTGGATTTTCCCGACCTTTATCGCACCACTGTTCAACAAATTTCAGCCCCTGGAAGATGCGGCCCTGAAAGAGCGCGTCACCACCTTGATGCAGCGCTGCGGCTTTGCCGCCAAGGGCTTGTTTGTGATGGATGGCAGCCGTCGCTCGGCCCATGCCAATGCTTATTTCACCGGCCTGGGCAATGCCAAGCGCGTGGTGTTCTACGACACGCTATTAAAAAAACTCAATGTCGATGAGGTCGAAGCGGTGCTGGCGCACGAGCTGGGCCACTTCAAACACCGCCACATCACCAAACGCATGCTGGGCATGTTTGCCCTCAGCCTGGGCGGGTTGGCGCTGCTGGGCTGGGTCAGCCAGCAGCCGTGGTTTTATACCGGCCTGGGCGTGGCCCCCTCGCTGGCCTTGGCCCTGGGATCGAGCAGCAGCATGTTAAGCGGGGCGCAAATGGGCCACGTCCCTGGCGTGGCGCTGCTGCTGTTTTTGCTGGTGGTGCCGGTGTTTAGTTTTTGGCTGGCACCGCTGATGGCGCATTTTTCGCGCCGCGATGAATTTCAGGCCGATGCCTACGCGGCCGCCCAAGCGCAGCCGGCGGCCTTGGCCAGTGCGCTGCTCAAGCTGTATGAGGACAACGCGGCCACCCTCACCCCGGACCCGCTGTACGCCCGCTTTTACTATTCACACCCCCCAGCAGTAGAGCGCTTAGCGCAGCTACAGCGCCAAGAAAGCCGTGTATGAGTCGTAAAAATAGCGCCAAATCAGCGCCAGCTGCTAGCAATACAGAAGGTGTGGGCTTGCAAGAGGGCTTGGTCGTGGGCAGCCATGGCCGCCACTGCGTGGTGGAGAGCGCCGATGGCAACCGCCGCATCTGCCACCCCCGGGGCAAAAAAAATCAAGCCCTGGTCGGTGACCGCGTGCTGTGGCTGCCCGCCCCCCCAGGCCAGGGGGAGGAGGGCAGTATCGAAAAAGTACAGGCGCGGCGCAATCTGCTCTACCGCCAGGACGAGATTCGCACCAAATCCTTTGCGGCCAATATTGACCAAGTGCTGATCCTGATCGCGGCCGAGCCGGTGTTCTCTGAAAGCCAACTGGCCCGCGCCTTGATTGCCGCAGAGGCCGCTGGCATCCCCCCCATCATTGCCCTGAACAAAAGTGATTTAACCGCGCCCTTTGCCCAGGCCTGGGAGCGCTTGGCGGCGTACCGCGCCATCACCGATGAAGAGGGGCAGCCGCACTACCGCACGCTGGGGCTGAATCTGGCCCAGCCCAGCGATGCACAAACCGCCCTGCTGGCCCAGCTGTTTGCCGACAAAGCCACCTTGGTGCTGGGGCCGTCCGGTTCGGGCAAGAGCACGCTGATCAACCTGCTCATTCCCCAAGCGCAGGCGGCGACGGGGGAAATCTCGCAAGCGCTCAACTCGGGCCGCCACACCACCACCACCACCACCTGGTACTGGCTGGATGGCGCGCGGCGCAGCGCCTTGATTGATTCGCCCGGCTTTCAAGAATTTGGCCTGCGCCACATTGCCCCCACAGCGCTGGCGCACTTTATGCCCGACATCCACCAACACGCCAGCAGCTGCAAGTTCTACAACTGCACCCACTTGCACGAACCTGGTTGCGCCGTGCTGGCACAGGTGGGGCACAGCATCAACGCCCAACGGCATCGGCTGTATGCCGCATTGTTTGAAGAGCTGTCTGCGCCTGTGAATTATTGATTTCAGGCTATTAAAGCCATGAAGTTGTTGATATACAAGCGGTGACAGCTATCTAAATATTAAAACCGAAAAACATCCAGCGTGCGCCGCAACACCCCCGTGCTGCCGTCCATGCGCTCGGCCGACTGGGCGTAGTCGTGCGCCATGCGGGCGTTGTCCTGGGTGACGTGGTCCAGATCGGCCAGCGCCACATTCACCTGGGCGATGCCCGCGCTTTGTTCGGTCATGGTGACCAGCATGCCTTGCATTTCCTTGCGCACCTGTTGCACCGCCTGCACCGACTGGCCCATGGATTGGCTGGCCGACTGCATTTGCGCTGCGCTGCGGCTAATTTGCTCGGTTGAGCCGGCAATCAGCTGGCGGATTTCCCCCGCCGCCTTGGCGCTGTTTTGCGCCAGATTGCGCACCTCAGCGGCCACCACGGCAAACCCTCGGCCTTGCTCCCCGGCACGGGCGGCCTCGACGGCGGCATTCAAGGCCAAGATATTGGTTTGAAAAGCAATGCTTTCGATGGTGGAGATGATGTGCCCCATCTGCTGGGACGATTGCTGCAGCTCTTGCATCAACTGCTGGCTGCGCTGCATGGCTTGTTCGCTTTCGGTCGAGAGCTGGGCACTGCGCTCGGTCTCACGCTGAATTTGCTCTGTTGTTTGCCGGCTTTGCGCAATGGTTTGGGCCATTTGCTCCATGGCGGTGGCCGTCTCTTGCAAGTCCTGCGCTTGGCGGTCCGTGCATTCGGACAAGCGCCCTGCACCCTCGGTCAGCTCCCGGGCCACGGCATAGAAGCCATCAATTTCGTGTTTGGCATCGCCAAACACGGCCCGCAGGTTGATGTGGATTTGCTTCATCCGCTCCTGCAGCAAACCCAGCGGATGCGGTGGCAAATCTTTGGGCAAGGTGCCCGATAGCTCACCGCTGGCGATTTCAGCGCTCAGGGCATGAATGGCCTCCAATGGCTGGGTAATGCGCCGGTGCAACCAGCCCAGCGCCATCGCCGACCAGCCCAGCAGCAAGGCGGCCAATACGCCCAGCTGCCAAGGTGCCGTCCATCCCAGCAGGGGAAACAGCAGCGCCAAGACCACCAGCGGCAGCTGCAAAACGGCTTGGCGCTGGGTCAAACTCAGGCGCTGCAACTTGCCCCACTGGTTGCGCCAGCCAAAGACGCGAATGCGGCCCCCGTGCAGAATAAAGCGCGGTTTGGCACGACCGCGCTCGGCCACGATGTCTGCGTAGAGTTTTTGGGCCTCGGCAATTTCTTGGTCGCTGGCCCGGGCCCGCACCGACATATAACCAATCGGTTTACCCGCTTGCAGCACCGGGGTAACGTAAGCCCGCACCCAATAATGGCCACCGCCATGGCGTGCATTTTTCACCGTGCCTTGCCAAATGCGGCCATGTCCAATGGTGGCCCACAGATCCTTGAAAATCTCGGACGGCACGTCGGGGTGGCGCACGATGTTGTGCGGTTGCCCCATTAGCTCGTGCTTGCTAAAGCCACTGACCTCTTCAAACGCCTGATTGCAGTGGGTGATGCGCCCTTGCTTGTCGGTGGTGGACATCAAGAGCATGGACTCTGGAAAATCGTAACCCCGACCCACCGAGGAAGCGCTTTGCGCGCCCGCCCGGTGCGATGGCAAAGACGAGAAAGCAGCTGCCGCAGTGGCAGGCTGTGTCGATAAATCAGCAATAGAGCGCATAGGGCCTCACTGTGTAAAGCACATTGGCCAAAACCAATGTTTGGATGAATGTGCTGTGCAGCCGCTGATACTAGAGGTTTTTTGTGTCTAGAAGAACCGTGCTAACAACGGTTTAACACCAATCCAACAAAAAGCCTATGTCTTTGTTGAGGCAGATCAATTAACCCAATAAGCGCCCCAGGGTTAATAGCGCCAGCAGTAGCAGCCACACCGCAACCAAGCGCCATACCAAGCCCACCAAGCTGTACAAATGCTGCATTTGAGGTGCCAGGCCGTTGGGCATGCCGTACGCCCCCAGATCAATGTGCAGTGCCCCAGCCGTGGCTGCGATCACCAGGCCATCGTTGTCCTGGGGGGCTTTTTGCGCATAGGTGCGCCACCCGGCCAGGGTGTCTTCAAAGCTTCCAACAACCGCAAAGCCAATGGCCGTTAAGCGGGCGGGCAGCCAATCGAGCCACCACCAGGCACGCTGCACTGCCGCTTGCAGGCGTTCACTGACCGGTTGCACCCCCGCACTGGGCTGGGCTGACCAGTCGCGCCCCAAATATTCCGCTGTGCGGTAGAGCACCGCACCCGCCGGCCCCAAGCCCAACAGCATGGAGAGGGTGAACCACACAAATACGCCAAATACATGGCGGTGGGCTTGCACCACGGAGTGGGCCACCACCTGCTCCAGCAAGCCTTGCTCAGTCGGTGCGGGATCGGCCTGTGGGTGCCAGTGGGCAAAGGCGCTGCGTGCGGCAGGCAAGTCGCCCTCGGTCAAGGCATCGCGAATGGCCGTGAAATGGTGGCTAAATTGCCGGAACCCCAGGGTGAGGTAAAGAATTGCCACGTTCCACAGCAGCGCCAGCGGCCAGCCAACCGTGGCCAACAGCAGCCAATACACACCCATGGCCGCCAGGACGGGCACCAGCACGGCGGTGCCTACGGCCAGCCAGGGCGAGGTGGCAAGAACTTGCTCACTTTCATCGACTTGGGCATCCAAGCTGCGGCGCACCGAGACGGCCCAGGCTTTCAAACCTTGGTAAGCGGGGTTGTCACGCTGCAGGGGGCGGGCCTGCTCCAGCATCAAGGCAAACAGGATGGCAAAAAAACTCATGCCGTCGATCATAGCGGCCACCAGCGGCACATGAGGTGTTTATTGCGCAGCCATAAAGCGGTAAAAGTTGCGCAGCATGCCCGCCGTGGCACCCCAGATAAAGTGCTCAGCTCCCAAGGGGTCGTGCGGGTCTTTGTAAGGCATGGCAAACCATTCGCGCTCACGCCCTTGCCAGAACATGCGGTGGCGTTGGTGGTTGGCCGGATCGAGGATGAAGGCCAGCGGCACTTCAAACACCTGGGCCACCTCTTGCGGATTGGGCTTGAGTGGCTGGGGCGGCACCAGGGCTACTACAGGGGTTACGTTGAACGCCGAGCCCGTGGTGTACACCGGCAGGCTGCCCAGCACCTGGGCGCGCTGCGGGGCCAAGCCCACCTCTTCCCAGGCTTCGCGCAAGGCGGTGGCGATGGCATCGCGGTCTTCAGGGTCGGTGCGCCCCCCCGGGAATGCCACTTGCCCTGAGTGGCTGGAAAGCTGCGCGCTGCGTTGGGTCAGCAGCACCGTCAGCCCGCTGGAGCGCTGCACCAGGGGCAAAAGCACAGCCGCTTCAGCCACCGGGCGCTCAACAAAGGCCGGCTCGCCACGCAACTCTGGCTGCCACACCGGGGGCTTGGCAAAGCGCTGGCGCAGGGCTTGCTCCGTTTGCGCCAGGCGGGCCACCGCGGGCAAGTGGCTATCGCGGCCAGAAATCGGTACTTGCCGGGGGTCGAACGATGGAATGCCGACAGGGCGCTGAAAACCGGGGGAAGAAGAGGGGGAAGACATAGCAAAAACAAAAAAGCCGCCACAGCAAAACTGTAGCGGCTTTTGTCCAGTCCCATGTTCCCCTGCTGGGCAGGGGGGCGGTGCTTACTCCGCAGCAGCAGGGGCTGCGGCGGCCACAGCCGCTTTGCGCTGGGGCAGTTTTTCCTTGATGCGGGCTTTCTTGCCAGTCAGACCACGCAGGTAGTACAGCTTGGCACGGCGCACGTCACCACGGCGCTTGACTTCGATTTTGGCGATCAGGGGCGAGTAAGTTTGGAAGGTACGTTCCACACCTTCACCGTTGGAGATCTTGCGCACAATGAAGCCGCTGTTGAGGCCACGGTTGCGCTTGGCGATCACCACACCTTCGTAAGCCTGCACGCGCTTGCGGCTGCCTTCGACGACGTTCACGCTCACGATGACGGTGTCACCAGGGTTGAAGTCAGGGATCTCTTTGTTCAAACGAGCAATTTCTTCTTGCTCAAGGGTTTGCAGCAAATTCATGGTTCATCCACATTGATCGTAACCGCGCCGAAATTGGCAAGTGCCGGGATTGGCACCATAAGCTGCAAAACATTTTGCAGCGGCCGGAAAGAGGATCAAAGAACCGCGCATTATAGCAATCCCCCAATCAGGAGCAACTAATGCCCTGCAATATCGGCATCGTCCGGCGCAGTTGGCAGTGTGCGCAAGAAGGCCTCGTCCTGCGCCGTCAAACGCCCTTGGCGGCGGGCTTGTTGCAGCAGTTGTGGGCGCTGCTGGGCGGTGAGGCGCAGGCTTTGCTCACGCCGCCAGCGCTCAATGTGGGCATGGTGGCCCGACAGCAGCGGCGCAGGCACGCTGTGGCCTTGCCACACTTCGGGGCGGGTGTAGTGCGGGCAATCGAGCAAACCATCCAAGGCCGGATTAAAGCTGTCTTGCTGAAAGCTGCCCGCGTCATTGAGCACCCCAGGCTGCAGGCGGGTGATGGCATCGAGCAGCACCAGCGCGGCCAGCTCCCCACCGGAGAGAACAAAATCCCCCAGGCTGATTTGGTGGGTGACGTTGGCATCAATAAAGCGCTGGTCGATGCCTTCGTAACGCCCACACAGCAAAATGGCCCCGCTGCCCTGGGCCCACTGCGCCACCGCGCCATGGTGCAAGGTGTGGCCAATGGGTGAAAACAGCACCACAGGCACCACCGCCTCTTCGGGCAGCGCTTGCGCCCGGCTTTGCTGGGCGGCATCCAGGCAGCGCTGCAGCGGATCGGCCAGCATCACCATGCCAGGGCCGCCGCCAAAAGGGCGGTCATCCACCCGGCGGTAATTGCCCTCGGCAAAGTCGCGCGGATTCCATAAATGCACTTCGACCTGGCCGCTGGCAAAGGCACGGCGGGTCACGCCGTTTTCAAGAAATGGCGCAAACATTTGCGGGAACAGGGTCAGGATGTCAAAGCGCATGGCCCAGGCGGCAGTCTTAGTAATCCAGTTGCCAATCGGCGACGATGGTTTTGCCCGGCAGATCAACGCTGTCGATATAGGCATCGACAAAAGGAATCATGCGCTCGATCGTTTTGCCCTCAAGCGCTTGACTGAGCACCAGCACGGTTTGCGGGCCGGTGGACAGCAGGTCTTTGACCACGCCCAGCACCACGCCCTCGCGGTTGCGCACTGTCAGCCCGAGTAAATCAACCCAGTAATACTCACCATCTTGGGCCTGCGGAAAATGCTCGCGGGCCACAAAAATACGGGCACCGCGCAAGGCTTCGGCGTGGTTGCGGCTGACCACGTCCAGGCTGGTGGCCACCAGGCCATCGCCATGCCAGCGAATTTGCTTGACGGGCAGGATGACGGTGCCCGCAAAGGTTTTGGCGCCTTTTTCCGCGGGCTGCAAAAACCATTGCGGCGCGGCCATCAAAGCCTGCGGATCGCTGCTGAAGGCTACAACCTTGAACCAGCCCTTCACCCCCCAAGCATCGGCAATGCGCCCAACTTCAACGGCATCGCTGGGCAGGTCGGTGGCAGATAACAGGGGCAATTCGCTCATAAACAACTCATTGAATCCATAAAAAAAGCCCCGTCAGCGATGCTAACGGAGCTTTGCTTGCAGTCAGAAGCGCGAGGCTTAGCGACCGCTAGTTAGGCAGCCACTTTGGCAGCAGCTTGCTTGACCAGACGCTCAACGGTGTCCGAAGCTTGCGCACCAACGCTCTTCCAGTAAGCCACGCGGTCCAGCGCCAGGCGCAGGCCTTCTTCAGCGCCACGGGCGTTGGGGTTGTAGAAACCCAGGCGCTCAATGAAAGCGCCGTCGCGACGCACACGCTTGTCAGCGGCAACGATGTTGAAGAACGGGCGGGCTTTGGAGCCGCTGCGGGAAAGTCGGATGACGACCATGGTTATTCCTTCGGGTGGTGGTAAATTTTTCAACGTTTGAGACACGCGACATGGCCACCCGGCCAGCGACACGCCGAAAACGCGCGATTATATAGGAAAAGAAGAGGATGGGGTGATTTTAAAAAAAGAGCTGTCTGCGCTTTAAAAACAAAGGTTTTAGCCTGCAAATGCACTCAAACCTTTGTAAATAAAGCGTGAGCAGCTTCTTTTTTAATACAGCTGCAAGCTAATCCAGTAGGCAATCGAGGCCACAAAGGCGCTGGCCGGAATGGTCAAAAGCCACGCCCAGACGATGTTGCCCGCTACGCCCCAGCGCACAGCACTGGCCCGCTGGGTGGAGCCCACGCCCACAATCGCCCCCGTGATGGTGTGCGTGGTCGAGACTGGCACGCCCAGGAAGGTGGCCACAAACAGGGTCAGGGCACCGCCGGTTTCGGCGCAGAAGCCGCCCACAGGTTTGAGTTTGGTGATCTTTTGTCCCATGGTTTTAACGATGCGCCAGCCGCCAAACATGGTGCCAAAGCCAATGGCGGCGTAGCAGCTGATGATGACCCAGGTGGGGGGGCTGGCCTCGCTGGCCGAGGTGTAGCCCGTGGCAATCAGCAGCAACCAGATGATGCCAATGGTTTTTTGGGCATCGTTGCCGCCGTGGCCCAGAGAGTAAGCACCCGCCGAGACCAGTTGCAGCTTGCGAAACAGGCCATCGACCCGGTTGGGGCGGGCGCGGCGAAAAACCCAGGCAACGAGCACCATCATCAACGAACCGAGCAAAAAGCCCAGCAGCGGCGAGATGACAATAAACGCCACTGTTTTCAAAATTCCGCCGGCAATCAGGGCGCTGAAACCGCCCTTGGCCAAGCCCGCGCCCACCAGCCCACCGATCAAGGCGTGCGAGGAGCTGGACGGGATGCCGTAATACCAGGTGATAAGGTTCCACGTAATGGCCCCCACCAGTGCGCCGAAGACCACGTGGGTATCGACAATATCGGCCTCGACGATGCCTTTGCCGACGGTGGCGGCCACGCTCAGGTGAAAGACGAAGATCGCGGCAACGTTAAAAAATGCGGCAAACAGCACCGCTTGGCCCGGTCTGAGCACGCCGGTAGAGACAACCGTGGCAATGGAGTTAGCAGCATCATGAAACCCGTTCATGAAGTCGAACACCAAGGCCATTGTTACCAGCAGGATGACCACCCATAGGGCAGCTTGTATGGGTTCCATAATCCGGAATTCCTTGTTGTGCTGGGAGAAATCAGGCGTTTTCGAGGACGATGCCCTCAACCACCTTGGCAACGTCTTCGCATTTGTCGGTGACCGACTCCATCAGCTCATAGAGCACCTTGAGCTTGAGCAGCTCGCGCATGTCTTGCTCTTCACGGAACAGCTTGCTCATGGCCGAGCGCAGGACGCGGTCCGCGTCGGATTCGACCTTGTCGATTTCATTGCACAGTTTGAGTGCGGCATCGGCCGTTTTGCTATCGCTGACGCGGTCCAGCAGCTTGACTACATCGCGCACCAGCTCACAGCAACGCATGTTCAGCCCCGTCAGCTCAATGACTTCGGGGGTCATTACGCGCACGTCGTAGAGGAACATGGTGTCGGCGCTGTCCTGAATCAGGTCGGCCACATCGTCCATGGTGTCGATCAAGGCATGGATGTGCTCGCGATCCAGGGGGGTGATGAAGGTTTGGTGCAAGGTGCGATTGACTTCATCGGTTACACGGTCAGCGGCTTGCTCGGCCTCATCGACCGCTTGGTTGAATTTCTCGCGTAGCTCAACATCGCTGTAGTTCGCCACCAGATCAGAAAATGCTTGCGCTGCTTCAACCATGCGCTGGGCGTGCTGGTTGAACATTTCAAAAAAATTGCCTTCGCGCGGCAATAGCTTGCCAAACAGCATGAACGCTCCTTCGGATGGATTGCGTAATAGATTAAACCCAGTGTGCCCGTCACGCAGGATGCACACCAGCTCTGGGGTGGCTGCTCCTGGGCTTGACACCATCAAGTCAGGAAGCAGCCGATATAAAAGCCAGGCAAGCAGTGGATGCCTACCTGGCCAAGTGGCGCAATTTTCCACGACAGCGGTGCTGCTGCGGCGGAAGAACCTAGGCATAACCCTAGGGAGTGCTGGAAAAGCAGGGGGCGAAAAACTTCAATTTCTAATATTTATTGAATTTTTTCAATGGCTTATAAATTTATAAAACAAAAGATAACAATTTTTTGTTTTTTGTTGTTTCACTGCAACGCGCTGGGCAGGCCATGCCCCAGCCGCTCGCCCAGGCGGATTGGGCTTATTTGGCTTCTTTGGCCAGGGGTGGGCTTGGTGCCTGTGCCTGTGCCTGTGCATTGCGCTGGCGCAGCGTGTGCAGTTTCTCGCCAATCTTGATTTCCAGCCCGCGCGCTACCGGCTCATACAGCGGGGGCGGCTGCAGGCCTTCAGGAAAATAATTTTCCCCTGCAGCAAAGCCATCGGCCTCATCGTGGGCGTAGCGGTAGCCTTTGCCATAGTCCAGTTGCTGCATGAGTTTGGTTGGCGCATTGCGCAAGTGCAGCGGCACGGGGCGGCTGCCATCGTTTTGCACCAGGGCCCGGGCGCGTTTGTAGGCGATGTAGCCGGCATTGCTTTTGGGCGCAGCCGCCAGGTACAGCACGGCTTGGGCCAGGGCCAATTCGCCTTCCGGGCTGCCCAGGCGCTCATAGGTGTGCGCGGCATCATTGGCCATTTGCAAGGCCCGGGGGTCCGCCAGGCCAATGTCTTCCCACGCCATGCGCACAATGCGCCGCGCCAGATAGCGTGGATCAGCCCCGCCATCGAGCATGCGCACCAGCCAGTACAGGGCGGCATCGGGGTCGGAGCCGCGCACGCTTTTGTGCAGGGCGCTGATGGTGTCGTAGAACTGTTCGCCGCCCTTGTCGTAGCGGCGCAATTGTTGGCCCAGCACCTGCTGTAGCCAGGCGGTGGTGATTTCGTGGACACCGGCCTGTTCAGCGCTCACCGCCAACGTCTCCAGGGTATTGAGCAACCGCCGGGCATCGCCATCGGCATAGGCCACCAGGGTTTGCAATGCTTCTTTTTCGATAGCTGGTAGCGATTGTACAGTCTGCGCTTTGACCACAATTTGCTCTAAATCTTCCAAGGCCAATGGCTGCAGCACATACACCACCGAGCGCGAGAGCAAGGCGCTATTAACTTCAAACGATGGGTTTTCGGTGGTGGCTCCCACAAAGGTAAACAGTCCGCTTTCCACATGCGGCAAGAAAGCATCCTGCTGGCTTTTGTTGAAGCGGTGTACCTCATCGACAAACACAATGGTGCGCTGCGCCAGCAAGCCGCTGGCAGCGGCCTGGGCCTGCTCCACCGCCTCGCGGATTTCTTTCACGCCGCCCAGCACGGCACTGATGGCAATGAATTGGGCATCAAACGCCTGGGCCATCAACCGGGCAATCGTGGTTTTACCCACGCCCGGCGGCCCCCACAAAATACAGCTGTGGGGCCGCCCCGATTCAAAGGCCAGGCGCAGCGGCATTCCCGGCCCCAGCACATGCTGCTGGCCAATCACTTCGGCCAGGGACTGCGGGCGCAGGCGCTCTGCCAGTGGCGGGTGGGGGGAGGGTGTCGAACTGGGAAAAGAAGCTGCTTTGGCCATAGGGCTGCCATCCTAGCGCCTACCGCCCCCGTCGCGCTCTTTCCTACACTTGCCCGTTATGGATGCGCACTACGTCACCCCGCCAGAACAAGATTTGGACACCCTGCTGCGCCGCGTACGGGCCTGCACCCTGTGTGCGGCCCATCTGCCATTGGGCCCGCGCCCGGTGGTGCAGGCGGGCAGCAGCGCCCGCATCGTGATCGCCGGGCAAGCGCCCGGACGCAAAGTGCATGCCAGCGGTATCCCGTTTGACGATGCCAGCGGCCAACGTTTGCGTGCCTGGCTGGGTTTGACCCCCGCGCAGTTTTACGCCCCCCACCTGGTCAGCCTGCTCCCCATGGGTTTTGCTACCCTGGCACGGGCAAATCTGGCGACTTGCCCCCGCGCCCAGAGTGCGCCCCCACCTGGCGAGCACCGCTGCTGGCACGCATGCCCCAGGTGGCACTGACCATCGTCCTGGGGCAGTACGCCCTGGCCTGGCACCTGCCGCATCTGCCGCGCAATATCACCCAAGCCGTGGAGCAACTGCGCGGCAAGCAGCTGGCACAACTGCCCAGCACCATCGTCCTGCCGCACCCCAGCCCGCGCAACAACGGTTGGTTAAAACAGCACCCCTGGCTGGAGGCAGAGTTTCTGCCCGTGCTGCGCCAGCGGATCGCCCAGCTCCTGGCCGTTGATGGCTAACCCTAGTTCTCCCTGGGCACCATCTGTAGCAAGATGCCCCATGTCTTTCGATGGCTATTCAAGGAGATGATGTATGCGTGTGCAACTTGCTGTGGTCTATTACTCCACTTACGGCACCAACTACCAAATCGCTAGCATCGCTGCCGAAGCGGGGAAAGCAGCAGGCGCTCAAGTGCGGCTGCTGAAGGTGGCCGAAACCGCGCCCGCCGCTGTGGTCGAAGGGCAAGCCGCCTGGAAAGCCCAAGCCGATGCCATGGCCCACATCCCCACGGCCAGCGCCGCTGACATGGCGTGGGCCAACGCCTACCTGTTCTGCGCCCCCACCCGCTTTGGCGGCATGGCCAGTCAAATGCGGGCGTTTATTGATACCTTGGGGGGTGTATGGGCCCAAGGCGGCTTGGCAAACAAAGCCGTCTCGGCGATGACTTCCGCGCAAAACGCCCACGGCGGGCAGGAATCGACCCTTCTGACCTTTTATTACACCGCGATGCACTGGGGCAGCATCATCGTTGCCCCAGGGTTTACCGACCCGGCCCTCTTTAAAACCGGCGGCAACCCTTATGGGTACAGCCACACCCAAGGGGCTGCATTTACCGACGAGGTCAAAGCCTCGATCGGTCACCAAACCAAGCGCCTCATCGAGATGGCCGACAAATTAACGGCCTAACCACTAAGAACGTGTTCACGATCTCCTCGCGGGTGTGCAGTCGCGGCCTCGGGCGGTCTGCGGCGTTGCAAATCCTCGCCATAGCTACGGCTATGTCTGTGGTTTGCGCCTTGCAGCCCATCCCGATCCGCATCCCGCACCCCTTCGCGCGGAAATCGTAAACACGTTCTAAACAGGCCTGAGCACGACAAGCCCAATGGCCACCGAGCCCCTGTTATGCAGGGGCTTTTTGGTGCCCCTGGCCATCGCCCCTGCAGGGTGGCCTGCGCAGGCAGCCAAGTGCCGCCGACCCAAAGCTGCGAACCAGCGAGCGAAATTAAATCCGGTGGCGCACTTCTCCACCCGCCGAGCGCAGACGGCCCAGCAAGGCCTCGCCAATTTTTCCCAAAGGCAATACTTCATCGGCTGCGCCATGGGCGATGGCTTCACGGGGCATGCCAAAGACGATGCAACTGGCCTCATCCTGCACATAGTTGTAGCTGCCTGCATCCTTCATCTGCCGCATGGCCGCAGCACCATCCGCCCCCATGCCGGTGAGCATGATGCCAAACGCATTGCGCCCCACATGCTGGGCCACCGATTTGAACAGCACTTCGACCGAAGGTTTGTGGCGATTGACGGGTGGATCATCATTGACCACCGCCACATAGTTGGCACCACTGCGGCTGATCGCAAACTGTTTGCCACCGGGCGCAATATAGGCGTGCCCAGGCAAGATGCGCTCACCATGCACCGCCTCTTTGACGGTAATTTGGCAAAGGCTGTTTAACCGTGCCGCAAAGCTGGTGGTAAACCCCGGCGGCATGTGCTGGGTAATAATGATAGCGGGTGCATCTGCAGGCATCTGGATAAGCACCTCTTTAATAGCCTCAGTGCCCCCAGTTGAAGCGCCAATAGCTATTAATTTTTCGGTGGACAGCCGCCCCAGCAAGGCGGTACTGGACAGCACTGGCGCACTTGCCTGCGTGCCCGTAGGGACTGGTGGACGCACCATGCGATGCACATGGGCTTTTGCCGCGATACGGATTTTTTCGACAATTTCGGTCGCTAGCTGGGTCAAGCCATTGGCCACCCCAATCCGGGGTTTGGCCACAAAATCCACCGCCCCCAACTCCAACGCCCGCATGGTGACCTCCGCTCCACGCTCGGTCAAAGTGGAAATCATCAGCACCGGCATGGGCCGCAAACGCATCAAGCGCCCCAAAAAATCAATGCCATCCATGCGCGGCATTTCAACATCCAGGGTAATGACATCGGGATTGAGCTCACGAATCATTTCACGTGCAATCAAAGGATCGTTGGCCGTGCCGATGCACTCCATATCTGGTTGGCGATTAATGATTTCGGTCAGTAAACTGCGCACTAATGCAGAATCATCCACCACCACTACCCGAATCTTGCTACTCATGCGTTTTTAGCCTTAATTATTCAAAACAAATCCACACTGCCACCGGCACTGCGCTTGGCCAATTGGACTGCGCTGCCGGTTGAGCGTTCGCGCTCAACCAATGCCTCCGGATGGGCGTGGGCTAAACGTTTAACCATGGCTTTCCCGGTTGTGGGAAAGTACACGACTTTGCGGGGATAAATATCTAGCACATCTTCTGAAACGATGGGAATACGCTCCGTTTGCAAATACTGAGTTACAAAATCGGTATTGCGCTCCCCCACATTCATCGTGGTAAAACTTGCCATGACCTGGCCGCCACCAAATATTTTGGCTTGCATATTTTCCCGGCGGGCACCTAGTTTAAACATCTCGTTAATCAAAACCTCCATGGCAAAAGAACCATAACGGCCCGAGGTATCTGCAATATCCCCTTCGGGTAACATGAAATGATTCATGCCGCCAATGTTTAAACTACGATCCCACAAACACGCTGCAATGCATGATCCCAGCACCGTGCAAATCATCATATTTTCAGTGGTGACATAATATTCACCCGGCAATACTTTTACAGCGCCATATTGAAAATGATGATCAAAATAATAAAAAGAAGCTTCTCCAGGCTTATGCTGGCGTTCTCGTAAATTCCCCAAATCAGCCAAAGACAAAGGAGGTCCGCCCACTGGCGCACGCCGACCAACCCCCGCAATACTTGGTCTCGCAATTTGCGGCATGATGCTGCGCTTGCTTTCCCAGGCACTCCCGCTGCTCCCCGCCTGGGGTGAGGTGCTCCCCTGCCCTGTGTGCATAGGATTCATGGTTTGCCTTTATTTCTCTAGTTATTTTTTAAAAAAGTTAAACGCGTTCATAGATTGTTTTTCCCTTTAAGACAAACAAATCTCGCGAATCACTAAAATTTTCCGCATGCCCAACAAACAATGTTCCGCCTGGTTTCATAACGCGGTGAATTTTTTCAAGCACTTTTCGCTGTGTAGATGCATCAAAGTAAATCATAACATTGCGACAAAAAACCACATCAAATAAATCTTTAAAAGGCCAATCATCTTTAATTAAATTAACCTGAATAAAGTCAATCATCTTCCGCAGCTCAGGCTTGACGCGTACCATCCCTGCATTGCTATTTTTACCGCGCAAGAAAAAATTCTTTAATCGCTCTTGGCTCAGACTTTTTACAGTCTCCATACGATAAACAGCATGGGCCCCAGCACCCAGTACTCTGGAATCAATATCACTGGCAATGAGTTTAAAATTTGCCTGAGCACCCAGGCTTTCAAGGGCTGTCATCACAATAGAATAGGGCTCTTCGCCTGTAGAAGCGGCACTGCACCACACCCTCCAAGGGGTATTGGCAGGCTTGGTTTTTAACAACTGAGCCAGTGCCTCAAAGTGATGATTTTCGCGAAAAAAAGCCGTTAAGTTGGTTGTTAATGCATTAACAAATTGCTGCCACTCATTGGCATCGCCGTGTCGCTCTAACCAATCCAAATAAGCATCAAAACTTTCGTATCCGGTTTCTCGAAGTCGCCGCGATAAACGGCTATACACCATGGCGTGTTTGCCATCGTGCAGGCTGATGCCGGCATGCTTATAAATCAAACTTTGGACACGGGAAAAATCCGCAGAAGTCCAGGCAAACTCGCGCTCTTGCGCAACAGATCCGCTGCCCATTGCGGTTGCTGGCTGCACAGCCAGAGGCGTAGAACGATCAAATTGGCGCATGAACTCCACCTGCTGCTGCAAACTTTTGCAGCACTAACAGTACGAACGACTTCGTAACTCCATCGATAAAAGAATGTATTTTTCTTCCTGTTTTATTCAGTGGGTGCCACCAATCCCATTTCTACACTGGACATGAGTTTTTCAATATCCAGCAAAATTAACATTCTTCCCCCTGTGGATCCCAACCCAAGAATGCAGGAGCTGTCAATGGCACTCTCAATATCTGGTGCAGGACGAATCGCATCGGCGGCCAGCTCCATCACATCACTGACGGAATCCACCACCCCACCCACGATACGATTATGCAAATTAAGAATAATCACCACCGTAAAACTATTGTATTCAACGTTGGCGCAATTTAATTTACGCCGCATATCCACAATAGGCACGATGGTGCCACGCAAATTCACAACACCTCGAATAAAATCAGGTGCATTTGCAATGCGTGTAGGCTCTTCATAGCCACGGATTTCCTGCACCTTCAGGATATCAATGCCATACTCTTCTTCTCCAAGTCGAAAAGTAAGATACTCACGCGTACCAGAATCTTTATTTCCTGTATTTTTAATAAGCGTTGCCATTCCTGATCCCTTGCATTTTCGATGTTTATCGAGATTTACGCACCAAACTACTGGTGTCCAAAATAAGGGCAACGGTGCCATCACCTAAAATAGTTGCTCCAGAAATATTTGGAACCTTACGATAATTACTTTCCAGATTTTTCACAACCACTTGGTGCTGCCCCAAGAGCTCATCGACCAACAAGGCCACCCGACTGCCATCCGATTCAATCACAACCATAATATCGCTGGTGGATTTGTCACCCGGTTGGCGCGGTACGGCAAAGACCTTCTCCAATCCGATAACCGGCATATATTCATCGCGCACTTTGACCAGCTGAGAGCCTTGGGTGACTGTGCTGACATCGGCGGAATTGACTTGGAAGGATTCGACCACCGAGGACAGCGGCAGGATATATACCTCCTTGCCCACGCCCACCGACATGCCATCCATGATGGCCAGGGTCAGTGGCAAGCGGATCGAGACGCGCATGCCCACCCCTTCGACGGAATCAATTTCCACCGAACCATTCAAGGCAGCGATGTTTTTGCGCACCACGTCCATGCCAACACCGCGTCCGGAAACGTCCGTCACCTGCTCGGCAGTCGAAAAGCCTGGGGCAAAAATCAGCATCCAGACCTCGTTATCGGTCATCGTGTCCGGGGCATCAATACCGCGCTCTCGGGCCTTGCGGATGAGTTTTTCGCGGTTCATGCCACGGCCATCGTCGCGCACCTCAATCACAATGGAGCCGCCTTGGTGGGCGGCAGACAGTGTCAAAGTGCCTTGTTCGCTCTTGCCGGCTTTGATTCGGTCCTCTGGCATCTCAATGCCGTGGTCCAAGCTGTTGCGCACCAAATGGGTCAGCGGGTCGGTGATTTTTTCAACCAAACCTTTGTCCAGTTCGGTGGCTTCACCTTGGGTGACCAAGTTGATTTTTTTGCCTAATTTATTCGCCAGGTCCCGCAGCATGCGCGGGAAGCGGCTAAATACCGTGGACATCGGAATCATCCGAATCGACATCACCGCTTCTTGCAAATCACGGGTGTTGCGATCCAAATCAGCTAAACCAGAGAGCAATTGCTGATTGGCTGTGGGATCAAGGGTTTGGCTGTTTTGTGCCAGCATGGCCTGAATAATGACCAGCTCACCAGCCAAATTGATCAACTGATCAACTTTTTTCACATCCACCCGGATGCTGGTCGATTCCATCTGCGCCATATTGGCCCGCACAGCCGCTTTGGGGGCTTCGGTTTTTACGGCATCCGTCTCAGCAGCGGAGGGTATGGCGACCGCTGTATTGGGGGTGCCCGGTGCGCCATCGAACAAGCCATAAGGCTGAATGTGATCGACATCGGCCTCCATTAAGGCTGCATCGGGATCGGCCAAGCCCATGGCCATCGGGGCCGTTGCAGATGGCACAGCGCCCACCTGGTCGGTGATGTGGACTTGTTCTTTGCTGACATGAAAGACCATCAAGTCGAGCAAATCGTCGTTGGTGGCTTGTGTTTTTACTTGAAACAGGCGGTGCTGAGGCTGATCACACGCCAGGTCTTCGATGCTTCCCAGGCCTGGAATATCGCGAAACAGTTCTTTGATGGCATCGACCGCCTCCAAATTTTCGACGGGGCCGATTTTCAGCTGCAGCAAGCGCTCGCCCTGGGCCAAGGCCGGTGCTGGTGCAGCCACCTTGATTGGGGCTGGAGCCTGCGGCGCTGGTGCCGCCACTGCTGCCGTGGCTGTGGCGGGGGCTGCATTGGGGCGGTTGCCTGCGGCCAAATCCACAATGCGCCGCACCAAATCCCCGGTGGCCACGGCCTCGCCGGCCCCACCAGCTTGGTGGCGGGCCAACAAGCTGCGCGAGGCATCGGCCGATTCAAGCAGGGCATCGACCATTTCTGGAATCGGAGTGATTTCATGGCGGCGCAGTCGGTCGAGGAGCGATTCCATCTTGTGGGTTAATTCAGCCACATCGGTGAAGCCAAAGGTGGCCGAGCCCCCTTTAATCGAGTGGGCACAGCGGAAGATGCCGTTGAGCTCTTCATCGTTGGCTTGCGTTAAATCCAAATTGAGCAGCATTTGCTCCATCTGATCTAGATTTTCGGCCGCCTCTTCAAAAAAGACCTGGTAAAACTGGGTCAGGTCAAAATCGCTATCCGCACTGCCGTGGGTATCTGCCATCTTCAAACTCCTTAACTGCTGCAGTTCTTAGGCAGCGCTTAGCGAATAACTTTTTGAATCACTTCAATTAAGCGATTGGGGTCAAAGGGTTTTACCAGCCACCCCGTGGCACCTGCTGCACGGCCAGCTTGCTTCATTTGATCGCTCGATTCGGTGGTCAAAATCAGAATCGGCACTTGCTTAAAGCGCGGGTCTTCGCGTAGTTTTTTGGTCAGCCCAATGCCATCGAGCCGGGGCATATTCTGGTCGGCTAAAACCAGAGCGAAGGGGTGTGCTTGGGCCTTTTCCAAGGCATCTACGCCATCGACCGCTTCGATCACTTTGTAACCTGCGCCGGTTAAAGTGAACGACACCATTTTTCGCATGGATGGCGAGTCATCGACAGTAAGAATTACGTGCATGTACAAACTCCAGCAGAGGGTGTTGTTTATCTAAAAAATTAAAACAGTTCGATGGAGCCTACGTCCATCTCGCTTTGGGTGACGGGGTTGGGACGCTCAGGAACAATGGGCTCAATCGGTGCCTCTAGCTCATCTTCATCCCGTTCCATGGTTTCTGCCGACAGACGAAAGGCACAGCCTTGCAGGACCTGCGAGGTGTGCCAAATGAGCTGGGTGGCCATGTCGTGAAATTGCAACTCCGTCACCGCACTGCGCAGGGCCGTGCGTGCCGCTTCAAGTTCAGCGGTATTGGAGCCAAGCTCTACGCCGTCGTTAAGCAGGCCGTTGGCCTCGGAAAACCGCGCCATCAAGTTGCTTGTGGCATGGTCTAAAAGACCGACCAAGCGCTGTAAATCACGCATAACGACCAACAAGGAATCTTGCAATTCGGCCGCCACCATGACCGGCACCTGAACCACAGGCTCAGTGGGTGGCGTTTGTGTTTCCTGCATGACTTCTCCGTGGTTAGGGATCATGGTTGCCGATCCTTCTTCTTTCATCTAGGCAGCACAATAGTGTGTTCCATTTAGCAATTTGGTTTTGTCCAACTATTTCAAAATGTCTCTAATGATAGCGTCCCCGCCGTCGAATTCTTCTACGTCCTGCACATTGCAGTTGTTGCACTTGGAGGACTGCGTGGCCGATCACAAGCTGCTGCGGCATTGTCTGCGCCAAGCGGGGATAGTCTGCAACATCCACTGGACGGACAATCTGCAGGATTTCACTACTGAGGTTAGTACCAAGGTATTCGATGCCGTGATTGCCGATTACTACCTGCCTGGCTTTACGGCCCTGGATGCATGGCAGGCCCTGCAGCAGCAGGCCCAGGCACGGGACACCCCATTTATCTTGCTATCGGGGGCCATTGGTGAGACGGCGGCGGTGGAGGCGATCCAGCAAGGGCTGGCGGACTATGTTTTGAAAGATGCCATCGTGCGCCTGCCCCACGTCTTGGCCCGCGCCCTGGAGATGGCCGAAACACGCCGGGCCAAAGCCCAGGCACTGCAAGATTTAGAAGCATCTCGCGCACAGTTGGCCGCATTAACAGAGCATTTACAGACATCTATTGAGCAAGAGCGTGCGGGTATTGCTCGTGAAATTCATGACGACATTGGCGGTGCCCTCACGGCCGTGAAGTTTGATGTGTCGTGGATGGTGCGCAATGCGCACAACGCCACCGGGGTGGCCGAGCATGGCCAGGCGGCCCTGGAGATGCTGCAGCACGCCCTGGGAGCCAGCCAGCGCATCATGATGAATCTGCGTCCCCCCGTGCTGGACCAGGGGCTGGTAGCGGCGGTGCACTGGCTGACGCAAAATTTTTCCCAGCGCACACAACTGCCAGTGCACTGGGTGTGCCAAAACCCGCAGATGCAGGTGCCCGCAGCGCTGCAAGTGGTGGCCTACCGCACGGCGCAAGAGGCGCTGACCAATATCAGCAAACACGCCCAAGCCACCAAGGTGAGCGTGGAGCTGGCGTGCGATGCCGACTTCCTCACCCTGGAGGTGCGCGACGATGGCTGTGGCATAAGTGCAACAGCCCGAGAAAAATCGAAAGCCTTTGGCCTGCGCGGTTTGGCAGAGCGGGCGCGCACTGTGGGCGGCTGGCTGGACATCAGCAGCCAGCCCGGAGCGGGAACCAGCATCATCGTTTCGCTACCATTGGCCGGTTCAGACTGCCAAGGAGATGAGCTTGATCCACGTTGTACTGTGTGACGACCACGCTGTGCTGCGCCGCGGCATTTGCGATACGCTGGCCGAGGCGGTCGATATTCGCGTGACCGGTGAGGCGGGCAACTACACTGAGCTGCGCGAGCTGCTGCGCAGCGCCCCGTGCCAGGTGCTGCTGCTGGATATTGACATGCCGGGGCGCAATGGCCTGGAGGTGCTGGCCAGCGTGCGCGAAAGCCACCCGCACATTCGGGTGCTGATGGTCTCGATGTACCCCGAGGACCAATACGCCCTGCGCTGCATCAAAGCGGGGGCCGAGGGCTATGCCAACAAATCGGGCGATCCCCTGGCACTGGTCGAAGCCGTGCGCACCGTGGCCAGCGGGCGCAAATACCTCACGCAGGAGGTGGCGCAAATGCTGGCCCAGAGCCTGGCGCACCCCATCGACCAAGCGCCCCACGCCAGCTTGTCTGAGCGTGAAATGCAGACATTGCAAAAAATCGCCACCGGCAAACGGCTGACAGATATTGCACAAGAGCTGATGCTCAGCCCCAAAACGGTTAGCGTTTACCGGGCCCGGGTGCTAGAAAAACTGCAGCTGACGAACAATGCTGAGCTGACGGTGTATGCCATCCGCAACAATCTGGTGTAAGCCCAGAAATATCAATAATCAGAGCATTGACCGCTTGTTGTTATTTATTTTTAGGCTGTTTTAATTAATTTTTGCTTTAAACAGTGCGCGAAGCGCTCTTTATTTAGACACCAAACACCGCAAACACCTGCTCCAGCAGGCGAAAAAATGGCTGCTCCATGACGGGCAACGTCGCGGTAATGCCGATCATGCCCAGCGTTAAAGTGATGGGAAAACCCACCGCAAAAATATTCATTTGCGGCGCAATACGGGTGATCACCCCCATGGTCAAGTTCACAAACAGCAGCAGCGCCATCATGGGCAAGGCCAGCCACAAGGCACTGGAAAACAAGGCGCTGCCCAGTTCATGCAAGCGCATTTGGGCGACGGCATCGAGAAAGTGCCCATCCACCGGAAAGGCTTCAAAGCTTTTGATCACGGCCAGCAAGACAAAAATATGGCCATTCACCACAATAAAAAACAAGGTGAAGGTTTGCACTAAAAAGCGCGAGACGGCACTTAATTGCCCCCCGCTGACGGGATCGAAAAAGGACGCAAAATTCAGCCCCATTTGCAGCCCAATGGCCTCGCCCGCCATTTCCAGGGAGGCAATGATCAGCCGCGCGGCAAAACCGACCGACAGGCCAATGCCCACTTGCTGAATGGCCACCACCACCGCCCGTGGGTCATTGACGGCAATCACGGGCTGGTTGGCCAACGTGGCCTGGGCCCCCAGGGCAATCACCAAGGCCATGCCCACCTTGTAGCGCATCGGGATGGCCCGCTGTGAAAACACGGGGGCTACCGAAAACAAAGCCAAGATGCGCAAAAACGGCCAAATGACGGGCGAGAGCCACGCCATGATTTGCGCTTCGGAAAATCCAATCACGGGCAGCTGCCTGGCACGCTGGCGGTTAGCCCAGCGCCGTGGGGATGTTTTCAAACGTGCGTCGAATGAAATCAACAATGGTGCTGATCATCCACGGCCCGGCCACCGCAAACACGACCACCGCCGCCACCATCTTGGGCACAAACGACAGGGTGCTTTCGTTGATCTGGGTGACGGCCTGGAAAATACTCACCACCAGCCCCACCACCATCACCGTCAAAAGTACCGGCAGCGAAATCGTCAGCAACAGCAACAGCGCTTCTTGGGCAAAGGTTAAAACGGCTTGTGCATTCATGGCAGCACTCCTTGGCTAGGTGGCAAAACTGGCCGCCAGCGACCCGACCAGCAAATTCCAGCCATCGGCCAGCACAAACAGCATGAGCTTGAAGGGCAACGCCACCAGCACCGGTGAGAGCATCATCATCCCCAAGGACATCAGCACCGAGGAGACCACCATGTCGATGACCAAAAACGGGATAAAAATCATGAAGCCGATTTGAAAAGCCGTTTTCAACTCACTGATCACAAACGATGGCACGACCACGCGAAACGGGGCTTCTTCAATTTGCGTGCCTTCGGGCAGCTTGGCCAAGCGGGCAAACAAAGCGTAATCGGACTGGCGCGTTTGGCGGATCATGAAGGCCCGCATGGGTGCCTCGGCCCGGGGCAATGCCTGCTCAAAAGTCAGGCTGCCTTCGCTGTAGGGCTTGTACGCTTCGGCATACACCCGGTCCAGCGTCGGCCCCATGACAAACAAAGTCAGGAACAACGACAGGCCAATCACCACCTGGTTGGGGGGCGACGATTGGGTTCCCAGCGCCTGGCGCATCAGGCTCAACACAATCACGATGCGGGTAAACCCGGTCATCATCAACAACACGGCCGGCAAAAACGATAGCGCGGTAAAAAACAGCAGCGTTTGAATCGGAACAGAAAAGCTGTTGTTGGGCCCACTGCCCACCATCAAGGGCAGGCTTGGGGCCTCTTGGGCACCGACCAGTGCAGGCAGCAAGCTGGCGGCCAGCAGTAAAAGCCTGGCTCCACGCATCACGAATCCTTGCCCTGCTCGGCCACCAGGGTTTGCGCAAAATGAGTAGCACTCTGCGCTGATGGGGTAATGGTTTCAGGCGTTAAAGAGGCCGATTGCGCTGACTCTCCCAGGACGTGCAGGCACTGAATACTGTGCGCCGTCACCCCCAGAACCAAACACGTCGTCTGCTCATTGCGCTGTACTTGCACCGTCACAATGCGCTGCCCCGGCCCCACGGCCAGGGCCCCCAGCACCTGAATCTGGGCCTGCACCACCCCGCGCGCCATCTGGTTGCGCTGCTGCCAGCGGCGCAGTCCCCACGGCAAAGCGGCCATGGCGACCACCATGGCCGCTAAAGCCAAAAGAGAGGTGCTCAAACTGCTGGCATCAGCCACGGCTGACGCGCCGCAGGCGCTCCGAGGGGGTGACCACGTCGGTCAGGCGGATACCGAATTTGTCGTTCACCACCACCACTTCCCCCTGGGCAATGAGGTAGCCATTGACCAGCACATCCATGGGCTCGCCGGCCAAAGCGTCCAGCTCCACCACCGAGCCTTGGGCCAGTTGCAAGATGTATTTGATTGGCACTTTCGTGCGCCCCAGCTCCACGGACAACTGCACTGGAATGTCCAGCACCATGTTGATATCGTTTACCGGCACTTCTGTGCCAGTGGGCGCATAGGCGCTGCTGGGTTTGCCGGTTAAAGGACCGCCTTGCTCGCTGTCCAACGCTGCGGGGGTGCCATCGACCTGTTTTTGCTCTTCCAAGGCTTCGGCCCAATCCGAAAATGGATCATCGCCACCTGGTGCTTCGTTATTCTGGTCTATCGCCATTATTTCTCTCCGGTCCAATTGGACTCAACACTGCGCAAGCACTGCTCAATGCGAATTGCGTATTTGTTATTGTGCGTGCCATATTGGCATTCGAACACAGGAACCCCGCCAATCGAGGCGCGAATGCGCGGCTCCCGCACTAACTCAATAAAGTCACCCGGTTTCATCGCCAAGAGTTGCTCCACCGATGCGTCGGTGCGGGCCAGCTCCGCCACCAAGGTCACCTCCGCCGACTGAATTTCGCGGGTCAGTACCTTCACCCAACGACGATCGACCTCCATCGAGTCGCCCTGGGTGGAGGAATACAAAATATCGCGAATCGGCTCCATCGTGGCATAGGGCATGCAAATATGGATTGCGCCCGAGACATCGCCAATTTCCAGCTGAAACGAGGTGGACACCACAATCTCACTGGGCGTGGCAATGTTGGCAAACTGCGGCTGCATTTCCGAGCGCTGGTAGGCCAGTTCTAATGGGTAAATACCATTCCAGGCCTTTTTGTATTCCTCGCTGATGACATCGACCAGACGGTTGATCACGCGCTGCTCAGTCGCAGAAAAATCACGCCCCTCAATCCGGGTTTGCAAACGGCCAGCGCCACCGTACAAGGTGTCAATAATGCCAAACACCAGCGACGGATCGCATACCACCAAGCCGTTACCGCGCAGAGGTCGAATGCCAACAATATTAAAGTTGGTCGGCACCGCCAAACGCCGCAAAAAGGCGCTGTAGCGCTGCACGCTGACGTTGCCCACCGATACCTCGGGGCTGCGCCGAATAAAGTTAAACAGGCCGATGCGGAAGTTGCGGGCAAAACGCTCATTGACGATTTCCATCGTCGGCATCCGACCGCGCACAATGCGCTCTTGGCTGGAAATGTCGTAATTGCGAAACGCACCTTCTTCCGCCTCGGCAACATCGGTTTTTTGGCTCTCGCCCGTCACCCCTTCCAAGAGGGCATCGACTTCTTCTTGCGACAGGAAAGAATCACTCATGGCAACCACTCCAGTCTTAAATTACTGGATGATGAAGCTGGAAAACAGCACGCGGCGCACCGGCTCAGCCGGTTTGCGGCGTGGCGCATCGTCTTCAAAACCGTCTTCATCATCCTGCACACGGCTACGCCTGGTCTCGCCCGTCAGCGGGCGGGCGACCTCTTTGCGGATGGCAAGCGCGAGCTGCTCTTTGCCTTCGCGGCCCAGCAAGTCTTCTGCAGTGTGCTGCGACACCAGGCGCAAAATCGCATCGCGAATGCTGGGCATGTATTGCTTGACCTGTTCCGCCACTTTTTCATCGCGCAATTCCAGGGTGATGCCCAGCTGAATAAAGCGATCGCCCCCTGGATCGGACAAATTGACCACCAAGTTTTCCAAGGGCAAAAAGGTAGGAACCACCACCACGGCCGCTTTGGCATCCTCGTCGGCTTCATTCTTGCGTTGATTCAGAACCAAAAAAGCCCCTGCCGCTGCAACCAGCAGCACCACAACGGCAAGGATGATGATGACTAACTTTTTCTTACTTTTTACCGGTGGTTGATCACCGGTTGCTGCTCCAGAGGCGGCCACGTTGGTTCCTTCTTGAAACCGATCCATTCCTCTCAAGGAACACGATCAGTGTTTTACCCATAAGGGGCGGATTCTCTCTATTTACTACCAAGGTGACAAATCATAGCCAAATTAGTCCAAAGCTCTTCACGGAATAAGCACCTAAAACAGAAATGATTTTCCGCCATCGGCCGTGCGCAGCAGCGATTGTCTACACATAAACGTTGAGCTGCCCTGGCCCGCTGGGCTGGCCGGCATTGGCGTTTTCAGCTGCCCCGGCCACAGCAGAGGCTGCCACTTGTACGCGGCCTTGGTGTGCCTGGCCTTCGTAGGGTGCGGCATTGTGCGACTGCCCCGGCTGGGCCTCTGGCTGAACCTGGGCACCGGCCAAGGCCAGCCCCTGCTGGGCCAGCAAATCGCCCAATTGCGCCAAGCCAGCATCCAGCTGGGTGCGCACTTCGGCCTCGTCGCTGCGAAACACTACATGCGCTTGATTGCCCCGCATCTGCACTTGCACGCGCAAAGGCTTGCCGTCGCGTTGCACTACCACTTCGCCGCGCTGCTGATCACCTTGCAGCCAAAAGCGCAAATTCTCTTGTGCCTGCGGTTGTGGGGCCGGGTTGTTTTGGGCATTTTGACTGGCGGTGCTGGCTTGGACGGCTTGCTCGGTCAGGCGCTGCCCAGTTCCTCCCCCGCTCAGCAGGGCTTCCAGCCCCACGGTATTTTTTGACCCATTGGCTGATTCAGAATTTTTCCCGGCCACGCCACCACCACCGGCGCTGCCCAGCCATTGTGTGGCCCATTGGCCCATGTGCCCCAATAGGGCTGCCGCTGGCGCGGCGGCGCTGGGGCTGACCAATTGCCATACTCCTGTTTGCAACAGCAATTTGCCCGCGCTGGTATCAACTTCGGGCTCGGCCTGGGCAGTGCCCAGCAGGCTTTGGGCATCTTCGGCCGCAGCCTCCATCTGCCCCTGCTGCGCATCAACAACAAGCGCCTGCCCGGCAGCAAGAGGGTTGGTGCCAGCCGACTGAACACCCAAAGCCACGGCGGGGGTTTCGCCGCTTGCCAGCGCTTTGGCCATAGCGGACTGCGCAGGCAGCAATGCCGAGGGCAACGGGGTGCTGCTGCCCTCGCGCTGCAGCCGATCGGCCTGGGTATCCAAACGCAAGGTTTGTCCCACCAAGGTTTGCAGATGCTCCAAACCCAGTACGGCACCGGGGAGCAGCCCTGCAGTTTCGGCGTTCAGCGCCTCCGAATCTAGTGCGGATTCTTTAGCCCCTGGGGTTGCTGCGGCCAGCTGGGCTAAGGCGGCCAGCGCACTGTGGGCCTCTGCCTGGGGGTCGTCTGCCAGGCCTTGGAGCAGCTGCCCAAAGGGCAGGGCGGCTAGGTCATGGTCGGCTTCTTTTTTCGCGGCTCCGTTGGCCCCTGGTTTGGCCAGGCCGGGCGGCGGGGCAATCGATGCCGAAGTGGTCACTGCCATGGCTTATGCCTCCTGAAACTGCATGCCGAAGGTACGGCCAATAAACTGTAGCGCTGCACGCTCATCTGTCTGCTTTTGTTCGCGTCTTTGTTGTGCTAATGCCATGTCCTTGCGCCGCATCTGCACTACTTTTTGCAAACTGGTGAGGCGCAGCTCGGTATTCATCAGGGCTTGTTGGGCCGCCTGCAGGCGCAGCTCTTGGTCGCGCAGCACTTTGGTTTGCAGCTCAATGGCGTGCTGCAGACGCTGCATAAATTGGTGGTGGTGGTACATCACCTCGGGTTTGAGCTGGGCCCCCTCGTGGGCCCCCCAGCGCTGCTGCATTTCGGCTTGGTAGGACTGCAGCTGCTGCATTTGCTCCTGGGCGGCAGCCAGAGATTGCTGGCGCTGGCGCAACAGCTGGCGGGCTTCGTCACGCTTGCGCGTAGCCAACTCAATGGCCACCATCAAGGCATTCAATGCAGACATAACCACCCCTTTCCTTGGTTTTCTTTGTGTTAAGCAGCCGTGCCCAGGACGGCCTGCATGTCTGCCACGCTTTGCTCCATGGGCGCAGCTTCAAACATGGTCTGTTGGAGAAATTTGCTCATATTTGGTTGCAAGCGAATGGCTTCGTCTACTTGCGGATCCGAGCCATTCACATACGCCCCTACTTGTATCAAATCTTTGCTTTTCTGATAGCACGAATAGACGGCCCTAAAGCGCCTAGCTAACTCAAAATGCTCACGTGAGACGACGTTGTGCATTACCCGCGAGGCCGATTGCTCAATGTCAATCGCCGGGTAATGCCCCTGCTCGGCCAGGGCGCGCGAGAGCACAAAGTGCCCGTCCAAAATCGCCCGCGAAGCATCGGCAATTGGGTCTTGCTGGTCATCGCCTTCTGAAAGCACGGTATAGAACGCCGTGATGGAGCCCACGCCATTCAAGCCATTGCCGCTGCGCTCGACCAGCGCGGGCAGCTTGGCAAAGCACGATGGGGGATAGCCTTTGGTGGCCGGTGGCTCGCCAATGGCCAGGGCAATTTCGCGCTGGGCCTGCGCATAGCGGGTGAGCGAATCCATGAGCAGCAGCACGTGCTTGCCTTGGTCGCGGAAGTACTCGGCAATTGCCGTGGCATAGCTGGCCCCTTGCATGCGCAGCAGCGGCGGGGCATCCGCAGGGGCGGCAACGACCACCGCGCGGCTGCGGTCTTGGGCGCCGAGGATGTCCTCCACAAACTCTTTGACCTCGCGGCCGCGTTCGCCAATCAGGCCAACGACGATGATGTCGGCCTGGGTGTAGCGGGCCATCATGCCCAGCAGCACCGATTTGCCCACCCCAGAACCGGCAAACAAGCCCAGCCGCTGGCCGCGCCCCACGGTGAGCAGGCTGTTGATGGCGCGCACGCCGGTATCCAGGCTTTCGCGCACCGGGGCGCGTTCCATGGCATTGAGCGGCTCGCGCTCCAGCTCCATGGCTTGCACATTCTGTAAATCACCGCCATGGTCCAGGGCGATGCCTTGGGAATCGACCACCCGGCCCAGCAAGCCATCGCCAATGGGCAAACGCAGCACCCCGGTGGCCATGTCCGGCACCTGGGTGTCGCCCAATTGGAGCGGGGGAATAAACGGCGGTGCCGCCGTCACCGTTGCGCCACACGACAGGCCTTGGATATCGCCCGCAGGCATTAAAAATGCCCGATCGCCCGCAAAACCAACCACTTCGGCCAACACCGGCTCTTGCCCTGGCATTTGCAAATGGCATTGCGCTCCGACCGGTGCACGCAGGCCTGAGGATTCCAGCACCAGGCCGGTCAGCCGCGTCAAGGTGCCGTGGTGGGGCAGCGGCAAAGGCTGCTTCAGCCGGGCACTGCCTTGCTGCAGCATGGCTTGCAGCTGCTGGGCCAATTCAGCCATGGGGGGCCCCCTCGTACCAGGTAGAGACCAGGCCCAGGGCCGCCACGGCCCGCTGCCAACGTTTTTCCAGGCTGCCATCGACCTGGGCCCCTTGGCTTTCCACCAAGCAGCCGCCCAGGGGCACGCTGGCATCTTGCAGCCATTCAACTTTTGGATTGGGCATGGCGGCGCGAATATGCGGCTCCAGCACCTGCCAGTCCTGCGGGTGCAGGCGCACGGTGGCGGGCTTGGTTTCTGCGCCCAACATGTCCAAGGCTTCGCGCAGCACGGGCATCAAGGCTTGGGGGTTGGTGCGCAATTCCTGGCGCACCACTTGGCGGGCAATGTCGCACGCCAGTTGCAGCAAATCGGGTGCGACCTGCTGCTGCAAGCCCTGAATGCCGTTTTGCGCTTGATGGACAATTTCGCTCAGGCGCTGGCCTTGCTCACGCCCTTGGTTGTTTTGGTAGTCCTGCATGCGCTGCTGCCACTCTTGGCCCGCTTGTTGCAGGCCTTGCTCCAAGCCTTGTGCAAAGCCTTCTTGGCGTGCTTGCTCCAGCAACTGCTGCAAAGCCTCTTCATCCAGCGCCGGTGCGGCAGGCTCGGCCTCTTCGGGCGCGGCAGCATCGTCGGCTTCGGGCAAATATGCCGCATCCTCCAGCGCGCTCTCTGCCGGTGCCTCTTGCATCAACGGCTGCAGGCCAGCGCCACTGTCCAGGGGCGGCAGCACGCTGCCCCCTGGGGTGCCCAGGCCAACATCGCCAAAGCGCCACAAGCGCACCTGCCGATCTTGCAGCTCTTCGCTGGGGATGAACCGTGTTTTTGAATGGTTGGTCGTGTTTGCCATGGCGCATTCCTGTTAAACGAAAGCGTCTTCGGCACCACCACCGATGGTGATTTGCTGCTCGTCGGCCAGACGGCGCACGATTTTGAGCACTTCTTTTTGCTGCGCTTCCACCTCGGACAGGCGCATCGGGCCCCGGCCTTCCAAATCCTCGCGCAGCGCTTCGGCGGCGCGTTTGGACATATTCGCCAAAATCTTGTCGCGCACTTCCATGGAGCCGCCTTTGAGGGCCACGATCAGCGTCTCGGAGGCCACTTCGCGCAGCACCAGCTGCAGCGATGGGCCATCGAGCTTGACCAGGTCGTCGAAGACGAACATCTTGTCCATGATCTTTTGCGCCAAATCCGCGTCGTAGTTGCGGATGGTGTCCAGCACCGCCACATCGGCGTTGCCGCCGAGCAAGTTCATCATCTCGGCCGCAGTTTTCACGCCGCCCAGCGAAGTTTTGCGAATCTTGTCGCCACCGGCCAGCACTTGGTAGAGCACTTCGTTCAAGTCTTTCAAGGCCGAGGGCTGGATCCCCTCCAGCGTGGCCACGCGCAGCATCACCTCGCTGCGCATGCGCTCTGGCAGCTGCATCAACACAGCGGCCGATTGTTCGTACTCCAGGTGCACCAAAATCGCCGCGACAATTTGCGGGTGCTCATTGCGCAGCAGCTCGGCCACCGAGACGGGGTCCATCCATTTCAGGCTTTCAATGCCCGAGACATCGCCGCCTTGCAAGATGCGATCAAGCAGCAGCGAGGCCTTATCGTCCCCCAGGGCGCGGCGCAGCACCGATTTCACGTAATCGCTGGCATCTTCCACCAGCAAGCTTTGCGAGGCGCAATCGTCGGTAAACCGCGCCACCACAAAATCGACTTTCTCTTTGGTCACCCCCCGCATGCGGGCGATGGTTTCGCCCAGTTTTTGCACTTCTTTGGGCGAGAGGTGCTTAAACACCTCGGCCGCCTCTTCCTCGCCCAGGGACATGAGCAAGATTGCAGCATCATTCAAACCACGGTCATCCATAGCCATTACTCTTTACGTTGATAGGTGGCAGCCGGCGCTCACGCCTCTGGCCCATTGACCCAAGTTTTAATAATGTTGGCCACGGCAATCGGGTTTTGCTTGGCCAAGGCGCGGGCCTGGTCCAAGCGGATCTGCTCGGGTGGCAAATCACCCGGTTTTTGCGGCAGGGCAGGGCGCTCCAGCTCCTCGGCCTCCAGCAGATCAAGCTGGGCCTGCATCTCTTTCTTGCGGCGGCTCTTGACCAGGGGGCGCACCACGCCAAACATCAAAATCAGCGCCGCCAGCACAAAGCCCACGGGCCAGCCAATGGTTTTGACCATTTCAATGGTCTCGGGCTGCTGCCACACCGGCAAGTCCGAGGCCAAGCGCGGCGCGGCCTGGAACGGGGTGTTCATCAGGTTCACCGAATCGCCCCGCTCGGCGTTAAAGCCAATGGTCTCGCGCACCAAGGCCAGCATTTGCGCTTGCTGCTGCTCGGTCATGGGCTGGGGCGTGGCCACGCCACCGGCCTCGGCCGGGGTGCCTGGCAGGTAATTGACGACCACCGCCGCCGTCATGCGTTTAATGCCGCCGGTGCTGTTGCGGGTGACGCGAATGGTTTTATCGACCTCGTAATTGGTGATCACTTCGCGCTTGCTGCCAGGAATGGCCAGGAAATCACTCTGCCCTTCTTGCGCGGTGCGCAAAGGCTGGGCTTGGCCGTTAATCGGTGCAGCGGCTGCTTGGGGGGGCTGGTTGGTGGTGGCCCCAGGAACACCGGTGGGCGGCAGGTCTTTGGGGGCCCCGGTGCTTTCCACCGATTGGCGGCTGCGAATGGCGCTATTGACGCTTTCGCCTTGGTTGGGCGCGTGCAGCTCAGACGTTGATTCGGACTGCGAAAAATCCAAATCGGCGGTGACCTGCGCTTTGACGTTGCCCTGGCCGACCACCGGCTCCAGGATGTCCAAAATGCGCTGCACGTATTGTTTTTCCAGCTGCTGCTGGTACATCAGCTGCTGCAGATCGACCACACCGTCTTTGCCATCGGGCTCTTGCGAGAGCAGCTTGCCGCTTTCATCCAAAACACTCACGCTGCTGGGGGCCAGCTCCGGCACGCTGGAGGCGACCAAATGCACGATGCCGGCAATTTGCGTGCGATCAAGCCCTCGGCCGGGGTAGAGATTGACGATCACCGAGGCCGAAGGCTTTTGCTGCTCGCGGAAAAAACCATTTTGATTGGGCAAGGCCAGGTGCACGCGGGCATCTTGCACCGCCGACAGGCCTTGGATGGAGCGGGTCAGCTCCCCTTCCAGGGCCCGCTGGTAATTCACACGCTCTTGGAACTGGGTGATGCCAAATTTGCTGTTGTCCATCACCTCAAAGCCGGCCACTGAGCCCTTGGGCAGGCCCTGGGTGGCCAGCTTCAGGCGGGCATCGTGGACCTTGTCGGCCGGCACCAAAATGGCCCCGCCGCCCTCGGTGTAGCGGTAAGGCACGTTCATTTGGGTCAGCTGGGCGACGATGGCCCCGGCATCTTTGTCCGTCAAACTGGAGAACAGCACCTTGTAATCGGGCTGGCGGGAAAACAGCACCGCCGCCACCACGGCCACCACCGCCAAGGCGGCCAGGCCGCCCCAGCGCAGGCGTTGCCCACGGTCCATTTGGTTCAAACGCTGCTGCAAGGCAGCAACACCTGTACCAGGGGTGCCGGTAACAGCGGGGGGAGTCTGAGCAGCAGGAACTTCAGCAAGGGCGGACATATTCTTTTTTCCAACGAGTTACAAGGGTCGGCACGCAACCCAAGGTGCTCTCGATTATTCAAATATCCCTGCCCTGCGGTCAGGCGATAAGCCCCCCTTTTGCCCAGTTTTTCCCTTCACCAGCGCCAGCGCAGACCACTACGATTGCGGTCAAGTTAAGTTCACCCCGATCAGGAGGCACACCATGGACACCCGCATTCAAAACATTCAAAGCGCCCTGTCTGCCCTGCGCACCGCCAACGATGCCGCCGCCCGTTTGACCAAACCCATCCAGGCCGCAGAAGCCGAGGGGCACGGTTTTGGCGTGGCGCTGGAAAGCGCCCTGCGCTCGGTCAGCGCAGCCCAAAACAATTCCAGCCACCTACAGCGCCAAGTGCAAATGGAAAACCCGGCCGTCAGCCTGGAAGAGACCATGGTCGCCATGCAAAAAGCCCAAATCGGCTTTCAAGCCACGCTGCAAGTGCGCAACCGCTTGGTGCAGGCCTACACCGATGTGATGAACATGCAGGTGTAAAACAGCCCAGCTTTTTTTCTTTTTTTGAACCAGTTCCCTTCTTGATGTCGCTGTGCCAGTTTCCTGGGCAGCGGCTTTTTTTTGCCTGTCCATCGCCCCGGATCAATGGGCAAAACAAGCGGCAAAACAACCGGCAAAAAAAGAACCCTGGCGGCAGGCATGCCCACCAGGGTTTTATATTTTTAATAGCTGCTTGCGCTTATTAATTATAGGTATTTACGTTAAAAACTATAAAAAACCATTAAATCAAAGCGCAATCAGCTACTTTAATTAAACCAGCAACGCATTCACGCGCTGGACGTAGGCCGCCGGGTCTTCCAGTTGGCCGCCCTCGGCCAGCAGGGCTTGGTCAAACAAAATGTGCGCCAGGTCGTGGAAATGCACGCTGCCATCGAGCTTTTTCACCAGTGCGTGCTCGGGGTTCACCTCCAGCACCGGTTTGCTGTTGGGCACGCTCTGCCCGGCCTGTTTCAACATGCGGGCCAGCTGGCTGCTCATGTCGCCTTCTTGCACCACCAGGCAGGCGGGCGAATCGACCAGACGCGAGGTCACGCGCACATCTTCGGCTTTGTCTTTGAGCGCTTCTTTGAGCTTGGCCAGCAGGGGCTTGAAGGCTTCGGCGGCTTCCTCGGCGGCCTTTTTCTCTTCTTCGTCTTGCAGCTTGCCCAAATCGACCGCGCCCTTGGCCACGCTTTGCAGCGGCGTGCCGTCGAAGTCGTGCAGGTAATTGAGCGCCCACTCGTCCACGCGGTCGGTCATGAGCAGCACTTCAATGCCCTTTTTCTTGAACACTTCCAGCTGCGGGCTGTTTTTGGCCGCGGCCAGGGTGTCGGCGGTGATGTAGTAGATGGCTTCCTGGCCCTCTTTCATGCGCGCCTTGTAATCGGCAAAACCCACGGTGGGCGCGTCGCTGCTGGTCGAGGCAAAGCGCAGCAGCTTGGCGATGCGCTCGCGGTTGGCAAAGTCTTCGCCCAGGCCTTCTTTGAGCACCGGGCCAAACTCGGCGTAGAAGCGGGTGTACTTGCCTTCCTTGGCCTTGTCTTCTTCGCTGACCACGTCGGTGACACCGTCGGCATCGGTGCTGGCCTCGTGCTTGTCGTGCTTGGCCAGGTCTTCCAGCATCGACAGCACGCGCTTGACCGAGCCATCGCGGATCAGGCGCACGTCGCGGCTTTCTTGCAGCAGTTCTCTAGAAACGTTCAGCGGCAGGTCGGCGGAATCGATCACGCCTTTGACAAAGCGCAGGTACTGCGGCATGAGCGCTTCGGCATCGTCCATGATGAACACGCGCTTGACGTACAGCTTGATGCCCGCGTGCTTGTCGCGGGTGTACAGGTCAAACGGGGCCTTGGCGGGGATGTAGAGCAGCTGCGTGTACTCGCTGTTGCCTTCCACGCGGTTGTGCGCCCAGGCCAGCGGGTCTTCGTGGTCGTGGCTGATGCTTTTGTAGAACTCTTGGTACTGCTCGGCGGTGATGTCTTTTTTGGCGCGCGTCCACAGGGCGCTGGCCTTGTTCACGGTTTCCCACTCGCCGGTTTTCACCATGGCACCGGGTTCGCCTTCTTTGTCGCTGTCTTTCCACTCTTCCTTTTCCATCAGGATGGGCAGGCTGATGTGGTCGGAGTATTTGCTCACCAGCGATTTGAGTTTCCAAGCGTTCAGAAACTCCAGCTGGTCATCGCGCAGGTGCAGGATGACGCTGGTGCCGCGTTGCGGGCGGGTGATGGTTTCCACCTCAAAGTCGCCCGTGCCGCTGCTTGTCCAGCGCACGCCTTCAGTCTCGGGCAGGCCCGCGCGGCGCGATTCCACGGTGATTTTGTCGGCCACGATGAAGCCGGAATAAAAGCCCACGCCAAACTGGCCAATCAGCTGGGCATCGGATTTTTGATCGCCCGAGAGCTGCTCCATGAACGCCTTGGTGCCGCTCTTGGCAATGGTGCCCAGGTGGTCGATGGCCTCTTGCGCACTCATGCCGATGCCGGTGTCGGTAATGGTCAGCGTTTTGGCATCCTTGTCGAACGCCAGGCGCACTTCCAGGTTGGGCTGATCGCCGTACAGGCTGCTGTCGTTCAAGGCTTCAAAGCGCAGTTTGTCGCACGCATCGGAGGCGTTGGAGATCAGCTCGCGCAGAAAGATTTCGGGGTTGGAGTACAGCGAGTGGGTGACCAGGTGCAGCAATTGCGCCACTTCGGCCTGAAAGGAATGGGTATGTTTGCTCATAGAAAAATCACCAAAAAACACACCGGACAAGCCCGGCAACGCAGGGGTACGTAGGGCTGACGGAGGGAATTTCAAGAGCGACTCGTATGCAAGGCGGCATTGCTAAAAGCAACAAGTTCTTGCTTTCTCTCAAACGCATTCTCACCAACTTCGGTTATGTCGAAATCTTCTCCGCACATCAAAAGTCGTAAACACCCCTCAGCCAGCCTGATTGCTGCCGCCACTGTCGCATCGCTCGGGCTGCCCGCAGCCCATGCACAGGTTGCGGCAGAAACCACCTTGCAAGAAGTCAAGGTGCAAGCCACACAAGAAACTGGCTATGCCCCGGCACCATTGGCTTCGCCCAAATACACCGCGCCCCTGGCAGAAACCACGCAAACCATCCAGGTTATCAACGAGCAGGTGCTCAAAGACCAAAGCGCGACCACCTTGACCGAAGCACTGCGCAACATCCCCGGTGCGGGCACATTCAACGCAGGCGAAGGCAATGGCGGCCCCACCATGGGCGATGCCATCTATATGCGCGGCTTTGATGCGTCCAACAGCATCTACGTTGATGGTGTGCGCGACCTGGGCACCCTCTCGCGCGAGATGTTCAACATTGAAGCGCTGGAGGTGACCAAAGGCGCAGCAGGCACCGACTATGGGCGCAGCTCCCCCGCCGGCTCGATCAATCTGGTCACCAAACAAGCCAATCTGGAAAACAGCTTCTCGGGCAGCCTGGGCCTGGGCAGTGGCCAATACAAACGCACCACCGCAGACCTCAACCGCAAACTGGGCGATACCACTGCCGTGCGCTTGAACGTGATGGGGCAAGAGGCGGGCGTGGCTGGCCGCGATGAAGTGAAAAACGACCGTTGGGGGATTGCTGCCTCCTTGGGTCTGGGCTTGGGCACCAGCACCCGCGCTTTCCTTGACGTGCTGCACGTCAAGCAAACCAACACGCCTGAAAGCGGCGTTCCCCTGATTGGCTGGTCCGGCCATGCGGGGGCCAATGCCGATCGCAATACTGCGGCCAAAGTTGATAGCAGCAACTACTACGGCAGCTCCGACTCGCACGACAACTCCACAGCCAGCATGCTGACAGTGCGTCTGGAGCAAGACTTCGGTGCAGACACCACATTGCGCAACACCACGCGCTGGGGCCGCAACAAGGATGACTACCTGGCATTGACGGCTGGCGGTATCACCTCCACCGACCCTGATCCTAAAAACTGGACCATTTCGCGCCTGGGTGCGGCCAAACAGTTGGAAAACGAAATTCTCACCAACCAGACCAACCTGAGCACCAAATTCAAAACTGGCAATGTCGAACACAGCCTCAGCGCTGGACTGGAGCTGACACGCGAGGAGCAAACCAACTATGGCCTCAACAAAGTCGGCACCATTCCCGCTGTCAATCTCTACAACCCCGCACTCACCCACAGCGGCCTGACCTTCACCCGCAACGGGCATGATGGCAAGTGGACCACCAACACGGCAGCCCTGTACGCTTTTGACACCCTCAAGCTCAACGAGCAGTGGCAAGCGAACGCCGGTTTGCGTTACGACCGCTACAAAACTAAATACCACACCAGCAACGCCACCAGCACCACCGACCTGGATGCCAGCGGCCACCTGCTGACCTACAAACTGGGCGCCCTCTACAAACTGGCCCCTAACGGCAACATCTACGCCAACTACGCCCTGTCGCAACTGCCCCCAGGCGGTACAGCCAGTTTTGGCGCTTACTCTCTCTCTGCCAATGCGAACAATGCCAACAACCCCAATATGGACCCCCAGAAATCCAAAACGCTGGAACTGGGCACCAAGTGGGAGCTGCTGGATCAGCGCCTGTTGCTGGCCGGAGCCTTATTCCGTACCGAAATCACCAACGAGGTGTATACCGAGGACGATGGCACCATCACGCAAGGCGGCAAAAAGCGGGTTCAGGGCATCGAGCTGTCGGCAACGGGCCAAATCACCAAGGACTGGAACGTCATTGCCGCCTACACCCTGCAAAAAACCAAGGTCGCCAAAGGTGCGGCCATGACAGAGGATGGCTCTGACAGCCTGCCCCATGCCCCGAAAAGCGCCTTCTCTCTGTGGTCCACCTACCGCATGCCGATGGGGCTGACCGTGGGCGGCGGCGCACGCTACACCGCCAGCATCAAACGGGAAGTGAAGAATGCGACCACGCCCAGCGTCATTCCTTCCTACTGGGTGGCCGATGCCATGGTTTCTTACCAAGTCAATAAAAATCTGGACTTGCAGTTGAACGTCTTCAACCTGTTCAACAAGAAATACATGACCTCCATGAACAAGCTGGGCTTTCGCTACACCCCGGGCCTGGAGCGCTCGGCACGATTGACGGCCAACTTCAAGTTCTAATGGCAACCACCGCTGCCTAGCCCCAACCAACCCCGCCACGCAAGTGGCGGGGTTTTTCTGTAAAGGACTTTTGATGCTGCTGCACATCCCCAACATACTGACCCGTGAACAAGTTGCAACCATGCGCGCCGCCATTGATGCCGCGCAATGGGTGGACGGACGGACCACGGCAGGCAACCAGGGCGTACTGGTCAAGCGTAACCGGCAATTGCCCGAAAACTCCGCCGTTGCGCTGGAGCAAGGCCGAATCATCCTGCAAGCCTTGGCCGCCAATGGACAGTTTTTTAGCGCAGCCCTGCCCGCACGCACCATGCCCCCCTTGTTCAACCGCTACGCCGAAGCCGGCAACGAAACCTACGGCACCCACGTCGATGGTGCTGCACGGCGTGTACCCGGTTCGGATCTGTGGCTGCGCACCGATGTCTCCAGCACATTGTTTCTCTGCGACCCCGAAGACTACGACGGCGGCGAGTTAGTCGTAGAAGACACCTACGGCACACACGAAGTGAAGCTCCCGGCAGGAGATTTGATTCTTTACCCCTCGACAAGCCTGCACCGGGTCGAGCCGGTCACACGGGGAGAGCGGGTCTGCTCTTTTTTCTGGACGCAAAGCATGGTGCGCGACACTGCCAAGCGCAGCCTGCTCTTTGAAATAGACCAAGCCATCACCAGCCTGCGCACCAAGCACGGGGAAACTGCCGAGGCCTTGAGCCTGACGGGGCACTACCACAACCTGCTACGCATGTGGGCAGAAACCTAACTTCCTGCCACATGCACGCCATGGAACACACCCAACGCCCTGCACGCTTGAACATCCTGGGCCAGCCCGTCGAGCCTGCGCTGCCAACACCGGCACCATTGACCAGCCTGCCCGACTACGAGCAACAGGCCCGCCAGCACATCGAAGCCAGCGCCTGGCAGCACATCCAGGGCGGGGCCGATCAGCAACACACCCTGGCGCACAACCGCGCTGCCTTTGATGCGCTGCGCCTGCTGCCCCAGCCGCTGGCCGATTTGAGCGCCGCGCACACGCGCCAAACCCTGCTGGGCCAGCCGCTAGAACACCCCATCCTGCTGGCCCCCGTGGCCTACCAAACCCTGGCCCACCCTGAGGGCGAACTGGCCAGCGTGCGCGCCGCCACCGCCTTGCAAGCGGGCATGGTGGCCAGCACCCTGAGCAGTCACACGCTGGAGGCGATTGCGCACGAGGCACAGCACACCCGCAGCGCCTTGCAGCGGCGCGGGCCGCTGTGGTTTCAGCTCTATTCCCAGGCCGAGCGCCAGCACACGCTGGAGCTGGTGCAGCGGGCCGAAAACGCGGGCTACGAGGCCATCGTCTGGACGGTGGATGCCAGCATCAAACGCTCCGGCTTTGCCTTGCCCGCCGGTGTGCAAGCAGCCAACCTGCGCCACATCGCCCCGCGCCCGCAGGCCAGCAGCATCGACGGCCCGCCGCTGTTTGGCACCCCGCTGGTACAGCAAGCGCCCCGTTGGGACGAGTTGCGCTGGCTGCGCGCGCACACCCGGCTGCCGCTGATTGTCAAAGGCGTGTTGCACCCGGCGCAGGCCCGCCAGCTGGTCGAAGCGGGGGTGGATGCACTCATCGTCTCCAACCACGGCGGGCGGGTGCTGGACGGCGTGGTCAGCCCGCTGGAAGTGCTGCCCGCCATCGCCCAGGCGGTGCATGTGCCGCTGCTGCTCGATAGCGGCGTGCGCTGGGGCACCGATGTGGTCAAAGCCCTGGCCTTGGGAGCCAGCGCCGTGTTGGTGGGCCGACCGCAACTGCACGCCCTGGCCTGTGCGGGCTGGCTGGGGGTGGCCCACATGCTGCACCTGTTGCGTAGCGAGTTGGAGCTGGCCATGGCGCAACTGGGGTGCGCTACGTTGGCCGACATTGGCCCAGGCATTCTTTGGAAAAACAGCTAAAAAAAGAGCGCTTACCGCGCTCTTTGTAAAGGTTTTAACTTGATTTAAAGCGCAATCGCTTTGTTTATAAGCGCAACCAGCTATTTATTCAGCCCGTGGCTTGCGGTGGCGAAAGCGCGGTTCTGCCCCCTCGGGCGGGGTGTCCTCTGGGCGAATCACCTTGATCGGCGCGGCCTTGCCCTTCAGGCTGGCCGGGGCGCGGTAGGTGCGAATGCTGCCCCGCCGACCCGGCTGTTCGCCTTCTGGCGCAGGGGCCGAGCGCTGTGCCGCGCGGTCAAAGTCGCCGCGTGGCGCACGATCTGAAAAGTCCCGCTGGGGACGGTCACTGCGCGGGCCACGCTCTTGGCGCTCGCCGCCCTCACGGCGCGGGCCTCGGTAATCGCTGCGGAAGCTGGGGCGGTCGCCCCCTTCACGGCGTGGCGGCCGGTCATTGCCCTCAAAGCGACGCTGCGGGCGGTCACCACCCTCAAAACGGCGCTCTTGGCGCTCGCCGCCTTCGCGGCGTGGGCCTCGGTCATCGCTGCGGAAGCTGGGGCGGTCGTTGTCAAAGCGGCGCTGCGGACGGTCACCACCCTCAAAACGGCGCTCTTGGCGCTCGCCGCCCTCACGGCGCGGGCCTCGGTCGTCGCTGCGGAAGCTGGGGCGCTCGCCCCCTTCACGGCGTGGCGGCCGGTCATTGCCCTCAAAGCGGCGCTGCGGGCGGTCACCGCCTTCAAAACGGCGTTCTTGGCGCTCGCCGCCCTCACGGCGCGGGCCTCGGTCATCACTGCGGAAGCTGGGGCGGTCGTTGTCAAAGCGACGCTGCGGGCGGTCACCGCCTTCAAAACGGCGTTCTTGGCGCTCGCCACCTTCGCGGCGTGGGCCTCGGTCGTCACTGCGGAAGCTGGGCCGGTCGCCCCCCTCGCGGCGTGGGGTGGCAGAAGGGTCGCGGCGGGCAGGGCGGCCACCGGAGGAGGATTTGGGTTTAAAGGGGGGCATGGCCAACTCTAGGCAAGACAAATTAAGGCGCAATTGTGCCTGTACCACTGCCGCTTTGTCGGCCCCTGGCCCGCAGCGGGGGCAAGAAAAGAGGGCAAGGCAGGCACTGCATAAAAAAATTTTGCCCATCCGTGCTGCTGGGGGCGGGGTTAATCCACTTTTTCGTGGGCAGAAGCGGACTTGGTGCTTTGAAAAAAACCGTTGCGCAAGGCTTCCAAATCGACCACCCGCAAGCCGCCGTACTCCACTTGGATGGCACCGGCAGCCTCTAACGTGGCCAAAGCCTCATTGACCCGTTGGCGCGACAGCCCTACCAAATAGGCCAGTTCTTGCTGCGTAATGCGTAGCAGCTGATTGCCACCAGGGTAAGGGTAGAGCGCCGGATTGAATAAGGCGGCCAAGCTGCGGGCCACGCGCAGGTCGGGGCTGGAGAGGCGATCAATCTCGCGCGCACCAATGAACTGGCCCAGGCGCTCGTTGAGCTGGTTCATGATGTAGCGGTTAAAGCCCAGCGAGTTGTCCAGCAGCCAATGAAAGGTGTCAATGTGCAGGCCAGCGACCACGCTTTTGCGCAGTGCCTGCACGTTGTAGCGGTAGGACTCGCGCTTGATGGCCGTGCCTTCGCCAAACCACCCTCCAGGGGGCAGGCCGGCAAAGGTCATGCTCACGCCTTGGGCATTTTCGGAGCTCATTTTCAGCAAGCCATCGATCAGACCAAACCAGTAGGTCACTTGGCGCCCGATCATGCACACGTACTCTCCGGGGTTGGCCTGGGTGACATGGATGGCATTCACCGCCCGATCACGCTCATGGGGTTGGAGCAGGCGCAACCAAGGGATGCCATCCAGTTCTTGCGCGCAAGGGGTGCGCCTGCGTTGGTACAAAGAAGGTGTCGAACTCATAACCGTGAAGCATCTGCGCAGATAAAGACTCTGTCCCCTAGGGTTTGCCACAGGGAGGGCCCATTTCCCTGGGCGGACGGTGCGAAATGATGAAAATAAACCACAGTAAAAAGCCAATTAGCGCGGTAAGCAGCAGGATAACCCGACTAGGACTTTCACCAGGAAAGTAAACGAAAAGACACAATAACGTCAAACTCACCACTACGATTGTTGGAAATCGGGTGCCAAGCAGACTTTTTTACATAAAACTGACGGCACCATTTTCAGGAATTTCCAGAACATTGTTTGTGAGGAACCGCCATGGCGAACACTTTTCCGCACCTGCTCCTAAGCCACGCAACGCAGCGCCCAACAGCCCCTGCCTTGCGTGAAAAAGAGTTCGGTATTTGGCAGACTTGGACCTGGGCCGATGTCGCCCGCGACGTGCGCAACATTGCTTGTGGCCTGGCGGCGCTGGGGCTGGCCCGGGGGCAAAACCTGGCCTTCGTCAGCGACAACCGCCCCAACGTTTACATGGGCTTTGCGGCCGTGCAAAGCCTGGGGGCCGTGCCCATTCCGCTGTACCAGGATGCGGTGGCCCAAGAAATGGCGTTTGTGATGGAGGATGCCGACATCCACTTCGCTTTTGCCGAAGACCAAGAACAAGTGGACAAACTGCTGGAAGTGCGCGAGACCGTGCCCAGCATCACCCACATCATTTACGACGACCCACGCGGTCTGCGCAAATACGAAGAGCCCGGTTTGATCAGCACTGCAGAGCTGAAAAAGCTCGGTGCCGCCTGGGATAAAGACCACCCGGGTGTGTGGGACAGCATGCAGCAGCGTGTGCAGGCTGAGGATGTGGCGGTGATTCTTTACACCTCGGGCACCACCGGCAAGCCCAAAGGGGTGTGCCTGACGCACACCAACTTCATCGGCTCGGCCCAGGGCGGGGTGGAGGTGGACAAGCTGGGCCCCAGCGACAACGTGATCTCTTACCTGCCCCCGGCCTGGGTGGGCGACCATTTGTTCTCGTACGCACAATGGCTGGTGGCCGGTTTCACCATCAACTGCCCCGAGTCGGCAGCCACCGTCAGCATTGACATGCGCGAAGTGGGCCCGACCTACTACTTTGCCCCGCCCCGGGTGTTTGAGGGCATGCTCACCTCGGTGTCGATTCGCATGGAAGATGCGGCCCCGTTTAAACAATGGCTGTTTAAAAAGGCCATGGATGTGGCCAAGCGGGTGGGCTCAGACATTTTGGACGGCAAGCCGGTCGGGGCGCTGGACAAACTCAAGTACCGCCTGGGCGACTTCATGATTTACGGCCCGCTGCGCAATGCCATGGGGCTGTCGCGCATTCGCGTGGCCTACACCGCGGGCGCGGCGATTGGGCCGGAGCTGTTCCAGTTTTTCCGCAGCATTGGCATCAACCTCAAACAGCTGTACGGCCAAACTGAAACCTGCGCCTATGTTTGTCTGCAGCGCGATGGCCAGGTCGATATCAACAGCGTGGGCCAGGCCGCCCCCGGCATTGAGCTGAAGATTGCCGAGAACGGCGAAGTGCTGCTCAAAGGCGTGTCGGTGCTCAAGGAGTACTACAAGCGCCCGGATGCCACCGCCGAGGTGCTGGATGAAAACGGCTACTTCAAAACCGGCGATGCGGGCGTGATTGGTGCCAACGGCCAGCTGCGCATCATCGACCGTGCCAAGGACGTGGGCAAGATGGCCAGCGGGGCCATGTTTGCGCCCAACTACATTGAGAACAAGCTCAAATTCTTCTCGCACATCAAGGAGGCGGTGTGCTTTGGCAACGGCAAGGACAAGGTGTGCGCCTTTGTCAATATTGATTACGAAGCCGTGGGCAACTGGGCCGAGCGCCAGGGCATTCCCTACGGCGGCTATGTGGACTTGGCCTCTAAGCCCCAGGTGCTGGCGCTGATTGCCGATTGCATCCGCCAGGTCAATGCCGGCCTGGCCGCCGAAGAAGGCATGGCCGACACCCAAGTGGCCCGCTTCTTGGTGCTGCACAAAGAGCTGGATCCCGATGACGATGAGCTGACCCGCACCCGCAAAGTGCGCCGCAACTTTATCGCCGAGAAATACGCCGTGCTGATCGAGGCGCTGTACAGCGGCAAGACCGAGCAGTTCATTGAAACCCAGGTGAAGTTTGAAGACGGGCGCACGGGCAGCGTCAGCGCCACGCTGCAAATTTTGGAAGGGCAGGTCTTTGCGGCCACCCGCCAAGCGGCCTGACCGAGGGTGCTCATGACCGACGCTGTTCTAGAACACTCCGGCTCCACGGCCACCCCCGCCGCTGCCCCCAGCGATTCCTCTCACCCGATTGCCCAAGAAAAATCTAGCGCCATGTCCGAGAAAAAAATTGGCGATGTCATTTTGGACATCCAAAACATCAGCCTGCGCTTTGGCGGTGTCAAAGCGCTGACCGACATCTCCTTCAACGTGCGCGAGCACGAGATTCGCTCCATCATCGGCCCCAACGGGGCGGGCAAGTCCTCGATGCTCAACTGCATCAACGGCGTGTACACGCCCAGCGAAGGCTCGATCACCTTCCGGGGCCAAACCTTTGCCCACATGAACAGCCGCCAAGTGGCGGAAATGGGCGTGGCCCGCACCTTTCAGAACCTGGCGCTGTTCAAGGGCATGAGCGTGATCGACAACATCATGACCGGGCGCAACCTGAAGATGAAGTGCAACCTGCTGCAGCAAGCCTTCCACCTGGGCCCGGCGCGGCGCGAAGAGCTGGCGCACCGCGAGTTTGTTGAAAACATCATCGACTTTTTAGAAATTCAGGCCTACCGCAAAACGCCCGTGGGCCAGCTGCCCTACGGCCTGCAAAAGCGCCTGAACGAACTGGGCTTTGGCAAGGTGCTGCGCCCCGTCAAGACCAGCTGCGAAAACCACATGGGCACCGACTGGTCGCGCATCGCCCAGTGGGATGGCGCCAAGTTCAACGTTGTCTCTGACTGGTACCAGGCCGACAAGAGCATGGTCGATCCGCTCGTGAAAGAGTACGGCGAGCGCTACGCCAAAGAGAAAAACATTCAAATCCGCGACTGCAAATAACATAGCATTTGTCGCACTATCTAAGTCATTTAGATAGATAAAACACTGCAAGCGCTTTCAATACAAGCGCTTGCAGCTATAACTAACATTAGGTGATGGTATGAGCACTGCAACCCCCGCTTCCACAACCCAGCCGCTGGTCGAAGTCAATGGCATTGAAGTCATTTACAACCACGTCATCTTGGTACTCAAAGGCGTTTCGCTGAAAGTGCCAGAGCACGGCATCGTTGCCCTGCTCGGCGGCAATGGCGCGGGCAAGACCACCACTTTGCGGGCCATCTCCAACCTGCTCAAAGGCGAGCGCGGCGAGGTCACCAAAGGCAGCGTCATGCTGGAAGGCCAAGAAATTCAAAACCTCTCGCCCGCCGACCTGGTCAAGCGCGGCGTGGTACAGGTCATGGAAGGGCGCCACTGCTTTGCCCACCTGACCATCGAAGAAAACCTGCTCACCGGCAGCTACACCCGCACCGACAAGGCCGAAATCGCCCGCAACCTGGAAAAGGTTTACAACTATTTCCCACGCCTGAAAACCCGGCGCACCAGCCAAGCGGCCTACACCTCGGGCGGCGAACAGCAAATGTGCGCCATTGGCCGCGCCCTCATGAGCAACCCGCGCATGGTGCTGCTCGATGAGCCCTCCATGGGCCTGGCGCCGCAAATCGTCGAAGAAGTCTTCAACATCGTGCAAGACCTCAATCACAAAGAAAAAGTCACCTTCATGCTGGCCGAGCAAAACACGAATATGGCGCTCAAATACGCCGACTACGGCTACATCATGGAAAGCGGGCGCATCGTCATGGATGGCCCGGCCAAAGAGCTGGCCAGCAACGAAGACGTGAAAGAGTTTTACCTGGGCGTAGGCGGCAGCGAGCGCAAGAGCTTCAAAGACGTGAAAAGCTATAAGCGCCGCAAACGCTGGTTGGCTTGAATATTAATATTGATATCTTTATCCATATACTCTGCAATGGTTAGAGACTGATTTAATACCAATAATATCCCCTGAAAAGAGTGACCATGTCTGCGTTTTACGACACCCTTGAAACCCGCCCCCCAGAGGAACGCGAAGCGGCCTTGCTGGCTGCGCTGCCGGGGCAAATTGCCCATGCGCAGAAACACAGTCCAGCCTTTGCGGACATTCTGGCTGGCGTTGATGCCGCCAGCATCACCAGCCGCGCTGCGCTGGCCCAGCTGCCGGTCACGCGCAAATACCAGCTCTTGGAGCGCCAACAAGCCCAGCGCAGCACCAATCCCTTTGGCGGCTTTGCAACACACGGCTTTGGCCCGGCCATGCCGCGCGTTTTTGCCAGCCCCGGTCCCATTTACGAGCCCGAAGGCCAGCGCAAAGACTACTGGCGCATGGCCCGCGCCATCTACGCCGCCGGATTTCGCAGCGGCGAGCTGATTCACAACTGCTTTAGCTACCACTTTGTCCCCGCCGGGGCCATGATGGAAAACGGTGCCCACGCCATCGGCTGCAGCGTCTTTCCCGGCGGCACGGGCCAAACCGAGCAGCAAGTGCAGGCCATGGCCGAACTGCAGCCCGCTGGCTACATCGGCACCCCCAGCTTTTTGAAACTGATTTTGGAAAAAGCCCAGGCCATGGGCACCCCTCTGCCCAGCCTGCGCAAGGCCCTGCTCTCGGCCGAAGCCTTCCCACCGTCGCTGCAGCAATGGATGCAAGAGCGTGGCGTGACCGGCTACCAGTGCTATGCCACCGCCGACTTGGGCCTGATCGCTTACGAAACCGAAGCCCGGCAAGGCTTGGTGGTGGATGAAGGCGTGATCGTCGAAATCGTGCGCCCCGGCACCGGCGACCCGGTGCCAGAGGGCGAGGTTGGCGAGCTGGTCATCACCACCCTGAACACCGACTACCCGCTGATCCGTTTTGGCACGGGCGACCTTTCCGCCATCCTGCCTGGCCACTGCCCGACAGGCCGCACCAATGTGCGCATCAAAGGCTGGCTGGGCCGCGCAGACCAAACCACCAAAGTGCGCGGCATGTTCGTGCAGCCCGGGCAGGTGATTGAAGTGGCCAAGCGCTTCCCCCAAATCCAGCGCGTGCGTCTGGTCATCACCGGGGCCATGGCCAACGACCAGATGACCTTGCACGTCGAGACCCTGGAAACGGCCCCCGGCTTGGTGCAATTGCTGCAAGACACCGTGCGCGAAGTCACCAAGCTACGCTGTGAGGTGCAGTTTCACCACCCAGGGCGCTTGCCCAACGACGGCAAGGTGATTGAAGACGCCCGCAGCTACGACTAAAACAAAAAACCGACCTGCCCAGGTCGGTTTTTTTGTGAGCTGCTAGCGCTGAATAATCAGTGTTTTTTGCAACTATTTGCGCTGAAAGTATTATTCATTAAGCGCAAATAGCTATGACTTAATGCGCAGTAGGGAAGCCCTGAGCCTGTCTCTCAGGGGGCTTTCTCGCTCGGCTTCGATGGCTGCAACGGCCATCCAATGATCTGGATTTTCTCCTAAATCTATAGCGATATTTCCAGCAAGCAAGGGACTTAGCCGTCCTCTTTTTTTTGCCTGTGCAAAAGCGGCTGTGCTGATATTCAAATCTCTGCACCAGTCAGCAGCCCGCTTTGATTGCAGCGCTTTTTCGAGTAGTTGAATTGTTGAGGTCATATTTCTGCCCTTTCGTCAAGCAGTCTTGATGATATGACGACTGGTTAGCTTTTTGGGTGACGAGTCGTTAGCATCCCTCTAACTAACGACACGTTAGCTGGAGCCGCTCCCCGAGTCTGGATAAGGCGCTTTTAGGGGAAGTCACAAGACTGCGCTGCCGTCCACCTGGTCGGCTGAAGCAAAGCCGGCGGCTCCACAACCCAAGGAGCCGCCAGCATGTCACCTCTTCCCTATCGCTTACCCCTGCGATTTCGTCTTTTTCGTTCCTCTTTCGCGTCCTTGATCGTCTTTCTGATGACCAGTACCGCGAAAACAGCTACTGCCAAGAACATCAGCATCACCCCTTTGACGGTGAATGAGAGTATTTCTTCCACGTCTTACCTCCTTATTGCGGTTTTGATTGTCGCTATTTCTTTTCTTTTGTTCGCTCTGAACATCTTGGCGCTTGCAATCTGGTTCCGGTACATCCACCCGTCTATTTCTCCTTGTCCTCTGCCTGGTCAATACGACCAGGGCGCTTGCCTGGCGGCTTCCGTCCAGGTCGGCCAGGTGGAGGGCATCAAATGACTTTAAAAGCCACCACTTATATTAATTTTTGTCAGTACTGCGGCAGCTCTGATATTGAGCATTTTTGCCACACCTTGCCCGATTACTCTGCATCTTGTAAATCCTGCGGCGCTCATCTTTTTAATAACAACCCTAATCTTGAAAAAATCAGTTTTGATGGCTGGTATCTTTCTTATAGAGATTTAAAAGTTATTTGTCTTTCCTGCTCTTGGTCTGGCCTTGCTTCTTTATCTTCTTTTCGGGAAATTATTCATTTGGGTTTGGATGGCGATGAGTCTTATCGTTCAATTTCCATTTTTTGCCCTTCTTGTCAAAAAGAAGAATTGGTAGCTGAATATCAGGAATCCATAGAATGAGCGATCTCGACCAAATTGCCCCCTGTCACCCCATCAACGGCCCTGAATCCTGGATTGTCGAATCTGATGCTCCGGAAATTTCCCGCTTTGCCGTGTCTTGCAAAAACACCCGTCTTTGCGTCCGCTGTGCTTGTGCGGGCGCGGAGGGGGCCCCTTCGGGGGAGGTGTCCGCGCCGGCGCTGGCGGGGGCTGTCGGGGGCGTGACGTGCTAGTAACACGTCACTTTAGTCTCACGGGTGAGACTTTCGACCAAAAAACCACCGCTGCCACCGAGGGGCAAAACCCTGTTTTTCGTTCTCCCGACTGGTGGCCTTCTGCACCTACGAAATTTCAGCGTATCGGCTTCTGTGACTGGCTCAGCATCTATCAGCGGCATGAGTGCGGCGGCCTTCCCAAAATTGCAGGCGGTGCCTTCATGCGCATTGACAGGGATGGGGCTGTTGAAACCGTCACTCTCAAAAAAGAGCGTATCGAGGGCAGTCACGAAACCGCCGTTTTTATTCGTTGCGATGGGGAAACCGTCTGGTTTGATGGAAACGTTTCTAAATTCGGCCGACCTGATAATGTATTTGGCTACACGTTTTCTCAATGCCTTCAAATAATTAACGGCATTCTTTCTCGCTACGGATTACCGCCTTTTACTGAGGGTAATAAATTCATCACCAATTTCAAGGGTGAACCTCGCTCTTGTTGGACTGGTGCCATTGTCACCCGCGTTGATATAACCACTAACTTTTCCACCGGCAGTAAAGAAAACGCATCCGCTTATATGCGCCATCTGCAAAATCAGCAAGCTAGCAGGCTCAAAACCGGCACTTATGGCGATGCTGAAACCGTTGATTTTGGCCGTGGCTCTCGTCGTCTTTATATCAAAGCTTACACAAAAGGCCCTGAATTAAGGCGCCATATTAAACGCATTGAAATGGATAGCTTCCAAAAAGGCCCTGTAAATCCTTTTGTTGTCCACCTTGCTGATTGGTGCGATTCTGTCGGGCTAGTTCGCGTCGAGTTTACATTTAAGGCAACTAAACTCCATGATATGGGCTGCCATTATTTAGGGGGTTTTGATATGAAACTTCTAGAAAACGAATTCAAACAGCGTTTCGAGGTATTCACTCGCGGCGAATCTGCTCACGTCGATGATATGACCTCGCTACCCAAGCACCTCTTATCTACTTATCGCATGTGGATGGCTGGGGATGATCTCGATTCAAAAATGTCTCGCGCTACTTTTTATAAACATCGCAAAGCATTATTGCCTTTTGGTGTTGATATTGCTATTAAAAGTAACGTAATTCAATTTAAACCTAAAGTCAGGGTTATTCAGCTCGGCCCTGTCTCTATTCCCGATTGGTATGAGCTGCCACAAACTGAGGATTTGAAAGATGGAACTTACCATTGAAGTGGTTGGATTCAAGGCATTTAAGGGCTTTGTCCAGGGCGAAGGCATTAACTCCGGCGTTCTTTATTCGCGCGTAAAACTTGACGAACGTTACAACAAACCAGGCGAAAACCTGAAGGGCGGTATCACCACCGAAGAATGGAAAATGCCCAATGCTGACACCGTTTTTGCAATGCAGCGTATTCCCTTGCCTTTTATGGCTGTCTTGGAAATTGAGCGCGTTTCTAATGGCAAGGAAACCAAAGAAGTCGTTCTCTCTGCTCGCCCTCACGAAAACTCATTAAAGCAAAAAGCTGCCCAATAATGAAATTTCTTGCTTGTTCCGTGGATGTATTGCCTTGCCCTGTTTCTGAACAGTCTCTTTATTCCCTTGCAGATATCATTGCTCAATCAATTGCGCAAATCGAAGCAAGTGAAATTGCCTTGGCTTATGCCTTTGGTGCTGGTTCCGTTCTGACCTGGTGGTATATGGGCTTTGCAATCTCTGCTGGTATCAAGGCAATCAAGAAAATCTAGCTTTAAGGGGATACTGTCCCCTTACTGGTAGCATTTTCGCTATCTTTTTAACTTTCGAGGATTACAAAATGACTGACATTTTTGCAGCAATCGACATTACCACAGTAGCAGCCGCCGTCATCGCCTTGGGCGTGGGCATCATTGGCATCACCATGGCCTTCAAAGGCATTGACCTGGGCAAACGCGCGGTTCGTAAGGTCTAAGGCTTCACCGTGCTAACAGGGGCGCTAATTGTCTTGATAAAGGTCTTCATGGCCTTCATTGGGGCGATTAGCGCCCTTGTTTTTTGTCTGATGGTGAAGCTATGAATCGTTTCCGCTTAATTTTTTTATTCTTTTTATCTTTTTTGAGTTTTAATTCTTTAGCCGCTATTCCTTCTATTCAAGTTGAAAAATATAAATTATATTATTCTGATTTTCCTAATATGGTTTTTGATTCTCCTGATGAGGCATGTAAATATCAGACTTTGCATGATGGTAAATCTTATTATGGATTCCAACAAATAGATAATATAATTTTCAGGTGTTATGAATACAATGATTCAGGTAATAGACATACCCCAAATCATAAGGCTGTTAAATTTAGTTCTTTATATTGCCCCCAAAATTCCACGGCTTCCGGCTCTCAATGCGTCTGTAATTCCGGCTACGAAGAAAAAGACGGTAATTCTTGCGTATTACCTGACCCCCCTGACCCTTGCAAAGAAATAGAATCCACGTGCTCTAGTTTTAAGAATGAGCGCATTCCAAGATTTGACGTTTATTACTCTGGCTCAACTCCTGGCGGTGCTTGTTCTAATCCTCCGCTTGATAACTGCTCTAAGGGCTGTTACCTTCAATTTACCGGCATTAGCGTATATTACAAAGATAATGAAGGCCGAAGTATTGCATCTGGCCCTGCTTCATTTACCGGTGATTTTTGCGTTCATTCTGATCAAGTAACTGATCCTGACCCTGAAAAGACTTGCAAACAAGGTGAATTTCCAGGTTTTGTCGGTGATAAAAAAGTTTGTATTCCTGCTATTGAAAAAGAAACTGACTATCAACCAAAAACAGAAAATAAACCTGATGGCTCTACCAGTGAAACAAAATCAACCGTTTCATGCACTGACGGTAAATGCACGGTAACAGAAACCACAACAACAAAAGATTCTAGCGGCGCTGTTACTGGCGTTTCTGGCACTTCTACCGTTTATTCTGAAGCTGACTTTTGTCAAAAAAATCCCGCGTCTGGTGTTTGCTCAGGCACAGGCACAGGCACAGGCACAGGCACAGGCACAGGCACAGGCACAGGCACAGGCTCAGGCTCAGGCACAGGCACAGGCGATGGTGAAGGGGAGGGTGAAGGCACAGGCCCAGGTAGCACAGGCACGGCTTCTCATCCTGAATGGAAAATGCCCACTATTTATGAATCCAAATATCCTGATGGATTTTCTAGTGCTTATCAAAATTCAGGTTTAAAAGAAGCAAGCGCCATATTTGACGGTCTTGTAAATGCTTTTGTTCCAAAGTTTGCAGATTCTGGCGGTGCTTGTCAAAATTTCAACATCTCTTTAGATATTGGCGTTGTTAATTTTGGAACTTTTGACATATCCCCACCTTGTATTCTTTGGCCTTTTTTATGGCTTATGGTTCAGATAACAGCAGTATTTACTTTCAGGGCTTTGGTTTTTGGTGGTTAAAATGAAAAAAATTCTTTATTTAATTTTCTTTTTTATCAGTCCTTCAGCTTTTGCCGCTGATAATTCTGGATTTCTTGATTCTATCCTTGAATATATAAAAGGGATATTTACCGCAATAACTGACTTTGTTGAATGGTTCGGCCTTTTGGTTGTTGAAGTTTTTAAATCTGCCTGGCTTGTTTTAACTGATTTGTTTATTTGGCTTTTTGTAAGTTTATTTTCTCTTGCTGCTGATTTATTACAAAACATTGGTCAATTGTTTAACATTAATGGTTTAACTTCGCAAGTTTCATCATTATGGTCTTCAATTCCCGCTGAAACTTCCGCAATTTTGAGTGCTATCGGTCTTCCCTCCGCCATGGCCATAATCGCGACAGGTATTCTTATTCGCTTTGCTTTGCAGCTAATCCCATTTGTCAGGCTTGGCTCATGATTAATCTTTTAGAAGGCACACCAGGCGGCGGCAAAAGTTACGAAGCTCTCGTATATCACATATTTCCTACCCTCCGATCTGGCCGAAAGGTAGTTACCAATCTTCCTTTAATCCGGGATGCATTCGAATTTCTTTATCCTGAATTAATGCCACTTCTGGATATAAGAACCGAAAATTTACCCATTTTGGGCAGGTGGGACGCTGAAGCCGCAAACCGTGGTGAACGTGCTTTTATCGTTGGTGAATTTGACGTTGATGAGCGTTATGATTTACCGATATTGCACGACGGTCGCCCCTACATTCCCCCCCCAACTGGCTGCCGTCTTTTTGGTTCTGTCTGGGACTTTTATGATGAATGGCGCGGTAAAGGCAATATCGGCCCTCTTTACGTCATTGACGAATGTCACGTTTCATTTCCAAAACCTCGCATTGGTCGCGGTGGTGGTGGAACTCCAGATGAAATAATTCAGTGGTTCAAAATATCTCGTCACTTTGGCGCTGATGTTTTATTGCTCACCCAGCGCATGGGGTCCCTTGACGACGATATTTCTGCCTTGGCTGAATTTCACGTTCGCGTCCGCAATGCTGGATTCTTGGGAAAAGATGATCATTACATCCGCAAAGTATTTGCAGGATTCCGCGGTGGTGAAGTCAGCACCGAACAGCGAAAATATGAACCCCAGTATTTCCGGCTTTATAAAAGTCACACCCAAGGCAGCACGGTAAAGCAATCATCCGCAAAAGATGTTAGCCCTGCTCACATTAAATGGCATCGTTTCTCTTGGGTTTTTGTTTTTTTGAGCCTTTTAACTCTTGTTTATATTGGCTTTAATGCTTTCGGCAAAAAAGAAAATCCAAAGCCAGATGTTTTTAAAACCTTCAATTTACACCCACCAGAAACTGCACCAGGAACAGAACCAGAACCAGAACCTGCACCAGAACCTGCACCAGAACCTGCACCAGGAACCGCACCAGGAACAGCACCAGGAACAGCTCCAGAACCTGCACCAGGAACAGCACTAGAAACCGCTCTTGCTTCCGACCAGGCCAAAAGGCCAGACCCTTTCCATGGCTACCAGGTTCACCTCACTGGCTGCATGGCATTTCAAGGCAAAGAAAAAATCTGCACCTTGGCAATTTCACAAAATGGCTACCCCATTTTCAACATCACAACCCACGATTTGACCGGCTACGGCTACAAATTTGAGCACCTGGGCGACTGCGCTGCTTATCTTGTCTTTGCTGGCCAGCGCCGGTCTGTTGTTTGTGACATCCCTTCTGTTGGCCTTACCGTTGCCAATGCAAATAGAAAAAACTAATTTTTAAGGTTGTTATTTAGTGTCTTGACAAACAAAAAAACACTACATGTAGTGTCTTTAAAAAAGTCAATTTGTATTTTTCTATTCTTTATTTCGTCACTGGCCTTTTCATGCAAGCGGCCTACTCAAGAGGCGCGATGTAGCGTAGCGGGGCTGTCGCGCTTTTCTCGCGCAAATTGCCCGTCTTATCGCCCCTTCGGTTTCCAGCGCGTCGGCACCATGCTAGGGGCGCGGTCTTTTTGCATCGCTTCAGCTCAAGGGTGGGCAAAGGCTCTTCTTGTTGGCAGGATGTTTCTCGACCGACTAGGGAGAGCCGGAAAAGAACGCCGCGCAAGCTGTTATTTCGTCACATACTAAAAGGAGCATTTATGCGTTACGGATACGCTCGCGTTTCTACTATTGACCAGGACACCGCTTTACAAGATAGCGCTTTAGCTTTAGCCAATTGTGCTGAAGTTGTCCGAGAAAAACGATCTGCAGTGAAAAAGCGTCCGGAACTCGAAGCTTTGCTCAAGCGCCTTGGCCCTGGCGATGAGCTCGTTGTTTACAAGCTCGACAGGCTCGCCCGTAGTCTTCGCGACTTGATCAGAATTGCAGAACATGTCCAGGATGTTGGCGCAACGCTGAAGAGCTTGACAGAACCTATTGATGTTGGCACTCCCATGGGCCGCATGGTTTTGCAAATTTTGGGGGTTGTTGCCGAGTTTGAACGCTCACTGATAAGAGAGCGCTGCATGGCTGGCCAGCTCGAAGCATTCAAGCGCGGCAAGCGCATTGGTCGTCCTCTCAAATTACCCGTTGAAGAGCAAAACGAGGTTATCCAGCTCGTGGGCTGCGGCATCCCAAATTCTGATATTGGGGAGGCTTATGGCGTTTGTGAAGGCACTGTCCGGCGCTTGCATTCTTTCGCTACTGGTCGCAACTTCAACAAGGATGGCGAGATTCGGCAGTTGTATTACGCCAACAAAAAACCCAGCTAATTGCTGGGTCTTTGGGGGTTTTTAGGTCAAATTGCTATCTATTTTGACTTCGTAATAAAGTATTATTTTTAAGCAAACGCCACCAGTGCTTTTTTCATTTTTTTCATGGCCGCCACTTCGATCTGGCGGATGCGCTCGGCGCTGACCCCGTATTCGGCGGCCAGTTCGTGCAGCGTCATGCCGCCGCTGCCGTCGTCATTGACTTGCAGCCAGCGCTGCTCAACGATGCGGCGGCTGCGCTCATCCAGCCCGTCCAGCGCGTGGGCGATGCCATCACTGGCCAGCACATCGCGCTGGCGCGATTCGAGCATGGCGGTGGGCTCATCGCGGTGGTCGCTCAGGTAGGTGATGGGGCCAAAGGCGGCCTCGCCATCGTCGCTGGGCGCAGGGTCCAGCAGCACATCGCCGCCAGCCAAGCGCGCTTCCATTTCCATCACCTCCTCGGGTTTGACCCCCAGTTTGCTGGCCATGGTGTCGATTTGCTCGGGCGTTAGTGTGTCACGCAGGGCGGCATCGCTGTCCATCGCGGCATCGGTTTGCATGCCCTGCTTCATTGAGCGCAGGTTAAAGAACAGCTTGCGCTGCGCTTTGGTGGTGGCCACTTTGACCATGCGCCAGTTTTTGATGATGTATTCGTGGATTTCGGCCTTGATCCAGTGCATGGCGTAGCTGACCAAGCGCACGCCTTGGTCGGGGTCAAAGCGCTTGACGGCTTTCATCAGGCCGACGTTGCCTTCTTGGATCAAATCGCCCTGTGGCAGGCCATACCCCAGGTATTGGCGCGACAGCGAGATGACCAGGCGCAGGTGCGACAAGATCAGCCGCCCGGCGGCATCCAGGTCGTTGTGGTCTTTGAGTTTGCGGGCGTACTCCTGCTCTTCCTCTAGGGTGAGCATGGGCATGCGGTTGGCTGCACTGATGTAGGCATCCAGGTTGCCCAAAGAGGGCAGCAGCGCCCAGGGATTGGTGGGCGCCAAGGCCGTTGCAGTGCAAGCAGGGGTGTGGTTCATCGCAATTCGTCCTTTCATCCAGCACCATATATTAGCACTCGATAGATGCGAGTGCTAAAGCCAAAGTTCCTGGGGTTCAGAACGTCAGCACTTTGTCGGCGGCCATGATCCAGTCGGTCAGCTCGGTGAGGTTGCCGATGGCGGTGCCGGGCAGCAAGGGTAGCTCAAGCAGGCCACGGTTTTGGGCACAGGTGCGGCAGACGCGCACGGTGGCACCGGCCTCAATCAGCATTTGCAGGTGGCTTTGCAGGCCTTGGCCGCCTTGGCCGTCGTTTTGGCCAGGCAGGGCCAGCACGGTGGCATCGGACATTAAAAAGACGGTGACTTCAGGCTGCGCATCGTGCGCGGCCAGCATGTTGGCGATGCGCAGGGCGGACAGGCAGCGCTCGCTGCCATAAGGGGCGGCGTGCAGGACGATGGCGATTTTTTGCGGCATGGCGTTCTCTTTTCTAGCCCAAAAGCACGGCAAGCCGTGCAGTGAAAGCGCGTGTGCGGGCCTTGTGCGCACAGCCGGCAGCGCCAAGAGGCGAGCCGCTGGGCAGAGCGCATTTTTTGACTATTGTTGGGTGCGCGGTCTGGGGTGCCGGTGTGCAGGGGCCGCTTAGTGGCTTAGTGGCTTAGTAGGTTACCGCCATGGCGGCGACGTCGATGGTGATCATGGGTTTGACCAAAATGGCGTGGGTTGCGCGGGCGTAGGCGGTGCGCCAGTCGGCATCGTCCAGGCGGCGGGGGCCGGCGGCTTGGGCGACCAGCAGCACTTTGTCGGCCAGGAGCACTTTGCCGCTGGCGCGCAGGGGTTCGCATTCCATTGCGGTAAATTGGTCATCCAGCCAGCGGCGGGCCTCTTCCATGCCCATGGGCTCCAGGCGCGAGAGGTCGATGCGCCATTCTTGTTGCGGATTGAAACGTACGATGAGTTCACTGCTCATAAATCATCCTCGCGGCAGATGGTTGGTGAAAAAAGAGCAGCTTACCCCAAGCCGATTGCAGACACGTTCGGGATTGTCACTATAAATAGTTAAAAACAACAAATTAATCAGAGCTGCCACCGCAGTAATGGCAAATACTTTCGGCTGAAAGTCATCAAAAAGACAGTATTTACCAGCGGTGGCTGCCATTGTTTTTAATCCAGCAGTGCGGCCTCAGGCGCGTGCGCGTGCTCACGGCGAGTTTGTACGGCCTGGGACAGTTGCTCCAGCACCGCAACGGTATCGCTCCAGCCCAGGCAGGCATCGGTGATGCTTTGGCCGTAGACCAGCTGGCGGACATCGTCTTGCCCGGCGTTGAACTTTTGCGCTCCGGCCACCAGGTGGCTCTCCAGCATCACGCCAAACACTTGGCGCGAGCCGCTTTCGATTTGCTGGGCGATGTCGGCCGCCACGTCTTTTTGGCGCTCGTGCTGTTTGTGGCTGTTGGCGTGGCTGCAATCGACCATCAAGGTGGCGGGCAGGCCGGCTTTTTCCAAATCGGCGCAGGCGGCGGCCACGTGGGCGGCATCGTAGTTGGGCGTTTTGCCACCGCGCAGGATGACGTGGCAGTCTTGGTTGCCAGCGGTGTGGACGATGGCCACTTGGCCGTTTTTGTGCACCGATAGGAAGTGGTGCCCCCGGCTGGCCGACTGGATGGCATCGGTGGCGATGCGGATGTTGCCGTCGGTGCCGTTTTTGAAGCCAATCGGTGCCGAAATGCCCGAGGCCAGTTCGCGGTGGACTTGGCTCTCCGTCGTGCGGGCACCAATCGCGCCCCAGCTGATCAGGTCCCCGATGTATTGGGGCGAGATCACGTCCAGAAATTCGCTGGCTGCGGGCACGCCCAGGCGGTTGATGTCGATGAGCAGCTGGCGGGCGATGCGCAGCCCTTCGTCGATGCGGTAGCTGCCGTCCAGGTAGGGGTCGTTGATCAGGCCTTTCCAGCCGACGGTGGTGCGGGGCTTTTCAAAATACACCCGCATGACGATTTCCAGCGTGTCTTTGTACTGCTCGCGCACGTCGGCCAGGCGGCGGGCGTAGTCCAGTGCGGCCTCGGGGTTGTGGATGGAGCAGGGGCCGACGATGACCAGCAGGCGGTCATCTTGGTTGCGCATGATGCGCTGGATGCTTTGCCGTGTGCCGCTGACCAGGGTTTCGACAGGGGTGCTTTGAATGGGGAAGAAGCGGATGAGGTGCTCGGGAGGGGGCAACACAGTAATGTCCTTGATACGTTCGTCGTCAGTCTGGCCAGTTTTGGGGGCTGCGCTGCGGTACCAAGCGTCACCGGGCGGGGAGTATTGAGCGGTCATGTGTGCCTCTGTGTGAAAAAAGGGATCGTGAAAAACAAAAAACCGCCGGGCTTTTCAGCTGCGGCGGTTGTTTGGGAGGGTTGTTCGTGGGTGTGCGAGCGCTTGCCTCTCATCCGCCAGGGATAGAGAACCAAAAGTAAAAATAGAAAGCGCTGGACATCGGCATAGCGCCGCAATGTAGCACTTCGTTTGCCGCAGTGCAACATGGGTGCGGAAAGTTTGCGAAAAAAAATTGCGTCAAATTCTGGAAAAATTCAAAAAATCACCAAATTTTCTTTTTCTTTGATAGTTATTGCAAAAATCCTGCATATTCATGCTTTTGTTCTGCGTTCTTCCCGGATCAGGAGTTGCAGCAGCACAACACCGGCGGCCAAGATGACCGTCGTCACCGCCAGCGCGTCGGCATAGCTGCCGGTGGCGCGGGCAATCATCCCGCCCATGGCAGGCGCGGCAATCTGTGCCACGCCGTAGCCCAGGGTGATGCGGGCCATGGCCTTGGACGGATTGGCGGGAAAGTGGCGGCCCACCAGCGCCAGCGTCAGGCTGACGATGCCGACAAAGGTGCCGCCAAACAGCGCAGCGCTAATGAGGTTGAGCGCCACACCGTCCGACAGCAGCGGCAGCAGCGCGGACAGCGCTTGCAGGGCATAGGCCAGCATCAGGGCGCGGGCCACGCTGATTTCCTGCGCGATGCGGTCCCAGACAAAGGTGGACGGTGTGGCCGCCAGCCCGACGACGACCCAGGCCCAGCTGCCCCGGCCGGCGAGCAGCGGCAGTTTTTCCACGATGGCGACGGTGAATGTTGCGCCGATGGCAAAGCCGAAACCGGCGCAGAAGTACGCCAGGGTTTGCAGTTTCATCCAGCGCCCGGAGGGCGGCGGGGCGCTGGCTGCTGCCGTGCTGGCGGTGGTGGGCAAGGTGGCGGGCCGGGGCATCCAGCGCCAGGCGGGAATGAAAAACACCACGCCCAGCAGGCCCAGCGCCAGCCATTGCCCGTCCCACGGCAGCCAGCCCACCATGCCCACCACGGCCAGGCCAGACACCGCAATGCCCAGCCCCAGCCCGGAAAAGTGGATGCCCAGCTCTGGCCGCTGGCGGTGCGCCACTAGCCAGTTCAGCACCAGGGCCGACCCCAGCAGCATCCCAGCCGCGCTGGACAGCCCGGCCACAAAGCGCAGTGCCGCCCACAGCGCCACGTGGGTCGTCAGCCCCATGCCTGCGGTGCAGACCACGGCCAGCAGCAGGCCGATGCGGTAGAGCCGGAACTTGCGCTCCACATCGCTGACGGCCGTGGCCAGCAGCACCCCGCTCATGTACCCCGCGTAGTTGATGGCTGCCAGCCAGCCACCGGCCAGCAGGGACAGGTCGGCCTGCGCCCGCATGATGGGCAGCAGCGGCGTGTAGGCAAAGCGGGCCAGCCCCAGCGTCAGCACCAGGGCGCAGACACCGGCGCACAGCACGCGCCAGCGGGTGGCGGCATCGTGGGGGGAAAGGGGGAAAGGGGTCATGGCGCGGGCATCCGGTGGTTCAGGCCGCCATGCTAGCCATGCGATCGACGGCGGTTTTTCGATACTATGACAAGTGCTATCGACGACATGCCAAACATCCGCCCCATGCCTTCCTCACCCACCCGCACGGCTGCCTTGCTGCCCGTGCCTGCCTTGCAGGTGCTGCCGCAGCCGGTGGTGCTGCGCTCGGAAAACCTGGGGCCGGGCCAGGGGTTTGCCGAGCATACGCACCGCTGGAACCAGTTTGTCTATGCCACGGCGGGCACGCTGCTGGTGACGGTGGCGCACGCCCGGTACGTCATCACGCCGGAGCAGGCCATCTGGATTCCTACCGGTACGCGCCACGCTACGCACGCCTTGCATGGCGCGGCATTTCGCAATCTGTATGTGGACGATGCGCCCGATCTGGGCCTGCCAGCCCTTTGCACCTCGTACGCCGTCAGCCCCCTGATGCGGGCGCTGATCGTGGAGCTAGAACAAGCCGCAGGGCGGCAGGAAGACGCTGCCTACCTGCACACGCTGTACGCCATGCTGCGCGCCCAGTTGCAGCGCCTGCCGCAGCTGCAGCGCCACCTGCCCTGGCCGCACAGCCCACGCCTGCGCCAGATGTGCGAGGCGCTATACGCCCACCCCGCCGACCCGCGCAGCCTGCACGCTTGGGGGCAGGTGCTGGGCATGTCCGCCCGCACCCTGGCCCGGCACTTTGCGCAGGAAACGGGCACCTCCTTGCGGCAGTGGCGCCAGCAGCTGCGCCTGCTGCTGGCGCTGGAATGGCTGAGCACACCGCGCAGCGTGACCAGCATCGCCATCGACCTGGGCTATGCCGGCACCTCGGCCTTTAGCTATATGTTTCATCAGGCCACCGGCTGCACGCCGTCCCAATGGCGCAGCCGACGGGCTGCAGGATAGGAGCTTCCCGCCGCCATGAGCGATTTCCTATTTCCTGGGCATCGCTGAACGCGCCAAGGCCAAGGAGGGCGCAGCAGGCACGCCGTGATACTGCGCACTGCCATCTGCAGAAGCAGAAAGGGACGCTGTGCAGCGTCCCCTTTTTTTAAACAAAATGGGCTGAAACCCTTGCGGTTCAAGCGCTAATAGCTATCAAAATATCAGGCCGTGCCGCCCACCGTCAGCCCGTCGATGCGCATGGTGGGCTGGCCCACGCCCACGGGTACGCTCTGGCCTTCCTTGCCGCAGGTGCCCACGCCGCTGTCCAGGCGCATGTCGTTGCCAATCAGGCTGACCTTTTTCATGCATTCGGGGCCATTGCCCACCAGGGTGGCCCCTTTGACCGGGTATTGAATCTTGCCGTTTTCCACCCAGAAGGCCTGGCTGGCCGAGAAGACGAACTTGCCACTGGTGATGTCCACCTGCCCGCCGCCAAAGTTGGTGGCATACAGCCCTTTTTTGATGCTGGCGACGATCTCGCGCGGGTCTTTGTCGCCGCCCAGCATGTAGGTGTTGGTCATGCGCGGCAGCGGCAGGCTGGCGTAGCTTTCGCGCCGGCCATTGCCGGTGGGTTGCACCCCCATCAGGCGGGCGTTCAGGCTGTCTTGCATATAGCTTTTCAGGATGCCGTCTTCAATCAGCACATTGGCCTGGGTGGCGTGGCCTTCGTCGTCGATGTTGAGCGAGCCGCGCCGGTCGGGCAGGGTGCCGTCGTCCAAGATGGTCACGCCTTTGGCGGCGACGCGCTGGCCGATGCGGCCGCTGAAGGCGCTGGAGCCTTTGCGGTTGAAGTCGCCTTCCAGCCCGTGGCCCACGGCCTCGTGCAGCAGTACGCCGGGCCAGCCAGCGCCCAGCACCACGGTCATTTCGCCGGCCGGGGCCGGGCGGGCATCCAGGTTGGTCAGGGCCTGGCGCACGGCCTCGCCCACGTAGTCGGCAATCAGGGCATCGTCAAAGTAGGCCAGGCCAAAGCGTCCGCCGCCGCCCGATGAGCCCACTTCGCGCCGTCCGCCCTGCTCGGCAATCACGGTGACCGACAGGCGCACCAGCGGGCGCACGTCGGCGGCCAGGGTGCCGTCGGCGCGGGCGACCAGTACCACGTCGTATTCGCTGGCCAATCCCGCCATCACCTGCACGATGCGCGGGTCCTGGGCGCGGGCCAGGGCTTCGACCTTGCCCAGCAGCGCCACCTTGTCGGTGCTGCCCAGGGTGGCGATGGGGTCGAGTGCCGGGTACAGGCTGCGGCTGGGGGCAATCGTGGTTTTTGGGATGCGCACTTTGGCGCTTTTGCCCGCGCTGGCGATGGCCCGCACGGTGTGTGCGGCATCCAGCAGGCTGGGCAGGGAGATGTCGTCCGAATAGGCAAAAGCGGTTTTTTCGCCGCTGACGGCGCGCACGCCCACGCCCTGGTCGATGGAAAAAGAGCCGGTTTTGACGATGCCCTCTTCCAGGCTCCAGCCTTCAGCGCGGGTGTATTGGAAGTACAGGTCGGCATCGTCCACTTGGTGGGCGCGGATGGCGGCCAGCGCTTGCGCCAGATGGCTTTCGTCCAGACCAAAGGGTTCGAGCAGCAGTTGCCGGGCCGTGGCCAGGCGCTCAATAGTGGGTTCGCGTGCAATCATGGGGTGCGATTGTAGAGAGAACGTGCTTGGCACCACGCCCTTGGGTTAGACGCTGCGCTGTGCCGTGCGCCGCGCCAGACGCTGGGCGCGGGCAATGGACATCAAAATGCCCAGCGCCAGCCCCAGCGTGACCATGGCCGTGCCACCGTAGCTCAGGAAGGGCAGGGGCACGCCCACCACGGGCAGGATGCCGCTGACCATGCCCATGTTCACAAAAGCGTAGGTAAAGAAAATCACCGCGACGGCGGCAGCCATCAGGCGGCCAAACAGGGTGGTGGCCTGCAGCGCAATGGCCAGCGCCCGCCACACCAGCAGCACAAAGCCGGTGATGAGCACGAGGTTGCCGACCAGGCCAAATTCTTCGGAGAAGGCGGCAAAGATGAAGTCCGTGGTGCGCTCGGGAATAAATTCCAAGTGGGTTTGCGTCCCTGCCATAAAGCCTTTGCCCCAGATGCCGCCCGAGCCGATGGCGATCATCCCCTGGATGATGTGAAAGCCCTTGCCCAGCGGGTCGCGCATGGGGTCGAGCAGGGTGCAGACGCGGGTGCGCTGGTAGTCGTGCAGAAAGTACCAACTGATGCCATCCATGCACAGGGCATCGCCATTCCAAATCAGCAGCACGATGCCAACGGCCGCCAGCAGGACGGGGGGCAGCACCAGCTTCCAGGACAGGCCGGCAAAAAAGATCACCGCCAGCCCCGAGGCCAGCACCAGCAGCGCGGTGCCCAGGTCAGGCTGCTTCAAAATCAGCGCCGTCGGCAGGGCCAGCAGGCCAAAAGCGACGACAAAATCGCTCACGCGGGTCGCGCCTTCGCGGCGCTGGAACCACCAGGCCAGCATCAGCGGCATGGCAATTTTCAGCAGCTCAGAGGGTTGAATCACCACGCCCACATTCACCCAGCGCTGTGCCCCCTTTTTGGTGATGCCAAACACCAGCACCGCAATCAACAGCGCGATGCCCAAGCCATACAGCGGCACGGCGGCAAACATGATTTTTTGCGGTGGCACTTGCGCCACGACGAACAAAATGGCCGCCGCCAGCAGCATGTTGCGCCCATGGTCGATAAAGCGCGTGCCGTGGTCGTAACCCGCGGAATACATCGCCAGCAGGCCCAGGCCAGAGAGCAGGGCGATGAGCAGCAGCAACACCCAATCGAAGCCCAAGAACATGGGCACAATGCGTTGCAGTAGCGACGGTTTGTCAAATTCAGTAGACATAAGCGCCGATTATCCGGTGCTGAGAACCTATTTACGATCATTGAGTATGCCCACCACCCATTTGCTGTACCTGCACGGTTTTCGCTCTTCCCCCCAGTCGTTTAAAGCCCGCTATTTGGCCAACATCATCGCCCAGCGCCATCCGCAGGTGCAGTGGTGGTGCCCTCAGTTGCCCGCCTCGCCAGCGCAGGCCATGGCGCAGGTGCTGGCCGGGGTGGCCGATTGGCCCAGCCGCAGCATGGCGGTGGTGGGCTCTTCGCTGGGCGGGTACTACGCCAGCTACGTGGCGCAGCGCAAGGGCTGCAAAAGTGTGCTGCTCAACCCGGCGGTGGCCCCGGATGAAACTTTGGCGCAGTACATCGACAGCCACCAACCGCTGTGGCACCAGCCTGCAAATGCACAGGAAGAGGCGATTTTTTTCCGCGCCGAATACATTGACGAGTTGCGCGCTTTGTCGGTGCGAGCGCTACCCCCAGGGGGGGCGGAGCTGGGCATTTTTTGCACCGGCGATGAGGTGCTCGATTGGCGCGAGATGGTGCAGCGCTACCCCCAGGCGCAGCAGCGCATCGTGCAGGGCGGGGACCATGCCATCAGTGACTTTGCCACCTTGGTGCCCGAGGTGTTAAGTTTTTTGGAACTGCCCTGAGCTTGCAAAACGACAAGAAAAAAATGGCGGCAGCACCCGACCCCCATGGGACAATCCGCCCCCATGTACGCATTGTTTGAAGATGCCGGAAAATTTTTCGCCGGCCGCATCCTTTCCGAGGCCGATGCCTCCTCCCAAATCGAGTTGGACTCGGGCAAACGGGTCAAGGTCAAAGCCGCCAACATCCTTCTGAAGTTTGACAAGCCCAGCCCGTCTGAGCTGCTGACCCAGGCCCAGGCGCAAGCGGCCGAGGTGGAGCTGGACTTGGCCTGGGAATTTGCCCCCGAGGCCGAGTTTGGCTTTGCCGAAATTGCCAAAGACTACTTCTCGGCCAACGCCAGCCTGATCGAGCAGGCCGGCATGCTGGTGGCGCTGTTTGGTGCGCCGCATTACTTTCGCCGCGCGGGCAAAGGGCGGTTTAAGAAAGCGCCGGCAGAAATCCTGCAGCAAGCGCTGGCCGCGATCGAGAAGAAAAAGCAGCTGCAAGCGCAGATGGATGCCTGGGCGGCCGAGCTGGTCAGCGGCCAGTGCCCGCAGCCCATTCGCGAGCAGCTCTACAAAATTTTGTTCCGGCCGGACAAAAACGCCCCGGAATACAAAGCCGTGGTCGAGGCCAGCCGCCAGGCGCAAACCGCGCCGCTGCAGCTGCTGCAGCAAGCCGGGGCGATTGCCTCGGCCTACCAGTTTCACTGGCAGCGCTTTTTGCTGGACAACTTCCCCAAGGGCACCGGTTTTCCTGCCCTGCCAGTGCCCCAGCCGCCCGAGGATTTGCCGCTGGCCAGCGTGCAGGCGTATTCGATTGACGACTCGCAAACCACCGAGATTGACGATGCCCTGTCCGTCACCGGGCTGGGCAGTGGCCAGGTCACGCTGGGCATTCACATTGCGGCACCGGGGCTGGCGATTGCGCCCGGCTCGGATCTGGACAAACTGGGTCGCCAGCGCCTGTCCACCGTGTACATGCCGGGCTACAAAATCACCATGCTGCCCGATGAGGTGGTGCAGGCCTACACCCTGGATGCCGGCCGCGCCAACCCGGCAGTGTCGCTGTACGTCACCTACGATGAGGCGAGCCTGGACGTGCTGGAGAAAACCACCCGCCTAGAGCGCGTGCCCGTGGCGCACAACTTCCGCCACGACCAGCTCGACCACATCGTCACAGAAGAGCACCTTGCGCAGGATATAAGCCAAGTTCAGGTAGAAAACATCCCGCAATCCTTAAAAGACGTGTGGAACGAGCTATCGTTCTTGCACAAACTGGCGCAGCACCTGAAGCACCAGCGCGAAGTGGTGCGCGGCAAGCCGGAAAACTTCAGCCGCCCGGATTACAGCTTTCGCCTGCAAGGCAACGGCAAAAACGAGCCCGATGGCAGCGAGACCGTGCACATTAGCACCCGCAAGCGCGGCTCCCCGCTGGATTTGATCGTGGCCGAGGCCGCCATCGTCGCCAACAGCAGCTGGGGCCAAATGCTGGCCGACTTTGGCGTGCCCGGCATCTACCGCAGCCAAGCCAGCATGGCCCCAGGGGTGAAGGTGCGCATGTCCACCAAAGCCCAGCCGCACGCGGGCATGGGGGTCAAGTGCTACACCTGGGCCACCTCGCCGCTGCGCCGCTATGTGGATTTGGTCAATCAATGGCAGGTGATTGCCTGCGCCCGCCACGGGGCCACGGCAGCGCTGGCGGCACCGTTCAAGCCCAAAGATGCCGATTTGTTCTCCATCATCAGCAACTTTGAGGCCACCTACGGCGCGTACAACAGTTACCAAGCGGGCATGGAGCGCTTTTGGACGCTCAAGTATTTGGAGCAAAACGGCATCACCGAGATCGACGGCGCATTGATCCGCGACGATGCTGCCGGCGGTGCCCTGGTGCGGGCCGATAGCTTGCCGCTGGTGGTGAACGTGCTCGGTGCCCAGGGCATGGGGCGCGGGGCGCGGGTGCGCGTCAAGCTGGGGCAGGTGGATTTGATCAGTCTGGACATTCACGGCACCGTCGTTGCCCGCTTGGACGATCCGCAGGACCCGAGTGACGATGCACCGCTGGACGCAGAGGACGATGGCGATGGTGCCGAAGTCACTGCCGGTCCCATCGCCATTGCCGTTGATGTGAATGAGGCCGACAGCCCCGATAATCCCACGCCGTGAAAAAGCTTAACTCTCCACTTGCGCTGGCGCTGCTCATCTCACTGGCTGTTCACGCCGTGCCGCTGAGTGTGCGTATCGTGGCCCCGCAGCAGTTCAATCGGGTGTTTCAAGATACGGCGCTGGAAGTCATCTTGGTTAATGCCCAAAGCCAAGAACGCCCAGAGCACGCCCAAGCCATTGCCCAGGCCAATTTGGCTGGCGGCGGCGATGTCGCCCAAGGCCGGGCCACCAGCCCCATGCCGTACTCGGCCCTGACCCGCATTGGCGATGATTTTGAAGAGCGCCAACGCCAGATCGATGCCCTGCAAGAGCGGCAAACCACCTTGCTCACGCAATTGCGCCAGCGCCTGGCCGCCCTGCCCGAATTCGATCCGCGCGAAGCCGCCCAGCAGCAGGCCCGTGAACAACAAGAGCAAAAGCGCCAGCAATTGCTCAAGCAATTGGCCGAGCTGGAAAAACGCATCAACGAAGAAAACGCCCGCCCGAAAAAGCGCTACATCAGCCCCGCCACCAAGGAAGCGGCCTACGCCGTGTACTACGACGCATTGCGCCACAAAGTGGAGGAAAAAGGCACGGAAAACTTCCCCGAAGTTGGCGGGCGCAAGCTGTATGGCGACCTGATCATGGTGCTGACCATCAACCACGATGGCCGGGTGCTGGAAACCGAAATCGTGCAAAGCTCCGGCCAGCAAGATTTGGACCGCCGTGCCCAAGCCATTGCCTACGCATCCGGCCCCTTTGGCAGCTTCACCCCGGCCATGCGGGCCCAGGCCGACCAAATTGTGGTCGTAGCGCGCTTTAGCTTTACGCGCGACCAGGTGCTGCAAGCCAATGTGCAAGCCAATGTACAAGCCAATGAGCGTTAATCACTTTTCTCACGCCGATCCTGTGGATCGTGCTGATCATGCGGTCATGCGATGACAACACCTGACAATTACTGTGTATTTGGCAACCCCATTGGGCACAGCCGTTCGCCCTGGATTCACCAGCGCTTTGCCCAGCTGACCGGGCAAAACCTCGATTACCAAGCGCGTTTGGCTCCGTTAGATGGTTTTGCCGACAGTTTGCGCGACTTTATCGCCCAGGGCGGCAAAGGGGCCAACGTCACCGTTCCCTTCAAGCACGACGCGGCCCGTTGCGCCCACACCTGCAGCCAGCGGGTGGTGCTGGCCGGGGCGGCCAATACCTTGCTCATCAGCGCCGACGGGCAGATTCACGCCGACAACACCGACGGCCTGGGGCTGGTGGCCGACATCACCCACAACGCCGGGGTAGCGCTGGCCGGGGCCGATCTCTTGCTGGTCGGTGCCGGGGGTGCGGCAGCGGGTGTGCTCGGGCCGCTGCTGCAGGCCCAGCCCCGCAGCATCACCGTCTGCAACCGCACCGCGGCCAAGGCGCAGGCGCTGGTGGCCCGCCACCAAGCCCTGGCCCAGCAGCAAAATGTGCAGCTGCTGGCGCAAGAGCAGCAAGCCTTGGACCGTGATTTTTCCATCATTATTAATGCCACCGCTGCCAGCCTGAGCGGCGGCGCAGTGCCCGTGCCCGAGGGCAGCGTGCGCCCCGGTGCCTTGGTGTACGACATGATGTACGGCCCGGCCGCCGAAGGTTTTTTAGACTGGGCCTGGCAGCAAGGCGGCATTGCCCGCGATGGCCTGGGCATGCTGGTCGAGCAAGCGGCGGCGGCCTTTGCCCTGTGGCGCGGCGTGCAGCCCCCGAGCGCACAGGTGCTCGATGAGCTGCGCGATCTGTTGCTGGCGCAGCAGGCATGATGCTTTGACGGTGGTGAAAGCGTTTCTCACCGGGCTGGAGCGCTGGCTGCTGGCGGTGATTGCCGCAGCGGTGTTGCTGCAGTTGTTTTTTGTGTTGCGCATTGCCTTGATGGCCTGGTGGGCCCCGCAATCGACCGCGTTTGAGCGCACCCAGTTGTGGCAACACTGGCACACCGGGGTTCGCAGCCCCTGGCAGCAGCAGTGGGTGGATTATGAAAACATCGCCCCCGCACTGAAAAAAGCGGTTTTAACGGCAGAAGACGACCTGTTTACCGAACATGACGGCGTGCAGTGGCAGGCCATCGAGCGCGCCTGGCAGCGCAACCAAAAAGCCTTGGCCCAGGCCGAGCAAAAATCCACGGCCAAGCCGGTGCGCATTGTTGGCGGCTCCACCATTACCCAGCAATTGGCCAAAAACTTGCTGTTGTCGGGCGAGCGCAGTCTGCTGCGCAAAGGGCAAGAGCTGGCATTGGCCTTTTTATTAGAGCAATTCTTGGATAAACGCCGGATTTTGGAGCTGTACCTGAACCATGCCGAATGGGGGCAGGGCATTTTTGGGGCCGAGGCGGCGGCGCAGCATTACTTTAAAAAACCGGCCAGTCGGCTGACCAGCTTGGAAGCGGCCCGTTTGGCCGTCATGCTGCCGCGCCCGCGCTACTTTCAGCAGCATTGGCAGTCGGGGTATTTAAGCCAACGCGCCCAAGTGATTGCGCGGCGCATGGCGGGCACGGCGATTCCTTAGATCGTGAACACGTTCTTAGCGCCTGTGTGGGATTTTGTTTAAAGTAATAGTGCTGTGCGCTCTTGTTTATTGGTTTATCTATTTAAATCAGCAAAATAGTGTTGATTTATCAGCGAAAGCAGCTCCTTTTTATGCGTATTCTTGGCATTGACCCCGGCTTGCAAACCACCGGCTTTGGCGTGATTGATTGCCACGGGGCGCAGCTGCAGTACGTGGCCAGCGGCACCATCCGCACCACGCGCACGCCGGGGGTGGCGTTGGGGGATTTGCCGCAGCGGCTGAAAATTATTTTTCAAAGCCTGGGCGAAGTGGTGCAGCGCTACCAGCCCAGCACCGCCGTGGTGGAGATTGTGTTTGTGAACGTCAATCCGCAATCGACCCTGCTGCTGGGGCAGGCGCGCGGTGCGGCTTTGACCGCCTTGGTGGCGCACGATTTGACCGTGGCCGAGTACACCGCCTTGCAAATGAAAAAAGCCATCACCGGCAATGGCCGCGCCGCCAAGGGGCAAATCCAGGCCATGGTGCAGCACATGCTGCGCCTGCCGGGGCTGCCTGGGCCGGATGCGGCCGATGCCCTGGGGCTGGCCATCACCCACGCCCACGCTGCGCCCATGCTGGACAAGCTGGCCGACCAAACCAGCCTGCAGCGGCGCCAGCACGCCATGCTCAAAGCCGGGCGGGTGTACTAAGAACGTGTTCACGATCTCCTCATGGGTGTGCGGGCGCGGCTTCGGGCGGTCTGCGTCGTTGCAAATCCTCGCAATAGCCAAGCTATTGCTGTGGTTTGCGCCTCGCAACCCATCCCGAACCGCATCCCCCACACCTTCATTCGAGATCATGAACACGTTCTAAGGGCATGCGCAGCCAGTCAAGTTAGCCAGTGAAGTCAGTTACAGCAGAAGGTTAGAGAAGTTTGAAGCAATTGTTGAACGTTGGGCGCATGCGCCTGGCCGTGGCCGCTTGGCTGCTGCTGGCCGCGTGCGCTGTGCAGGCCGCCAGCAGCGTGCATGGCAAGGTGGTTGGCGTGGCCGATGGCGACACTGTTACGGTGCTCAGCGCCAAGAACAAGCGCTACAAAATCCGCTTGCAAGGCGTTGATGCGCCGGAGTTGCGCCAAGCCTTTGGGCGGCAGTCAAAAAAAGCCTTGTCCGATTTGGTCTTTGGCCAGCCGGTGCGGGTGCAACTGCAAGGCAAAGACCGCTATGGCCGTTGGCTGGGCAAGGTACTGGTGGCCGAGCCCGGCTGCCGTGCCGCCCACTGCCCCTTGACGCTGGATGCCGGCCATGCACAGATCACGCGCGGCTTGGCCTGGTGGTACCGCGCCTATGCCAAAGAGCAAGGCGCGGTGGATGCCGCCACCTATGCCCATGCCGAAAAACAAGCCCGCGCCTACCGCCTAGGCCTGTGGCAAACGAAAAAGCCCACCCCGCCGTGGGTGTGGCGGCGCAAACATTGAAGCGCCCGCATGGCCGTTGATCTGCCGCTTGCCCCTTCAGCGGCGCTGCCATTGGGCCGCAGTGGCTGGCTCTGCTACGCTTGGCGGCTATGAATGTGTCCAGTCCCCTTGCCCTAGAAATTGCCGAAACCGCTGCCCGCCTGATTGTTGAAGAGGGCTTGGAGTGGGGGCCGGCCAAGCGCCGCGCCGTCAAACAAATGGGGTTGCCCCCGCGCACGGCTTTGCCCGATAACGCCGTGCTCGAAGATGCGGTGCGCGCTTACCTGGAGCTGTTTTGTGCCGATACCCAGCCGCAGGAGCTGCACGCCTTGCGCACCTTGGCGCAGGAGTGGATGCAGCGGCTGGAAGATTTTCGCCCCCACCTGACCGGCGCGGTGTGGCGGGGCACGGCCACGCGCTTATCCGATATTTATCTGCAATTGTTTTGCGATGACCCCAAAGCCGCTGAAATTGCCCTGCTGGATCGGCAAGTGCGCTTTGAGGTCAGCCAAGTGCCCGGCTTTAAAGGGGCGCTGGTTGATGCCTTGAGCATTCACAGCTGGTGCGCCCCCTTGGGCGAAACGGTGGGGGTACACCTGCTGATTCATGATTTTGACGAGCTGCGCGGAGCGCTGAAGCCCGACAGCCAAGGCCGCAGCCCACGCGGCGATTTACGCGCCTTGCAAACCTTGCTGGCCGCGCAGGAGGATGCATGACAAGCACAGACAACAAAAGCGCCCGCCGCCAATGGCTGCTTGCCGCTGGCGGGGTGGCGCTCACCAGCGCCGTGGGCCTCGGTGTGTGGCAAGCCGTGCGCCCTGCAGCTGGTGAGCTGGACGCTGGGTTGAATCACTTTTGGGCGCAGCAGCTGCCCTTGCCTTCAGGCGAGATGGTGGCCTTGCAGCAGTTCCAAGGCCAGGGCCGGCCCCTGTTGGTGAATTTTTGGGCCACTTGGTGCCCGCCGTGCGTGAAAGAGCTGCCCTTGCTCGACCAACTGGCGCAAACGCAAGCCCAGGCCGGTGGCCAAGGCCTGCGGGTGCTGGGCATTGCGGCGGACAAGGCGGCCAATGTCACCCGTTGGTTGCAGCGCCAGCCCTTGAGCTTTCCGGTGGTGATTGCTGAAACGGGGGGCGTGACGCTGACGCGGCCCTTGGGCAATAGCAACGGGGGCCTGCCGTTTTCCCTGCTCTTTGACGGGGCGGGGCAGTTGAAGCAGCGTAGAATTGGCGCCTTTACCGAAGAAATTTTGCAGCGCTGGACGGCTGCAGTTGCACCATAAATAGCGTTTGTTGAATCAACGGCACGCGCGGCATAAAAAAATTCCACACCGACGTTGATTAAAAATAAGACCAAAAGAACGCAAAAGCCCGAAATTAGGGTACATTCGCGCCCTTGTTTGAATGATTGTGGGAGCTTTCATGGATCTGCGTAAACTCAAAACCCTCATTGACTTGGTGTCCGAATCGAACGTCTCGGAGCTGGAAATTACCGAAGCCGAGGGCAAAGTCCGCATCGTTAAAAGCGCGGGTGTGGTGCAGCAATTTGTCGCTGCCGCCCCAGTGGCTGCTGCCCCGGCTGCAGCGCCTGCCGCCCCAGTGGCTGAATTGCCGGCCCCCCCTGCGGCCGTGGTCGGCCACCAAGTGAAATCGCCCATGGTGGGCACGTTCTACCGCGCATCGGCCCCGGGTGCCAAGCCGTTTATTGAAATCGGTGCCCAGGTCAAAGAAGGCGATGTGCTGTGCATTATTGAGGCCATGAAGATCTTGAACGAGATCGAGGCCGACAAGACCGGCACCGTCACCCGCGTGCTGGCAGAAAACGGCCAAGCCGTTGAATACGGCCAACCGCTGTTCGTGATTGAGTAAGCCTTGCCACGTGGGCGCTGCTACAGACATCACTGTGGCCGGTGCCAGCATCGTGTACAGCGCGCTCGCCCCGGCAGCAGCCAGGGGCGCGAAACAACGAGGAGCCTTCTTTCATGTTTAAAAAAATCCTAGTCGCCAACCGTGGTGAGATTGCCTTGCGCATCCAACGCGCGTGCCGCGAAATGGGCATTAAGGCGGTGATGGTGTATTCCGAAGCCGACCGCGATGCCAAATACGTCAAATTGGCCGACGAAGCCGTGTGCATTGGCCCCGCGCCGTCGCCGCTGAGCTATTTGAATATGCCGGCGCTGATCTCGGCGGCCGAAGTCACCGATGCCGAAGCCATTCACCCCGGCTATGGCTTTTTGGCCGAGAACGCCGACTTTGCCGAACGCGTTGAGCAAAGCGGTTTTCAGTTCATTGGCCCCACGGCCGAATCCATCCGCATCATGGGCGACAAAGTCTCGGCCAAGCAGGCCATGATCAAGGCCGGTGTGCCCTGCGTGCCCGGCTCGGAGGGCGAGTTGCCCGATGACCCGGCCACCATTCGCCGCATTGCCAAATCCATTGGCTACCCGGTGATTGTCAAAGCCGCTGGCGGCGGTGGCGGGCGGGGCATGCGGGTGGTGCATACCGAGGCCGCTTTGGTCAATGCGGTGCAAATGACCAAGGCCGAGGCCCAGGTCGCCTTTGGCAACCCGGCCGTGTATATGGAAAAGTTCTTGCAGAACCCGCGCCATATCGAAATCCAGATCATGGCCGACCAGCACAAGAACGCCGTCTATCTGGGCGAGCGCGATTGCTCCATGCAGCGGCGCCATCAAAAAGTGATTGAAGAGGCCCCGGCCCCCGGCATTCCGCGCCGTTTGATCGAAAAAATTGGTGAACGCTGCGTCAGCGCATGCAAAAAAATTGGCTACCGTGGCGCTGGCACCTTTGAATTTTTGTACGAAAACGGCGAGTTCTATTTCATCGAAATGAACACCCGTGTGCAGGTGGAGCACCCGGTGTCCGAATTGATCACCGGCGTGGACATTGTGAAAACGCAAATCATGGTGGCGGCGGGCGAAAAGCTGCCGTTCAGCCAGCGCCAGATCAACGGACAAATGCGCGGCCACGCCATTGAGTGCCGCATCAACGCGGAAGACCCGTTCAAGTTCATCCCCTCACCCGGGCGCGTCACCATGTGGCACATGCCCGGCGGCCCCGGCGTGCGCGTGGACTCGCACGTGTACAACAACTACTTTGTGCCGCCCAATTACGACTCGATGATCGGCAAAATCATCGTTTATGGCGACACCCGCGAGCAGGCCATGGCCCGCATGCGCACGGCCTTGTCTGAAGTGGTGGTCGAAGGGATTAAAACCAACGTGCCCCTGCACCAAGAGCTGATGGTCGATGCCGGCTTTGCCGAAGGCGGCACCAACATTCACTACCTGGAGCATTGGCTCAGCCAGCGCAAGCGTTGATACGCCAGCAGGCCCGGCACGCACCAGTGTGTCGCCTTATTAATATAGCTATTACCGCTTTGTTAATATCATTTCAGATGTTTTGTGGCCTGAAATTGAGTATTGACAAGCGCTAATAGCTATTCTTATTTTGAAAGATTCACCCCATGTTTGAACTCATCCTCATGTGCCCACAAGAACAGGTGGAAGACATCAGCGATGCGCTCGATGCGCTGGATGCACTGAGCGTTTCGGTCGAAGACATGGATGCCCACACCGATGCCGAGCAAGCCCTGTTTGGCGAACCCGGCATGCCCGCGCCCAAAGACGGCTGGAACCGCAGCCGCATCACGGCCCTGTTCCAAGAGCGCGCGGGCGCTGAAGAGGCGGCCAAGCTGTTGGCGCTGCAAGACTTTTTCACGGGCTGCCAGCTGCTGGGGATTCAGCCGCTGGAGCCACAAGACTGGGTGCGCCTGACGCAAGCGCAATTTCAGCCGGTGGACATTACGCCCGATTTCTGGATCGTCCCCACCTGGCACGAGTTGCCGCAGGCCGCCAAGGTCAGCATCCGCCTCGATCCTGGCCTGGCCTTTGGCACGGGCACCCACCCCACCACCCGCATGTGCTTGCGCTGGATTGCCCGCCAGCCCCAGGGCAGCTTGGGCCGGGTGCTGGACTACGGTTGTGGCTCGGGCATTTTGGCCATTGGCGCGGCCAAGTTTGGGGCGCAAGACATTGATGCGGTCGATATTGATGCCGATGCCGTGACCTCCTGCCAGCTCAACGCCCAGGCCAACCAGGTGCAGCTCAAGGCCGGTTTGCCCGACCAGGCCAGCGGCCAGTACCAAACCGTGTTGGCCAATATTTTGGCCACGCCGCTCAAAGTGCTGGCCCCGCTGCTGGCCAACCATGTGCAGGCGGGCGGCCATTTGGTGCTGGCGGGAATTTTGGAGCGCCAGACCGAAGAGTTGATCGCGGCCTACGCCCCCTATTTGCCCCTGCAAGTGGCCGATAGCGAAGATGGCTGGGTGCTCATGACCGCACAGCGCGGCATGGCCTAGCCCCGCAGCCAGCTTCTACAATCTGCGGGCCATGAGCTTAATCACCTGCTGCCCCTCTTGCGCAACCCGGTTTCGGGTCGTCCCTGACCAACTGCGGATTTCCGACGGTTGGGTGCGCTGTGGCCGCTGTCAAGAAGTCTTTGATGCCGCCGCCGCCCTGCAAGAGCAGCAGGAGGCGGCGTTGGCCGCCCCCCAACCGGCGGTGCCGCCACCGCCACCGCCAGCACCGGCGACAGAAGCTGCGCCTGCGCCTGAGGGCACGCCTTTGCCCCGGCCAGAATTTTTCCCGCCGCCTGCGCAGGAACTGGAACCGGCGCCACAGCCGGAACCAGAACCTCTCCCTGAACCAGAACCTGTCCCGGAACCGGAGCCAGAGCCAGAACCGGAACCAAAACCTGCGCCACTGCCCGATCCGGAACCGCAGCTGGAAGCTGAACCACCACTGCAGCCAGAACCTGCACCCAGGCCAGAGCCATTCATGGAGCTGGAGTTGGAGTCGCGCTTGCTGGATGCACCCGCCCCGGTGCCCGATGGAGTGCAAGACCTTACCGAGGCGTTTGAACCGCACGCGCGCGACCCGCTGGCTGGGGCGCTGCCGGTGCCGCCAGTCGTTCCGCCACTCCCGCCAGCCGCACCACGTACCGAGCCGGTGCTGGATGTGCCGGCCGCCGCCGTGGCAGCAGACGATGATGCGGGCGCGGATGCGGACGATGACCTCACCCCCGCCCCCAGCTTTGTGCGCCAAGCCCAGCGCCGCGCCCGTTGGAACCAGCCGTGGCTGCGCGCGCTGGTGGGGCTGTTGTGCGTGCTGTTGCCGTTGGCCTTGGCATTGCAGTACGTGGTGTACCAGCGCAACCCGCTGGCTGCACAAAACCCGGCGTTGCGTCCGGCGCTCAGCGCCCTGTGCGCAGCCCTGGGATGCACGATTGCCGCCCCGCAAAACATTGGCATGGTAGTGGTGGCAGGCTCGGCCTTTAACCAGGAAACTGCGCCGGGCCGCTACCGCTTGGGCCTGAGTGTGCGCAACCAGGCCAGCAGCATCGTCGCCACCCCGGCGCTGGAGCTGACGCTGACCGATGCCAGCGACCAGCCGTTGGTGCGCAAAATATTTTTGCCTGCCGAACTGGGCATGCCGCCTGAACTGGGCCCTCGGGCCGAGTGGAATGGCACCTTGCCCATGCAGGTACAGGCCTTGCCGCAGCCTATTTCTGGCTACCGCATGGAGCTGTTTTATCCCTAAGACTGAAAAAACTGAAGAAAGATTGTTGCTATGACCGCCCTGATTTGTGGCTCCCTGGCGTTTGACACCATCATGGGCTTTGAAGGCCGTTTTGCCGATCAAATCCTGCCCCAACAGCTACACATTTTGAATGTGTCCTTCCTGGTGCCCTCGCTGCGCCGCGATTTTGGTGGCTGCGCAGGCAATATTGCGTACAGCTTGAACCTGCTGGGCGGCCAGGCCGTGCCCATGGCCACCGTGGGCCAAGACGGTGTGGAGTATGTGCAGCGCTTGCAAAACTTGGGCATTGCGACCCATTGCATTCGGGAGGTGCCGGACAGCTACACCGCCCAGGCCATGATCATGACCGACCGGGACAACAACCAGATCACCGCCTTTCACCCCGGGGCCATGAACCACGCGCACTTGAACACGATTGATGCCAGCCTGGGGGCAAAAATCGCCATCGTCGCCCCGGATGGGCGCGATGCCATGCTCCAGCACGCGGCCCAATTGCATGCGGCGGGCATCCCCTTTGTGTTTGACCCCGGCCAAGGCTTGCCCATGTTCAATGGGCAGGAGCTGCTCACCTTTGTCGAGCAGGCCAGCTGGGTGGCGGTAAACGACTACGAGGCCCAAATGCTCTGCGAGCGCACGGGGCTGGATTTGAGCGCCCTGTCCCACAAGGTGCAAGGCTTGGTCGTGACGCTGGGCGCACAAGGCTGCCAGGTCTGGCAGCAGGGCCAAGCCGTGCAGGTGCCCCCCGTGGCCCCCAAGGCCGTGGTCGATCCCACCGGATGTGGCGATGCGTGGCGTGGTGCCTTGCTGTTTGGATTGCTGCAGGGCTGGGATTTGCCCCGCTGTGCGGCCTTGGGCAACCGCATGGGGGCACTGAAAGTGGCCGCCCAAGGGCCGCAAAACTACCAACTGGACTTTTCTCCTTTGGATTGCGGCCTGTAGTCACCCCTAAGAACGTGTTCACGATCTCCTCATGGGTGTGTGGGCGCGGCTTCGGGCGGTCTGCGTCGTTGCAAATCCTCGCAATAGCCAAGCTATTGCTGTGGTTTGCGCCTTGCAGCCCATCCCGAACCGCATCCCCCACACCTTCATTCGAGATCATGAACACGTTCTAAGAACGTGTTCACGATCTCCTCATGGGTGTGCGGGCGCGGCTTCGGGCGGTCTGCGTCGTTGCAAATCCTCGCAATAGCCAAGCTATTGCTGTGGTTTGCGCCTTGCAGCCCATCCCGAACCGCATCCCCCACACCTTCATTTGAGATCATGAACGCGTTCTAAAACGTAGCAAGGAGAGGGCTGATGCTGGGACAGTTTTTTGTGCAAGGCTGGGCCCCCGATCCTTTGCTGTGGGCGCAGCACGACCCGTGGCTGGTGCTGCCCAGCATTTTTGCCTCGTGGGTGGCGCTGCGTGTACTCATGCGGCCGGTGCTTTCGGCCCCGGTGCTGTGGGCGGCTGCCGTGCTGGTGGGCGCGGGCATTGGCACCATGCACTATGTGGGCATGGCCGCCTCGGAGCTGGCCCCGTTCATGCGCTACGACCTGGGGGGCTTTGTGCTGTCTTTGGTGGTGGCCGTGGTGCTGGCGGCCTTGGCGCTGTGGGTGCGCTTTGGGCTGCAGCGGTTTTTGCCGCTTGGCTCCTGGGCCAACGGGGTGCTGGCCGGGGTGATGATGGGCAGTGCGATTGCCGCCATGCACTACACCGGCATTGCCGCGCTGCGCTTTACCGAGCCGATCGCCCAGCTGTACGCCGCTGGCCAAGCGATGGCCATTTCTGTGCAAACCGTGTTGTCGATTGCGGTGGCGATTGTCACGGTGGGCCTGAGCCTGCTGGTGCTGGTCATGAACGGCAATCTGCGCTACCGCTACTTGCTTGATGAAATGCGGGCGGCCCGCAAACACCAGGAAGCGGTAGAAGAGTTGTTGCGCCGCAGCGAGGAGCAGTACCGCTCGCTGGCGAAAAACACCCCGGGGGCGACTTTTCGTTGCCGCATTGATGCGCTGTGGAGCATGGTGTTCATCAGCGATTCGGTGCTGCCCCTGACCGGCTGGCCAGCCCAAGCATTTATCGAGGGCAAGGTTTCTTTTGCCCAAATCCTGCATCCAGACGATGAAAAATGGGTGGGCGCAGCCGTTGAAAAAGCCGTTGCGCAGCGCCAACCCTACCACCTGGAGTACCGCATCCTGGACCGCGATGGCGGGGTGCGCTGGGTGTCGGAAACGGGCCGGGCGGCCTACAGCCAGTCCGATGCCCAGTTGTATCTGGATGGGGTGATGATGGACATCACCGCCGCCAAGCTGCGCCGGGCCGAGTTTGAGGGCATCGTCAGCGCCTTGAATCGCGTGGTGGCCATGATTGAGCTGGATTTAGCCCGGATATTTCACGCATGTAGCCAACGGCGTGCGCAGCGGGGCATCGCGGCGCGGATTTGAGCG
>NZ_JBHSEY010000002.1:0-75153 GCF_042654745.1 Comamonas denitrificans
GGCTTCTGGCTCTAACATTTCGGTCAAGCCGACCCGCATTCTGCGGTTGGCTTACCTCGCCCGTTAGGCCCATCAATATGGGTACTCACGCTCAGCCTGGGCGCTATTCCAGTCTGCCCACCAGTCGGCTTTTGCTTTCGTATAGCTCCACGACTCTCGTCCATCCTCGGGGCCAAGCACGCCGCCCGGCGTCTCAGCATCGCCCTTGAAGTTCTTGGTTCGCAGCGCGGACAAGATGCACGCCGGGCAGTTGTTCGCCAGTTCGCACATGGCCTTAAAGCCTTCGGCGTCCAGCGTATCCAACAGTATCGGAAGCGGCGGCGCAGGCTCCGGGCCGCCTTCGCGGGCCAGCATCGAGCACATACCGCAAATGCGCTGAGGGTTCGCGGTGCAGCCGCGCTCATGTCGGCGCATGGCGCTGGGGCTGCCGTTGCCCTTGTTGCAGTGGTCGCAGTAGTAGCGCGGTCTCATTGCCGTTCTCATGGGTTTCCTCTTCGTTCAACATGGTCTAACCGCCAGTTCAACTCGGACGCCTACGGCGCCGGTTAACTTATTGGTTAGCCTGCGCAAAACCCGCTTTATTTAGCCCCATGTTTTATTCACCGGCATTTACCTTCTCAAGCGTTTATTCGTTGGGTTTTGGGTTTCTTGCCGGGCTGCGCCTTTTGGTGCTGCGCCAGTTCTCAGCTTTTTTGCCAGCAGTGCGCCGCCTCCGTGGCGCAGTGCTTTTTCCCGGTTTGCGCCCGTCGTCAATCTGGGGCTTCCCATTTTGGCTTCTGTGGCTAACCGGGCAGTCAAGCCGACCCGCCTTCGGCGGGCGGCTTACTTTCGTTCGTTAGTCTTAAGAAACCGCTTATGCCACGCCATCAATGGAATAGCCTGAATACGCAACAAATCGGCGCATACGCTGAATACTTCGTGAAGATGGAACTAACAATGCACGGGTTTCAGGTCTACTCCACAGAGGTAGATGATCGCGGCATCGACTTTGTGGCACGGCGGGAGAGTGGGCCTTTTATTGAAGTTCAAGTGAAATCACTGCGCTCCATGGGGTACGTTTTCATGCAGAAAACGAAGTTTCCCCTGAGGCCGCACACGTACTTGGCGTTGTGCCTCTTTGCCGATGGACAGGAGCCAAAACTGTTCCTTATCCCGTCTGTTGCGTGGCTTACTCCGAATGCGATCTTCGTAGATCGAAAGTACGATGCTCAAGGTCAGACCAGCAAGCCTGAGTGGGGTCTAAATGTGTCCAAGCGGAATATGGCTGCCCTGTCTCCGTATTCCTTCGAATCAACAATCAAAAATTTCGCCGTTCAAATCGACGGGTAGCTATTCCTTCATGCATACACGCCTACGGCGTGCAGCTAAAGTCGAATGTAAATTTTTCAGCAGGAAATATTAATGGTGCCAGAATACTTAGCGTTGTTCAGCAACACAGGGAACATAACAATTCAGGTCCGCTTCAAAGATTCTGACAGCTCAGTCAGCGAGCAAAAAATGGACGTCGGTGAAGTACAAAAACTGATCAGTCCTGACGGAAAATCTTTTATTTCTAAGATGCGATTTGACGATCACTTGGCAGAAATTGAAAAAATGGAATTATTTATTCCAAAAAACCGTATAGTCTTGCATGCGCGATTATGCAAATAAACTGAAGGCACATCCGTCTAACCCAAAATTGCAGCCGACCGCCTGCGGCGGCGGCTGAAATCAGGCGTTAGCCGCTTAGAAACCCGCTTTATTCAGGCCCATGTTTTATTCACCGGCATTCACCTTCTCAAGCATTTATCCGCTGGGTTTTTGCCGTGTGCCGGGCTTCGCCTTGGGGTGCTGCGCCAGTTTCAAGCGTTTTTGGCCTCTAGCCCTTGTGCAGCAAGCGCTACCAGCTATCATTTTGCAAGCATTGCGCCGCCTCCGTGGCGCCGTGCTTTTTCGCAGTTTGCGCCCGTCGTCAAGCTGGGGTTTCCCGTGCTGGCTTCTGGGTCTAACTGTGCAGTCAAGCCGACCCGCCTTCGGCGGGCGGCTTACTTTCGTTCGTTAGATATTTTTGGAGCTTGCAATGCCATTCTTGCCATCTGAAAGAAAAGCCCTTCTTGCTGTCAAAGGCGTTGGCCCTACAGTTGTGGCTCGTCTTGAACAAATGGGGTATGAATCTTTATCGCATTTGAGCAAAGCCAATGTTCTTGATATTGTTTCAAAAGCATCTTCAATTGTTGGCTCAACATGTTGGAAAAATAGTCCGCAAGCTCGCGCAGCCATTCAGTCTGCCATTGCTCTCGCACAATCCCATCAGGCGCAAATGTCTAACATTTCGTCGCAGCCGACCGCCTACGGCGGCGGCTGAACTCAGGGCGTTAGCACCACTGAAAACCAATTTATTTTGCCCATGCTTATTCAAACGGCATTCAATTTCTCAAGCGTTGTGCAGCGCTTGGTTTGTCGTTTCTCTGGGCTTCGCCTGCTGGCGTTACGCTAGTTTGTGGTCTTTTTGGCCTCTGGCCCTTGTGCAGCAAGCGCAAGCAGCTATTTTTTTCGTAGTGCTGTGCCGCCTCGGTGGCGCCGTGCTTTTTCGCGGTTCGCGCCCGTCGCCAAATCCAAGTTATCGGTTTTGGCTTCTGGCTCTAACATTTCGGTCAAGCCGACCCGCATTCTGCGGTCGGCTTACCTCGCCCGTTAGTCCCTTCATATTCCCGCTTTATGCAGGCCGCTATTTATTCCAGCGCTTCGCTCTGTTCCAAAGGCTTCCAAGCCTTTTTGGCCTCCAGCGCTTGCCAGCCAAGCGCCACCAGCTATCCTTCTTGCAGCGCTGCGCCGCTTCCGTGGCCCAGCGCTTTTTCATGGGCCGCACCCGTCTTTAAGTTTGGGCGCTCCCTTCTGGCCTTCGGGTCTAACTCTGCGCTCAAGCGGACTGGCTTTCAGCCAGCCGCTTATCTTGGCCGTTAGTCCCTTCATATTCCGCTTTATGCAGGCCAGCATTTATTCCAGCGCTTCGCCAATCTCAAAGGTTTCTCCTTTGGGGTTTTGGCGCTGCGCCTGGCTTCGCCTGTCTGCACTGCGCAAGTTTCAAGCCTTTTTGGCCTCTGGCGCCCGTTTATCCAGCGCCACCTGCTATCTTTCTTGCAGCGCTGCGCCGCTTCCGTGGCCCAGCGCTTTTGCGTGGGTTGTGCCCGTCTTCAAGTCAGGGCGCCCCTTTTTGGCCTTCGGGTCTAACTCTGCGCTCAAGCGGACTGGCTTTCAGCCAGCCGCTTACCTTGGCCGTTAGGCCCCACAAACCACTCACCGCGAACCTCATAGTGCAGCCCGACCTCATCATTCTTTCCGCTGGCGTTTTCGTAGTTGCAGTGCTCTATTCCTCTGTGGGCCACGCAGGTGCAAGCGGGTACATCGCGGTGATGTCGCTGCTATCCATGGCGCCAACTGTCATAAAACCGACCGCGCTTGCTTTGAACATCTTGGTTGCATCAATAGCTACCGTTCAGTTCGCTCGGGCCGGGCACTTCTCTTGGCGCCTGTTCTGGCCGTTTGCGATCTTGGCCGTTCCAGCGGCATTTCTCGGAGGCTACCTCACTCTCCCGACCCATATGTTCAAGGTCGTCCTCGGGGTCGTGCTCATCTATTCAGCGTTTCGCTTTCTGTGGCAGTCGTCTGCAGAGAACCCGGTCCATCCGCCCACCCTGCTGCCGGCAATGGTCGCTGGCGCCGCAATAGGATTGCTGTCGGGCCTGACTGGCACTGGTGGCGGAATCTTCTTGACACCGCTGCTTCTATTCATGGGATGGGCCGCGCCTAAACCGGCAGCAGCAGTCTCTGCGCTGTTCATTCTAGTCAATTCGATAGCCGGCTTACTTGGCAACTTCTCCAGCACTAAACTAATCCCTGAGTTCATCTGGTATCCGCTGGCTGCGGCTGGCTTAGGTGGCATTCTTGGCGCCTTCCTCGGAAGCAGCAAGGTGCCAGCAAACTTCATCAAGCGCCTACTGGCGGCAGTGCTCATAATCGCTGGCGGCAAGCTCGTCCTAGCGCCGTGAGGCCTAACTGTTTGGTCAAGCTGACGCAAAAAGGCTTCGCCTTTTTGTTCCCTACGCTTCGCTTCGGCGCAGCTTACCGCGGGCGTTAGCACCGAAGAAAACCAATTTATTTCACCCATGCTTATTCAAACGGCATTCAATTTCTCAAGCGTTGTGCAGCGCTGGGTTTGTCGTTTGTCTGGGCTTCGCCTGCTGGCATTGCGTCGTTTTCCAGCCTTTTTGGCTTACAGCCCTTGCGTAGCAAGCGCAAGCAGCTATATTTTTGCAAGCGCTGTGCTGCTTCGGTCGCGCAGCGCTTTTTCACAGTTCGCGCCCGTCGCCAAGTCATGGCTACCCGTTTTGGCTTCTGGCTCTAACATTTCGGTCAAGCCGACCCGCATTCTGCGGTCGGCTTACCTCGCCCGTTAGTCCCTTCATATTCCGCTTTATGCAGGCCAGCATTTACTCCAGCGGTTCGCCTTTCTCACAGGTTTCTCCTTTGGGGTTTCGGCGCTGCGCCGGGCTTCGCCTGCATTCGCCGCGCAAGTTTCAAGCCTTTTTGGCCTCTAGCCCTTGTTCAGCAAGCGCTGCCAGCTATCATTCTTGCAGCGTTGCGCCGCTTCCGTGGCCCAGCGGTTTTTCGTGGGCTGCGCCCGTCTTCAAGGCTGGGCGTTCCCTTTTGGCCTTCGGGTCTAACTCTGCGGTCAAGCGGACCCGCCAAAGGCGGGCCGCTTACCTTGGCCGTTAGTCCCATCACCCGCTTTATGCGCGCAGCCACCTGTTCCAGCGCTCCGCCCTGTTCCAAAGGCTTTCAAGCCTTTTGGGCCCCCAGCGCTTGTGCAGCAAGCGCCACCAGCTATCCTTCTTGCAGCGCTGCGCCGCTTCCGTGGCGCAGCGCTTTTTCATGGGCTGCGCACGTCTTCAAGGCTGGGCGCTCCCTTTTGGCCTTCGGGTCTAACTCTGCGGTCAAGCGGACGGCTTCGCCGCCGCTTACCTTGGCTGTTAGGCTTTGCATCCAACAGTACGTAATCTTCAAGGAGAGCTAAATGCGCTATCTGTATCTTGCAATCGTCATCCTCATGACACTCGTCGTCGTCACATTCATGGTCCAAAATAGCGGCAGTGCGACGGTTTCCCTCCTTTCTTTTTCAGCGACGTTGCCTTTATCGCTGTTGACCTTCGGCACCTACTTCTTAGGCATGCTGACAGGTGGCATGCTCATTGCTTTCATTCGATCATTGGTTCGCGGCGCAACCAAGCCGCAACCAAATCAGTAGATGCAGGCATAGCCTAACAATTCGTTCAAGCCGAACTTGCTTCGTTACGCCGGCAACATGGCAGATTAAGCTTGCCATGTTGCCGGCTCCACTACGCAAGTCGGCTTAACTCAGGCGTTAGTCCCGCTGAACCCCGCTTTATCCAGGCCATGCTTTATTCACCGGCATTTAGTTTCTCAAGCGGTTATCCGCTGGGTTTTTTGCCGTGTGCCGGGCTTCGCCTTTGGGTGCAGCGCCAGTTTCAAGCCTTTTTGGCCTCCAGCGCTCGTGCAGTAAGCGCTATCAGCTATCATTTTGCAAGCGTTGCGTCGCCTCCGTGGCGCAGTGCGTTTTCGCAGTTCGCGCCCGTCGTCAAGTTGGGGTTTCCCGTTTTGGCGTCTGGGTCTAACTGTTCGTCGCAGCCGACCGCCTACGGCGGCGGCTGAACTCAGGGCGTTAGAAGATTAATTGCAATTTAATTTTTGGAGCATAAATGTTTGGTTTTAGGAATCGAAAAAAGTACAACGGCAGTGTTGATGAAAAGCTAAATTCAATTTACAAAATTGCAACGAGAGACAATCCAAAGTTCCCAGGCCTTATCAAGTATCTCGGCATGATCGATGAGGCTTGGAATGCAAAATTTACAGAAGAAGAAGCTTGTATGTTCATTGCAACACTCTATTACTCTGGTCTAAAAAGAGAAGGGCATGAAGAGGATGCCAGAGCACTCGCAAAGAAAATATCTGAGATCGGGCAATCAGACTTTTCAGCCGGAAAGATAGGGATGCAAAGACTGACCGCCTTTCTTGCTCATATAGAAAAAGCAAATGCAGGTCTCTAACCCGGCGCTCAAGCCGACCCGCCTTCGGCGGTCGGCTTAGCTTATTCGTTAGAAATTTTCAACCACCATGGAGAAGCAATGAAAATTCAGAAGATATTTTTTGCACTAGTTATCGCCGGATCTCTAAGTGGTTGCGCCACTTGGTCGACGAGCAGTATTAACAACAAAGATGTGAGCGCCCAAGAAAGCAGTCAAAGTGCTATTTCCAAGAAAGCCCCTTCACAAATTTATTTAACAGATCAAGATGTAGTTGATCGTCCGTACAAATCACTTGGTGATATTACTGTCACGGTAAATAAAACTACAATTTTCCACCCAAATCCAACACGCGAAATGGTAAATGAAAAATTGCAAAAAGAAGCATCTGAATTGGGGGCTGATGCAGTAATTTTGATTCGCTACGGCGACGGCGGCATATCTCTTATGAGTTGGGGCAGCCTGGAGGGTAAGGGTCGTGCAATCAAGTACATTAAGTAATTTTTCTGCGCTATGCGTCGTTATATTTCTTGCGGGGTGTGCGACATCCGCACCAGAAATACCACGACAAACCCAACGAGTAGAAGAAGTTGGATATTTAGTTGCGCCATCAAAATCAGCGAGTGAAGCAAAAGATACAACAGTATCTCAAATAAAAAAGTCCGCATTAATTACGAAATCCATATGGGAAAAACTCAGTGAGGCAGAAAAAATTTCCATTACTACAGACTACGATATAAAGATACTATCTCCAGACTCTTTTGGGGTTATAACTGACGTCCAAGGTGCAGACCAATCAAATCCCGGCACGAACGCAGGTGCCGCTCTTGGTGGTGCAGTTGCGAGTGCAGCATATCTCGATAGAGGATTAAGGGGCAACAACTACTCGGCAGGCGGTGCTTTGGCTATTGGCCTTCTTGGTGCAGCAATTGGATCAACCATGGATTCAGGCCCGTCTTCAAAATTTCAATTTAGATACACAGTGAAACTCGGAGATGGCGAAATTCAATATTTTGATGAAATAAAATCTACAAGCTTCCGTCATTCTATCGGTGTCTGCATTTTGGTTCCATCTCTAACCTTAATTAGCCAAAAAATCTGTAACCAAACCATAGAGGGCATCAGAGAAAAGTATATATTCACACAATAAAGGTCTGATATTTCTAACTTCGTCGCAGCTGACCACCTACGGCAGCAGCAGAAATTGTTAGTTATAAAGTTAAAAAATTTTCCAAAAGGATAAACATTGTCTAGCAATAAGTTCATCGCTATAGTTTTTTCAATCCTATTTTCTTTGGGGGCAACGACTGCTACTCAGGCTCAATATGTTGGGCCATCTGCACAAAAATCATTAGAGTCTGTTTCAGAAATTCTCAAAAATCCAATCGACGACCAGCGCGTTGTTTTGCGTGGTTATTTATTAAAACAAGTAGGGGTTGAAAAGTATTTGTTTTCTGATGACACTGGCGAAATTCGTGTAGAAATTGATGCGGAAGATTTTCGTGGGTTGACTTTAGATGAGAAAACCAGAGTTGAAATCATCGGTGAAGTTGAGAAAGAATTTTTAGAATCTCCTGAAATTGATGTTAATGTCATTAGTGTATCGCCAAATTAAATAAATTCATAACAAAGCAATCAAGTGGACTGGGCTAACGCACAACCGCTTACCTTAATATTTGGTCTAATTTTTCGCCTTTTTATCATGAATAAATACATATTTATTGGATTGATATTTCTGAGTTTCTCTGTTGCATCACAATCCAACATTCTTTTGGAAGCATGCAATAAAATTGATAATCAAGACAATCGACTCGCTTGCTTTAAAGAGGCTTACCAAGCATCCGCACAAAAAACAACAGCCATTGACGGGAAGAAAATTGCAATAGATTCGATAAAAAAAGAGTTTGCTGAATTACAGCAAATTATTAAAACAGGAGTATCTTACAACGCATATTTGGAAGCAATAATAAAACCCGCAATGAAACTTGGATCGCTAAAGCTAGAAGTTAATGGTGATATGCCTTATATGATACGCTCCCTAGAAGAGGCAATAGTTGCGTATAACGATGCGGGAACAGTATGGCACGCTAGCATTCATGATTCGATAGATGGTGGAATTTTGGTGGGTAAAATATTAAACCCAGAACAATCTGGATTAATGGGGATAGTAAAAAAGTATAACCTGCGATTAGATTCGAAATTGTTAAATACTCATCTCCCGCCAAACGAGGCAATTTTAAAGATTTTTGAATACGCAGAAGGCAAAACAAGAGATGCGTTTGCAGAAATCGTACCGTCGAAAAACAATACAAAAGAAGAAAAGATTGATACAAATTCTGTTATGAAAATTAACCCAGCAAGCGAAAAATGTAAAAGTATATACAACATAGATTACGACCCTCTTGTTTGCGAAAGATAAATAACCTTTGCACTACTGCAGCACCTCGGTGATACTGCTTTTTTATGGCTTGCGCCCGTCGTCAAGCTAGGGTTGCCTATCTCGGCATTTGGGTCTGAATTTTCATCGCAGTCTACCGCATTCGACGTTAGCTGAATTCTGGGCGTTAGGTTCTTTGAGGGTTAGATGAAGAATTTTTTTAACGGACTTGTTTTTTAATCATTATTGTTCAAGTTTGCGCAAAAAAGACACCCTATGGGTATATTCCCGAACAGATGCAGGTATATTAAGATCGTTATGAACGATCTCAACGATCGTATGATTTTGTTTGCTATCAAAAATCTCTTGAAAGAGAGTTTTAAAATTTTTATTAAATCTAACTATTAATCGCTGATCTAAAATATCAATCAAGCTGATCCGCATAATGCGGGCGGGTTTCTGGTCACCACTACGGCTTTGCCTCGCATTGTTTTGGCACTACCTATTTCTCCAATAGCCTATTCGAAACGTCATGAAAGTCGATGTATCCGCAAAATTCATATCCATTCCGCGCTGTTGCGCTTGTTGCGGAGATGCTCCCTCCGTCGAACTTGCCGCCCAAGCGTCGAAGCAGCGAGGTAGTACCCAATACACAAATAGCTGGTCGTTTCCATATTGTGCTCACTGTGCGGACCATATAGCAAGCCATAATTCGACAGTCCACATTCTCGTAGTTGGCTTAATCGCGGCGTTTTTGCTCATGTTCTTTGTTGGCTGGTGGAGTCTCCTTGTAGTTGGCCTATCCATTGCTGGCTGGGTAATTCAATCCAATCAAGCAAAGTCTAGTTGTGGCCCGAACTGTGCGTCGCCCGGTGCTGCTGTAACCTATCTTGGTTGGCATGGCACTTTGCATAGCTTCTTCTTTGCCTCGCGTGATTACGCCGGAAAGTTCATGGCAGCAAACTCAGGAAAGCTTGTCAACATGACAAGTGTCCACCATGACCTGCTCAATAATTTCCGTAGGTAAGCCAGAGCGCCAAGGCCCACCCCCTCGGTCAACTGGACCGCCTACCAGCTGCGCTTGCCGGCTCCCTCCGCGCTACGGTGGCCGGTTACCTCAAACGTTAGCCATCAGGAATTCATGCCTCCATACTTTCACGTCTTCTTGTCTATCGAGTCAGCACCAGAGGATCAACGGTGTGTCTTCAGCGATTTGGATGAAGCTGGACTAAAAGCTTCTTTCATTAAACCGTTCAAAGAAGGAAATAATATTCTTTGCGCAAACGAAGTCATTCCTTTTGAAAATATCCGCAAGTTCGTCATTACTGCTACGGATGAAAGAAGTGAAGATGTGCTGAACGAGTATCGAAAAAATTCAAGAGAGACATTTGAAAAATATAACAGGCAGTCAAGAAGCGTTGTCTTCATCGGTGGTCTTGGCTTTAGCAAAGACGATCTTGCTCGAATAGGCACGGACGTAACCTCAAAATTCATCCATGAGCCTCCGCCCAGGTTTCCAAATTCCCATCTTCACATTCGATTGCTCAACAACCCGTGGGTAGTAAGTATTGCTGGGGGAGTCATCGTCGCAGGCATAGTGGCCTGGCTAAAGTGGAACTGATGGTTAAAAATTCCATCGAGATGGGCGTCGCTAAGCAATGCCCTCACATCAACCGTTATGAGCTTAATGTGAGAAATTAGCAATCATGAAATATACGATTCGCGTATGGGCGATCGGTTCTTATCCAGAGCTCATTATTGACGAAGTTAGATTCAATACTCTCAAGCAAGCTAGACTTTGTTTGTCTGCTGCTTTAGCTATTGAAGAGAAGTACGAATTGCTTATTTCCAACTATTTGGATCTAGAAAAAGAGTGCCTGAATGTTACATCAGATTCTATGGTTCGAAGATCAAAAGATTATTCCGATTTTTTTGAAATCAGGTTGGCCTTCAATAGAAGAGTAGTAAATCTTTTAACTTCTACAAAACTGTACATTGATCAAATACAGCAGCATGTAAATTCATGTTTTCCGGATCGTTCGGATATTGGAAGTAATGTGAAATCATTTTTTTCGGATGAGTACGATAAGTTTTTTGAATATCGATTTATGGAAGCGTTGAGAAACTACGTTCAACACCGAGGCTTAGCTGTCCATTCAACTTCGTTAGATAGTAAGTGGACTTCCCAGGAAGAAGATGCTGAGCTGGAATTTAAGACCCGACTATTTACCCATAAAACAGAGGTTGATGGTGACAAGGCTTTTAAGAGGGAAGTTTTAAAGGAAATGCCAGAAAAAGTCGATCTACTTTATGCCGCAAGGGTTTATGTGGGTTTAATTAGTAAAATACATTGTGAAATTAGAAATTTGGTTGCGCCGGCTTCTGAATATTCCAGGCATAAAATTTCAGAGGCTATAAATGAATATGAATCTAGCAATGGAGAAAAGCTTGTGGGTTTAAATGTTATTAGTTCAGTTCCGAAGGAGTCAGTTGATGAAACGATTGAGAAATTTCCATTATTGCTTGAATGGGATGACATCCGTTTGAGTCTTATAAAGAAGAATAGGATTTTAGCCAATCTCAGTAAATGTTATGTCAGCAATAGCGCTAATAATTTTAATTAATTTTTTAAAGGATATTATTAATGGATGTTACATCAGTCTATTCATTCTCAGAGCTAATGATTTATATAGCTATTTCTGGAATTATTTTTGGGGTTGGGTCTGCAATTTCTGCTGCAAATAAAGGTAGGAGTATCTTTTTGTGGTTTTTAATAGGATTTTTAATAGGTCCGTTTGGTTTTATATTATCTTTAGTAGTGGCAAAAAATACAAATGCAATTGAGGAGAAAGCCATTAATTCTGGAGAGATGAGGAAGTGTCCATTTTGCGCAGAGATCGTGAAATCAGAGGCGAAAATATGCAAGCACTGTAGCAAAGAGCTTCCGGAAATTTCATTCGATTTGGCTTCTCAAAAAATACAAGTGAAGTCAATTCATGATGCAGTTTACGAAGGCAATTGGTCATTGGTAAACCAGCTTTTAAAAGAAGGCGTTGATGTAAATCAGATAAACCCGGAGGGAAAAACGCCGTTGGAAATAGCTAGAGAGCGTGGTGATAATTTAATAATTAAGCTACTTATATCAAATGGTGCAAAATAGGCACTGATAATATGCCCCACTGCATCATCGAGCACTCCCCCAATATCTCTCCAGATGGCTTAATTCATGCCGTTTTTGACGGTGCGCTTCACAGCCAGTTATTCCTGCCCGATGGTGCGGATATCAAAGTCCGTGCCATTGCCTATCAAAATTTCAAACTGGGCGATGGCAAAGCATCTTTTGTGCATGTGGTCGCCAAAATTCTGGCGGGCAGAACCGAGGTGCAAAAACACAGCTTGTCGCAGGCCATCGTGCACAAGCTCTCGGGCTTGGGCCATCAAGACATTTCCATCACCGTCGAGGTGGTGGATATGGAGCGCCAGAGTTACCAAAAACATTTGGCGTAGCTGTCGCCCTGGCTGTCTGCGCTTGGGGTAAGTTCTAAAAAAAATAGCTGCTCACGCTTGCTGGATAAGCGCTGGCAGCTATTTTTTTGGTTGATTTATGGCGTTGCTGCTCAGCTGCGTACCCCGGTGTGGGCAGCGGCGGTGTGCGATTTTTTCCTGGGCTGATCGGGCCAGAGCCACAGGCCGTCGTACACATGCACGGCGGGGCCTTGCATGAAGACGGGCTGGCCTTCTCCGGCCCAGCGGATGTGCAGGCGCCCGCCGGGCAGATCGACGGTAACGTCCTGGCCCAGCCAGCCCATGCGTTGCCCGGCTACGGCGGCGGCGCAGGCGCCGGTGCCGCAGGCCAGGGTTTCGCCCGCGCCGCGTTCGTGTACGCGCAGGCGGATATGGCTGGGCGAGAGCACTTGCACAAAGCCCACGTTGACGCGCGCCGGAAAGCGTGGGTGGTGTTCGAGGATGGGGCCCAGGCGTGGCACAGGGGCGCTGTCCACGTCGTCCACGCGCAGCACGGCGTGGGGGTTGCCCATGTTGACCACGGACAGTTGCACGGTCTCGTCGCTGCCTGCTTGCACGGCGACGGTGTGGCTGAGGGCGGCTTGCTCGGCAACAAAGGGGATCTGCTCAGGCAGCAGGCGCGGCACGCCCATGTTGACTTCGACGTCGCCGCTGTCGGTGATGCGCAGCACGATGGTGCCTGCGCGCGTTTGCACGCGGATGCTGTGTTTTTCGGTCAGGCCTTGGTCGAGCACAAAGCGGGCAAAGCAGCGCGCGCCGTTGCCGCATTGCTCCACTTCGGAGCCGTCGGCGTTGAAGATGCGGCGAAAAACAGGGACAGACCACGTTTAATATCGCCTAACATGGTGCTCCAGCCGAAGCCGGTTTCGCTCTCGCTCAACCGGCTCGGCTGAGCTTGACGTTAGTCTTTAATAAAAAATGAAAATTTTTCTTGCCGCTATGGTTTTCGTCATTTCATCTAATTCGGCTTGGGCTCATGGCGGTGGATGTAGAAAGTCGTCTCCTCCCGGTAAGTGCTGTCATATGGACAGAAAAGCTGGCAGCGTGCATTGCCATTGAAGTTCTTGGCCAATTTAATAATTTTTATAGCCTGCAGATCAAACCGATCTGAATATTATGTTCGGCTTATTTTCTCGTTAGGTTTCGCAGCCAAAAAATAATATTCCCCACTGCAGCATCCAACCCCCTCCCAATATTCTCCCTGAGGGCTGGGTACTGCTGGGGATAAAAATTCCTTAATCTTTTTCCGGTTCAAATGCCGCCCGCACGGCCTGGATGATGGGCGCGTGCAGGTCAAACCATGGCCCGTCTTCTTGGAAGAGCTGGGGGTATGCCTTGCGCAGCTTGTTGCTGATGGCCCAGTTTTCTTGCTTGAGTGAGCGGATGATGCGGTCGGCATCGGCGTCGGGCATTTCTATGACGGTTTTCAAGGCTTGCAGGGCGCTGTCGTACTGGCGCAGCAGTTGCGCTTCTGCGGTCATTTCGTGCTCCACGGTGTGGCGCAGTACTGCGCTGAGGTAATGCGTTTGGCCCGTTAAGTCTGGGTAGCGCCAGGCGTGTTGGGCATCTTCGATTTGCAAGAATTGAAAATTGCTCTCCACCCCATCGGGGCAGGTGCGGCGTGGGCCAAAGCGGTAGGCATCTGCATACCGGCGCATGAAGGGACGAGAAAACAGCTCCAGTGCGCTGTCGTAGTCGGCCCGCCCTTTGGCGCTGCCGGCAATGGTGGCCGACACCGGAACCACCAAGTTGGCGGGGACGGCGCCATCGGCAGCCAGCAGGTGGTGGATGAGGAAGCGGTGTACCCGCCCATTGCCGTCGGCCAGGGGGTGCAGATAGACAAAGGCAAACGACAGCGCGGCCGCTCTGGCCAAGGGGAGGGCACCACGGGTTTTGAGCTCATACGCCTGCAGTGCCGCCAGCATGCCGGGCACCATGGCGCAATCGGGGGCGATGTAATGCGCCACCTGTGCCCGGAAGCTGTTTTCCCCCACAAACACCGGCGACTGGCGGATGCCCAGCCGCAGGGCTTTGTCGCCGAGCACGGCTTTTTGCAGTGTGAGCAGGGCCGGGGTGGCCAGAGGCTCTGGCATGCGCCCGCTGAATTGGCGGATGGCGGCTGCAAAGCGCTGCACCCGGTCGGTTTTATTGGCTTCGTGCTCAATGGCAAAGCTGGCCCGAGATTCTTTGAACGTGAGCCAGGCGGCGCTGCGCAGCAAGAGTTCTGGGCCGTAAGCCGCATCCAGCGCTTGCACACTGGCGGCGATGTCAAAGAGCCAGTCTCTTTGCGCATCTGGCCCCAGGTACACCATGGGGCAAAACGCTGGCGTGCCCGGCAAGTTGTTGTTGATGCGCCAGCGGCGCACCCGCTCGGGCTTGGGGGCGCTGAGGTAGCTGCTGCTATCAATGGCATCCACATAGGCCACGTTGGCGGCGGTGTCGGGCACCGAGAGCGTTTGGCCCGTCAGCCATTCGTACAAGAAGGCGGTGCGCCGTGCATAGCGGCCCGTGGGTTCGTGTTGCACCCACGCCGTGATTTCGGCGGGGCCCAGGTGGGCAAACAGGCGCGAGCAAAACTCCAGATTCAGCCGCTCGTACTTCAGTCCAAACTCGAAATGGCCAGCAAAGTGCTTGGGTGGCGCGTATTGGGGGGGCCAAGTGAGTGTTTCGCCTTGTGGCGTGAGAGCACGCTGGCGCACCGCGCCCAACTGGCTCAGGCTGAACAGGGGTTGCACCAGTTCAATACCGTGCTGCTGTGCCAAGTGTTGAAAGCCTAAGAGTTGGTTTGCCATAAAGATTATTTTGCTAAAAGTTCTATTATTTTGATAAAAAAACGGTGGTTTTACACCAAAACGATATAGTTTCTTGAGGTTTACTCCTATAAAAGTAGCGGCTTGCGCTTGTGTGGTAAGCCTTTTGGCCTGTTTTTATAGATAAATAATCTGCTCTCAAGCACCGCTACACTCTGGCCATGGATTGGGATCACTTACGTTTTTTTGCTGCCTTGGTGCAGGCGGGTTCTTTGGCTGGGGCGGCGCGGCTCTTGCAGGTGGAGCACACCACGGTGGCGCGGCGTTTGCGGGCTTTAGAAAAGGTCATGGGCCAGGCGCTGTTTGTGCGCCATGCCGGGGCGTTCAAGCTGACCCAGGCGGGGCAGCAGTTGCTGCCTGCGGTGCAGACCATGGAAAAAGCGGTGCGCGGGGTGGAGCAGGCGGCCTTGCCCGAGGGGGTGGATGATGACCACCCGGCCGGCTTGGTGCGCGTGGGCGCAACCGAGGGGCTGGGCACGGTGCTGCTGGCCAACCAGTTGGCGCGGCTGACGCTGCGCTATCCGCAGCTTTCGGTGGATTTGCTGGCGCTGCCGCGTTTGCTGCATTTAAGCCGGCGCGAGGCGGACATTGTGATTTCGCTGGAGCGCCCCAAGCGCGGCTCGGTCATCGTGACCAAGTTGGCCGATTACCACCTGTATTTGTATGGCGAGCGCCAGTATTTGGCCCGTTTGCCGTTGGTGCGCAGCAGCGAGGATTTGCGCCACCATGGCTTTGTGCATTACGTGGACGATTTGTTGTTCTCTAAAGAGCTGCAGTTGCTGGACCAGGTGTTCAAGCCCGAGCGCTTTGTGTTTCGCAGCACCAGCATCGTGGCGCAGTACGAGGCGGTGCGCTGTGGTGTGGGGCTGGCGGTGCTGCCCGCGTTTATGGCAGACCGCGACCCAACGCTGCAGCGCGTGTTGCCCGAGCAGGCCCGCTTTACGCGCACGTTTTGGATGAGCATGCCGCAGGAGGCCAAGGCCGTGCCGCGCATTCAGGCGGTGTGGCGGTTTTTAAAAGATGTGGTGCGCGAGCAGCAAGGGCGTTTGTTGCCGTAAGCCCTTTGCCTTTTTGCGCCTTTGCCTCTTTGCGCTTTTACGCCTTTACTTCTTTACGCCTTTACTTCTTCGCACCCACTTGGGCGTACAGCCCGGCGATCAGGTCCAGCTGTTCGTAAATGCGTTCGGATGTGGTGGCGATGTCCAGGCTTTCTTTGCTGCCGGCTTGGGCGGGTTTGTCCAGCGCTTTATCAAAAAATACCCATTGCGACTCTACCAGGCTGAGGGCGCTGCGAATGGCGTTGGTGTTGGTTGTTTCTGCGCTCAGGGCGTGGTGGGCCTGGGCAAATTCTTGCCGGGCGGCCGTGATGGCTTGGCCGGTAGCGCTGTCGGCAATGCCCCAGGCTTGGGCTTGGTAGAGCTTGGCGATGTACTGCGAGAGCATGCGCTGGCGGCCCGAGAGATTGACCAGGCGGCCTGAGGCGGTGCCCAGGTGCGCTTCAAGCTGGGTAACGCCTTGGCTGGTTAGGCGCAGCATCATTTCTGACAGGGCCAGCACTTCTTTGCCGTTTTCGGGTTTGGGGTTTTCGGTGTTGAGCGCGGTTTTGTAGGCGTTCCAGTTTTGCGCCAGCTCTTGGTAGGTGTTTTTAATGGTGGGGGTGGGGGCAAAGGCCTGCAGGGCCGTCAGCTGGCGGTCAAAGGTGCCGATGGTGGTGTTCAAAACGGTGGTTGAGCGCTGGGTATCGACCTGCATGCCGATTTGCAAAAACGCTTTGGCCATGCGCTGGGACAGGCCCCGCTCTTTGCCCGCGATGTTGATGGCCGCGTGCGCGTCGGTGATGGTGGGCGTGGTGGCGGCTGGGCTGGCCAGTGGGCTGGTCAGGCAGAGGCTGCCCAGCAGCAGGCTGGAGGCTTGGCGGCGGTTGAGGAGGGCGAGCGTGGTCATGCAGCAGGTGAAAAATCCAAAAAAGAGCGATTCTAGTGGGCTGCCCATAGCAAAAAAGGTCCCTTTTTACAAAGAGACACCTTGTTGATCTGGCGCAGAAGGGGTGGCGTTATTCCACTTTGGCTTTGGCGCGCAGTTCGTCTTGGAATTTGCCCATTTTTTGCTGTTCCAGCTCTTGCTTGATTTGGGCTTTGACTTCTTCCAGCGGGGGCAGTTGGCCGTCGCGCACGTCTTCGATGCGGATGATGTGCCAGCCAAATTGGCTTTTGACCGGGGTGTCGGTCATGGCACCTTTGGCCAGCTGGGTCATGGCCTGGGCGAACTCGGGCACGTAGCTGTCGGGGGTGGACCAGCCCAGATCGCCGCCTTGGGCTCCTGAGCCGGGGTCTTTGGAGGCTTGTTTGGCGGCATCGGCAAATTTTTTCTTGCCGGCTTTGATGTCGGCAATCAGGGCTTTGGCTTGCTCTTCGGTTTCGACCAGGATGTGGCTGGTGCGGTATTCCTTGCCGCTGTTGCTGGCGGCCACTTTGTCGTATTCGGCTTTGATTTCTGCGTCGGTGACGGGGTTGGTTTTCTCAAAATTGACAAACAGCTCGCGAATCAGCAGCGTTTGGCGGGCCATTTCCAGGTTTTGCTTGTATTCGGGGGTGCGATCCAGGCCACGGCGGGCGGCTTCTTGCATGAAGATTTCGCGGGCGATTACTTCTTCTTTGAGTTGCGCCTCCATCTCGGCGGGCAGTTCGCGGCCACTGCGCTCTTCAATTTGCTGTTTTAGGAGCTCCATGCGCTGAACTGGTACGGGTTTTCCGTTCACAACAGCAATATTCTGCGCAGATACTGCGCAAGCAGCTACACCAAAGAGAGTGGCGACGGCGATTTTGGAAAGCATGTGTTTTTGCATAAAAGCTTCAGTGGGAAAGAAAAAAGAGGTGAAAGAAGAAATGCAGGGGCAGATGATGGGGGTGGATTAAGCCTCAATCGCCAAGGCGTGCAAGCCAGAATCGAAAAATGCTTGCAAGCAGGTGTAAACCATGCGGTGGCGGGCCACTTTGTTCAGGTTGGCAAACGCCGCGCATTCAATGCGCACGCGAAAGTGGGTGCCAAAGCCGGTGCCATTGGCACCAGCGTGGCCCTCGTGCAGGTGGCTTTCATCGATCACTTCAAGCCGGCTGGGGTTGAGCTGCGCACGCAAGGCCGCTTCAATGGCCGCAGCAGTGACGGCGATGGGGTTTTGTGTGGTTGGGGTAGTTGGGGAGTTTTGGGGGGTGTTCATTGGGAATCCTGGGGTTTTTCTTGCATAAAGCGGCTCATGTACACGGCTTGGACCAAGATAAACAAGAGCATCAACCCCAGGCCGCCGAACATTTTAAAGTTCACCCAGGTGTCGGTATCAAAGTGGTAGGCAATCCACAGATTCAAGCCGCCCATGGCCGCAAAAAAGCCGCTCCAGGCCCAGTTCAAGGTGTTCCAGGCGTGGTCGGGCAGTTGCACCTGGCCTCCCATCAGGCTTTTGATAAAGTTTTTGCGCAGCACCAACTGGCCCACCAAAAGCGCTGCGCCCATCAGCCAATACAGCACCGTGGGTTTCCATTTAATAAAGTTTTCATCCTGGGCCAGCAGCGTGGCACCCCCAAACAGCACGATCACCCCCAGGCTGACCCATTGCATGGGTTCGACCTTGCCCAATTTAAAGCGCAGGTAGGCAATTTGGACGATGGTGGCGACGATGGCCACCGCTGTGGCGGGGTAGATGCCCCAGAGTTTGAATACCGCAAAAAACAGGGCAATCGGGAAAAAATCAATCAGTAACTTCATAGCGCAAGGGGCTGTGCAGGAAGGGGCCAAGCATGCCACAGATCAGCCCTAGGCTGGACAGTGCCCGCTCCCCCCAGATGCGGGGGCGCGTGGCTGCAGGTGTGGCGCAGAGGGGAAGGTGGGGGGAGGGGGTTAGGCCGAGGTGTTTGGGGAGGTGGCGCTGTCACTGGCACCGTCGCTGGCGCTGTCGGTAAATGCCAGGGCGGCAGAGTTCATGCAGTAGCGCAGGCCCGTGGGGGCTGGGCCATCGGGGAAGACGTGGCCCAGGTGTGCACCGCATTGGCTGCACAGGGTTTCCACCCGCACCATGCCGTGGCTGCGGTCGGCACGCTCGGCAATGGCTTGGGGCAGGGCCTGGGTAAAGCTGGGCCAGCCGCAACCGGCATCGAATTTTGTCTCGGAGGTGAACAAGGCCGCCCCACAGCAAATGCAGTGGTACTGGCCAGCCTGCCAGTGCTGGTTGAAGCGGCCGGTAAACGGGCGCTCGGTGGCGGCTTGGCGGGTGACGGCGTAGGCGGCCGGCTCGGCCTGCTGCGCGGCCAAGTGGGCTTGCCATTCTTCAGCGGTTTTTTGGATGGGAAATTGCATGGCAGATGTTGAGCGGTTGGACAAGAGAAAGTTCCTACGTCCACGTGGGCACGGGGGCGCGTTTTGACCTGTGGCAGTCTTGTTGCAGTCTTATAGAAGATTTTGCCCAAGTCTTCTATAAGAGTTAGGAAAAATCGCCGTTAGCGGTTAGAATTTTGTATGGTGGAAGAAGCTTGCAGTAATGTGAAATACAGCCTGGTCACAAGCTAGACGCTGTATTCAAAATGCAAGACACTGCCAAGAAGGGCAGCGGGCACGGCCTGCGCCCTGATTCCGAGCAACCTAATTCAAGCCAAAAGCACGCAATGACGACACAACAACCGACCATCATCTACACCCTGACGGATGAAGCCCCTCGCTTGGCCACGGGTGCCTTCTTGCCTGTGGTGCAAGCGTTTGCTGCCACAGCCGGTGTCAAAGTGGAAACCAGCGATATCTCTGTCGCCACCCGCATCCTGGGTGAGTTCAGCGATCGCCTGCCCGAGAGCCAGCGGGTGCCCAACACCCTGGCCGAGCTGGGGCAAAAAACCCTGGAGCCTTCGGCCAACATCATCAAGCTGCCCAACATCAGCGCCTCGGTGGGCCAGCTTATTGCGGCCATCAAAGAGCTGCAGGGCAAGGGCTACGCGATTCCTGACTACCCGGAAAACCCCACCACCGACGAAGAAAAAGACATCAAGGCCCGCTACGCCAAGTGCCTGGGCTCGGCCGTGAACCCCGTGCTGCGCGAGGGCAACTCCGACCGCCGCGCCCCGGCAGCGGTGAAGAACTACGCCAAAAAGCATCCGCACTCGATGGGTGAATGGAAGCAGTGGTCGCAAACCCACTGCTCGCACATGCACGAGGGCGACTTCTACCACGGCGAAAAATCCATGACGCTGGACAAAGCGCGTGATGTGAAGATGGTGCTGGAGACCAAATCCGGCCAGACTGTGGTGCTCAAAGAGAAAGTCAAGCTGCTCGAAGGCGAGATCATCGACTCCATGTTCATGAGCAAAAAAGCCCTGTGCGAGTTCTACGAGCGCGAGTTGGAAGACTGCAAAGAGGCAGGCATTTTGTTCTCCCTGCACGTCAAGGCGACGATGATGAAAGTCTCGCACCCCATCGTGTTTGGCCACTGCGTGAAGATTTACTACAAGGATGCGTTTGCCAAGCACGGCAAGCTGTTCGAAGAGCTGGGCATCAACGTGAACAATGGCATGGCCACGCTGTACGAAAAAATCCAGACCCTGCCCACTTCGCTGCGCGAAGAAATCATCCAAGACCTGCACGCTTGCCACGAGCACCGCCCCGAGCTGGCCATGGTCGATTCGGCCAAGGGCATTACCAACTTCCACTCGCCCAACGACATCATCGTGGATGCCTCCATGCCCGCCATGATCCGCAACGGCGGCAAGATGTGGGGCTCGGACGGCAAGCCGTACGACTGCAAGGCCGTGATGCCCGAGTCCACCTTTGCCCGCATCTACCAGGAGATGATCAACTTCTGCAAGTGGCACGGCAACTTTGACCCGCGCACCATGGGCACCGTGCCCAACGTGGGCCTGATGGCACAAAAGGCCGAGGAATACGGCAGCCACGACAAGACCTTTGAAATCCAGGAAGACGGTGTGGCCAACATCGTGGACATTGCCACCGGCGAAGTGCTGCTGACGCAAAACGTTGAGCAGGGCGACATCTGGCGCATGTGCCAGGTCAAAGATGCGCCCATTCGCGACTGGGTGAAGCTGGCCGTGACCCGTGCCCGCAACTCGGGCATGCCCGCTATCTTCTGGCTGGACCCCTACCGTCCGCACGAGAACGAGCTGATCAAGAAGGTCGAGAAGTACCTGAAGGACCACGACACTACCGGCCTGAACATCCAGATCATGAGCCAGGTGCGTGCCATGCGCTTCACGCTGGAGCGCGTGGCCCGTGGGCTGGACACCATCTCGGTGACCGGCAACATCCTGCGCGACTACCTGACCGACCTGTTCCCCATTCTGGAGCTGGGCACCAGCGCCAAGATGCTCTCCATCGTGCCCCTGATGGCCGGTGGCGGCATGTACGAAACCGGCGCGGGCGGCTCGGCCCCCAAGCACGTGCAGCAGCTGGTGGAAGAAAACTACCTGCGTTGGGATTCGTTGGGCGAATTTTTGGCCCTGGCGGTTTCGCTGGAAGACCTGGGCATCAAAAACAACAATGCCCAGGCCAAGCTGCTGGCCAAGACGCTGGACCAAGCCACGGGCAAGTTGCTTGATGAGAACAAGTCCCCCGCCCGCCGCGTCGGCCAGATCGACAACCGGGGCAGCCAGTTCTACCTGGCGATGTACTGGGCCCAGGCCTTGGCTGCGCAAACCGAAGATGCTGCCCTGGCGGCCAAGTTTGCCCCGATTGCCAAGCAGCTGACCGACAACGAAGCGGCCATCGTGGCCGAGCTGGCAGCGGTGCAGGGCAAGCCGGCCGACATCGGTGGCTACTACCAGCCCGACTTGGCCAAGCTGGATGCGGTGATGCGCCCAAGCGCTACTTTTAATGCAGCTATTGACGCTGTTGCCGCCTTGGCTTAAGCCTTTTTAGGCTCTAAAAAACGCCGCGTTCTGCGGCGTTTTTTTATGGAACGAGCGTGTTTTTCCGGTGGTAAGCTCGCGCGGTTAAAAAAACTCCCCCAAGTCATGGACCGTGCGGCCCGTGACTTTTTTTGTTGTTAATCGGTAAAAAAAATAGGTGCTATGGCGCAACTAACCCAGTGGCTCAACGCAGTCAATGCCTTGGTATGGGGCATCCCCATGGTGGTGCTGATTTTGGGCACAGGCTTGTATTTACAGCTGCGGCTGGGACTGCTGCCATTGCGCAAAATTGGCTACGGCTTTCGCATGATTTGGCAAAGCCGCCGGGTGAAGGAGGGCCAAGCGGGCGATATTTCGCCCTATGCGGCGCTGATGACGGCGCTGTCGGCCACCGTGGGCACGGGCAATATTGCCGGCGTGGCCACGGCGATTGCTGTGGGCGGCCCGGGCGCTTTGTTTTGGATGTGGATGACGGCCCTGGTGGGCATGGCCACCAAGTACGCTGAGGTGGTGCTGGCCGTGCGCTTTCGCGAGCAAAACGCCCAGGGGCGCTGGGTGGGCGGCCCGATGTATGCCATTAAAAATGGCCTGGGCCCGCATTGGCGCTGGCTGGGCACGGCGTTTGCCGTGTTTGGGGGGCTGGCCGGTTTTGGGATTGGTGCCATGGTGCAATCCAATGGCATTGCCACGGCCATGGAAGGGGCGTTTGCGCTGCCCTTGTGGGTCAGTGGGGTGGTGCTGGCGGCGCTGACGGCGGCGGTCATTCTGGGCGGCATTACCCGTATTGGCGCGGTCGCAGAAAAGCTGGTACCAGCCATGTGCGTGCTCTACATCGTGTGCGTGCTGTGGGTGCTGGGGGTGTTTTTTGACCGCATTCCGGCCGCGTTCGAGCTGATCATCACCCAAGCCTTTGCCCCCACGGCGGCGGTGGGCGGCTTTGCCGGTTCCACCATGCTGATGGCCATGCGCATGGGGGTGGCGCGGGGTATTTTCTCTAACGAGGCGGGGCTGGGCACGGCCGGCATTGCCCAGGCGGCCGGACAAAGCACCAGCCCGGTGTTTTCCGGTCTGGTGGGCATGATGGGCACCTTTATCGACACCATCATTGTCTGCACCATGACTGGGTTGGCCATTGTGGTCAGTGGGGTGTGGAACAGCGGTGCCAGCGGCGCGTTGCTCAGTACCCAGGGGTTTGAGGCCGCCATGCCCGGCGTGGGCAAGTATGTGCTGGCCCTGTCACTGGCGGTGTTTGCCTTTACCACCATTTTGGGCTGGGCCTATTACGGCGAAAAATGCTGGGATTACTTGGTGGGCACCAGGGCAGAAAAACCGTTTCGCCTGGCGTGGGTGCTGGCGGTGTTTTGTGGTGCGGTGGTCACGCTGGATTTTGCCTGGTTGGTGGCCGATACTCTGAACGCCTTGATGGCCATCCCCAACTTGCTCTCGTTGCTGCTGCTCTCGCCGGTGATCGTGCAGCTGACGCGAGAGTATTTCTCTGACCAACAAACCAACAATTAAGGAGCTGTTTGCGCTGATATATCTTTACTTTTAAAGATATTTTTTATAAAAACATTGATATCAAAGCGCAAAGTGCTATTGTTTTATGACTAATCCGCATTTAAGCACCCACCTTATCCACCATCCCTATGCCGCGCCGACCGAGTTTTCTGCACCGCAGCAGCCGGTGCACAAGGCTTCGACCGTGTTCTTTCCGGATGTGGCCACCATGCGCAGCCGCCGCTGGCTGGACAAAAGTGGCTACACCTATGGCCTGCACGGCACGCCCACGTCCTTCACCTTGGAAGAGCGTTTATGCGCGCTCGAAGGCGGGCAGCAATGCTTGCTGGTGCCCAGCGGTTTGGCGGCCATCAGCACCGTTTCGCTGGCGCTGCTCAGCCAGGGCGATGAGGTGTTGATTCCTGACAACGCTTACGGCCCGAACAAGGATTTTGCCCAGCATGAGTTGGCCCGTTATGGCATTCGCTATGCCTTCTTCAATCCCATGGATGTAGAGGATTTGCGCAGCAAACTGAGCCCCGCCACCAAGCTGGTGTGGCTGGAAGCGCCCGGTTCGGTCACCATGGAATTTCCGGATTTGCTCGCCCAGGTGCAGCTGGTGCGCCAGCACGGGGCCCTGTCAGCGCTGGACAACACCTGGGGCGCTGGTTTGGCATTTTTGCCCTTTGATTTGCTGCGCGACGGCGGCAGTGTGCAGGTCGATATTTCGGCCCATGCCCTGACCAAATACCCCAGTGGCGGGGGCGATGTGCTCATGGGCAGCATCATCACCCGCGATAACGCTTTGCACATGCGCTTAAAGCTGGCGCATATGCGCCTGGGGCTGGGCGTGGGCATGAACGATGTGGAGCTGGTGCTGCGCTCCTTGCCCAGCACCGCTTTGCGCTACCACGCGCAAGACAAAACAGCCCGCCAATTGGCTGCGGCCCTGCAGCGCCAAAATGCGGTCAAGCAGCTGCTGCACCCAGCGTTTGCCAGCAGCCCTGGCCATGCCCATTGGCAGCAGCTGTGTGCCACGCCAGAAAATCCTGCAGGCGCGGCGGCCGGTATTTTTAGTGTGGTGTTCGATGCGCCGCAAAGCCAGGTGGATGATTTTTGCAATCGCCTGCAGCTGTTCAAACTGGGCTACAGCTGGGGCGGCCATATCAGTTTGGTGATGCCGTATGCCCTGGATGAAATGCGCGATTTAGGCCGGGGGGCCGTGCTGCCTGGCTGCCTGGTCCGGCTGTGCATTGGCCTTGAAGAGGCTGCAGACTTAGAGCGGGATGTGGCCCAAGCCTACGGCCAGGCCTTTGGGCACGCGTGGCGCGGGCAAGGCGTGCACTGATTCGTTAAGGCCAGCACAGCGCCTCCAGCAAAAAAGCCCATCTGTAATGCAGATGGGCTTTTGCAGATGGGCTTTTTTACCAGGGGCGCAGGTGATTTATGCCGTTTGCAACTGCTGCGCCATGCTGGCGTTTTGCCACACTTGGCCGTCGCGGTCAGCAAGCAAAAGGGCCACTTCGGGGTGCCGCTGGCTCCAGGCGGGGGCCGCTGCTGGGCCTTGCACCATCAGTGCGGTGCCCCAGCCATTGACCGCCGCAACATCGCGGGCGACCAAGGCAACACCATGCACCTGGGTGGTCGGCCAGCCGGTGCGGGGGTTGAGTACGTGGTGGTAGCGCTGGCCATCGCGCTCAAAACAGCGCTCGTAATCGCCCGAGGAGGCCACCACGCCTTGGCCTTCAATGGCCACAGCGCCCAATAGTTGGCTTGGTTGGCGTGGGTCGCGGATGCCGATGCGCCAGGCTTTGCCTTGGTTCAGGCCCATGGTGACGACATCGCCGCCGCCATTGATGAGGGCGTTTTCAACCCCCTGGGCTTGGAGTGCTTCCAGGCCGGCCGCCAAGATGGGCAGTTTGGCAATGCCGCCCAAATCCAGGGCCATGCCCGATTGGGTGAGGCGGGCGGTGTTGTTCGAGGCAGAGAGCTGCAGTTTATCGGCTCCGATGTGCTGCAGCGCTTGAGAAATTTGGGCCGTGCTGGGCATGGCCTGCACCCCAGGCTCAAAGCGCCAGGCAGCCAAAGCACCCACCGTGGGGTCAAACGCGCCGTTGCTGGCGTGCCAAACGCTGCGGGCCTGTTCCAGCACCGCCATCATTTCTGGCGGAACGGTAACGGCCGCCTTGCCTGCTTGTGCATTGATTTGCTGCAGCACGCTGTCGCTGCGAAAGCGGCTCATCATGGCTTCAAGCGTTTGCATGTGGGCAAATGCCCGCTCCATGGCCGCTTGCAGCGCTGGGGCCGAGGAGGACGCACCATAAACCACCATATCCACCTGGGTGCCCATCAGCACGCGGCTGGCGCGTTGCAAAGGGGCGGCGGCATGGGCATGGGCAGCGTTGGCCCATACCGAAGGGGTGGCCAGCAACCCCAGGCTGCCCAGCATGGGGACGGCCAGCGCAAAGCGCCGCCGAGAAATCTGTCCTGCAGGGATGCCGGAGTCTGCCATGGTGCGTTTCCTTTCTTAAGCAGCCATTCGTTGATGACTGGATGGCTGGATGGCCTGATTACTTCGATTGAGCAACCATGAAATCAACGGCCGCCTTCATTTCATCGTCGGTCAGCTTGGGGTTGCCACCACGGGCGGGCATCATGCCGCTGTTGCCTGTGTAGCCTTCAATAGAGTGCTTGTACATGGTCTCGGTGCCTTGGGCGATGCGCGGAGCCCAGTTTTCTTTATCGCCCGGTTTGGGAGCACCTGCTACGCCAGCGGCGTGGCACATGGAGCAGGTTTTGTTGTAAACGCTTTTGCCATCGATGCTGGCGGTTGCTTCCGCTTTGGGTGCTTCAGCCGCAGCGGGTGCAGCAGCAGGCGCAGCCTCTGCCGCCTTAGGCGCTTCAGCGGCCGGTGCTTCAACTTTAGGGGCCTCAGCAGCAGGGGCAGCAGCCGGAGCCGCAGCAGGTGCTTCGGCTTTAGGGGCTTCTTTACCGCAGGCAGCCAGCAGCAATGCAGCCGAGATAGCCACGGCAAGAGGAAGTTTTTTCATATTCGACTTTCTTTAAATATTGAGATAACAACAAAAACGGAGTGCGCTTTGCAATCGGCACTTGGCCGACACTGGCAGTACGCAGGCCCCGTTGGATGCGTCGTAGTTTGAACGACTTTGAAGAATATACATTTGATATGCATCAATGTGCAAAATCCGGGGCCATGGACACTAGTACTTGCCCTAAGGTCATTTCCCTAGGGATATTTGGCCCTAGAGGCTTAACTACATAGATATAAAACACCATGAGTCAATCGAACCGTCCCGAAACAGAGGCCGTACCGGCCCGTCGTAAGTTCCTTAACACTGCTGCGCTGGCTGGGCTGGCAGGTGTTGTAGGGTGTACCGAAAAAGCCGCGCCTGCCGCTGCCCCTGCGGCCGCGCCAGCTGCCTCCGCAGCGACATCCTCTGCAGCGTCGGGGATTCACCTCAAACCTGGTGAACTTGATAGCTACTACGGCTTGTGGAGCGGCGGTCACAACGGTGATGTGCGTGTACTTGGCATGCCATCTGGGCGCGAGCTGCTACGCATTCCTTGCTTCCGCCCCGATGCGTTGGTTGGCTGGGGGATTACCAATGAATCCCTGGATGTAATGGGGCGTAATGCCCAAGGCGGCCCTCTGTACAACGTGGCCGACACGCACCACTTGCACGCTTCGTACAAGGACGGCAACTACGATGGTCGTTACGCATGGGTGAACGACAAGCTCAACAGCCGCATTGCCCGTATTCGCTTGGATTATTTTGTTTGCGACAAGATCACGACGCTGCCTAACGTCCAGGGTTTCCACGGAATTTTCCCCGACAAGGCCGATCCGGTCGATCCCGCCATCAACTACACCACCCGAGTTTTTTGCGGTGCCGAGTTCTCCGTGCCCCTGCCCAACGATGGCACCGATGCCAACACCCCGGAAAAATACCGTTCGCTGTTCACGTGTGTGGATGCCGAAACCATGGAAGTGCGCTGGCAAGTATTGATCGACGGCAACTGCGACTTGACCGCCACCTCCTACGACGGCAAGTTGGCTGCAACCAACCAGTACAACGTGGAAATGGGCGTGCACTACGAAGACATGATGTCGGCAGAGCGCGATGCTTGCCTGTTCTTCAACATCGCCCGCATTGAAGAAGCCGTGAAGGCCGGCAAGTTCACCACCTATGGCACGTCCAAAGTGCCGGTGGTGGACGGCACCCAGGCAGCGAACAAGGATCCGCTGACCGCCCTGACTGGCTACGTGTCCGTACCGAAAAACCCCCATGGTGTAAACGCCTCGCCCGATGGCAAGTACTTCATTTGCGCAGGCAAGCTCTCGCCCACCACCACCACCATCGAGTTGAGCAAAGTGCTGGACTGGTTCGATGGCAAGCTGCAAAACATTGACGATTCGATCGTTGCTGAAGTGGAAGTCGGCTTGGGCCCACTGCACACCGCCTTTGACGGCCGTGGCAACGCCTACACGACGCTGTTCTTGGACAGCCAGATGGTCAAGTGGAACGTGGAAAAAGCCATCGCTTATCACAATGGCGATAAAACGGCTGAATACATCATTGACCGCTTGGACGTGCATTACCAGCCCGGCCACACCAACGCCACACAATCTGAAACCAGGGCCGCTGACGGCAAATACTTGGCCGTGGGGTGCAAATTCTCTAAAGACCGCTTCCTGCCGGTGGGGCCTTTCCACCCTGAGAACGAGCAGATTGTTGATATTTCCGGCGACAAAATGGTCTTGTTGGCCGATCACCCCGTGCGTGGTGAGCCGCATGACTTTATCATCTTTAAGCGCGATATTATCAAAACCAAGCAAGTCTATGACTTGGATGAATCCCCGCTGGCCATTAAAGATCCGAAAGAATCGGGTGTTTTCCGTGATGGCAAAAAAGTAACCGTAAAAATCACCTCGCAAGCACCTGCATTCTCGATGCGAGAATTTACCTTGAAAAAAGGTGATGAAGTGACTTTGATTTTGACCAACTTGGACAAAATTGAAGACTTGACCCACGGTTTTGCTATTCCAAAGTACAACATTCAGTTTGTTATTAACCCGCTGGAAACTAAATCGGTAACCTTTGTGGCAGATAAACCCGGTGTGTTCTGGGCATATTGCTCAACCTTCTGCCACGCTTTGCACCTTGAAATGCGTACACGGATGATTGTTGAGGCTTAAGCGGCTCTCGTGATTTCCCCCGCTCGGTGTTGGTGGGGGAAATGAGCGGTTTTTTCACAGGCACCCCGTGGTGCCTGTTATCTATTGGATAGTCAGATGTTTTCTCTGCGTCATCGGTTTACTGCCTGGTTATTTTTTTTGTTTTTGGCTGTGGTAGCGGCAGGGACTTCTCCCCATGCCTTGGCTGCCTCGTCCACTGCGTATGAGGCAGAGCTGCCGGCTAATTTAGCGACCACACCCGATATGTGCTCGCTGTTGCCGTGCACCGATGTTTTTCCTGGTGCAACGCATTTCTCAAAGCGCAAAGGACAGCCTCCTTATGTTGAGGCATATGACAACGATTCTGCCCAGAAAAAATTACTGGGCTATGTCATGCTGTCCACGGATATTACTGATACTCCGGCTTACTCTGGCAAGCCAGTGGTAACACTCATTGGTATGGATACCCAAGGTAAATATGTGGGTGTCAAAGTGCTCAAGCATTCTGAGCCTATTTTGCTATTGGGTATTCCTGAATCTGCCCTGATTAATTTCAATAACCAGTACCTGGGTAAATCAGCAAGTGACAATATTGAGGTTGGTCCTTCACGCCCTGATGAGAATATCTTGGGTGTTGATGCCATTTCAGGTGCGACCGTCACCGTGATTGCACAAAACCAAGTGATTCAGCTTTCGGGTCAGGCTGTGGGACGGCAAACTGGAATTATTGAGCCAACTGTTCGTGATCCGGCTAAATTTATTACTACAGAAAAAAAATATACTTGGGATGATTTGGTAAAACTGGGTGCCGTTCAGCGCCTTTTGGTAAAGCCTGAGCAAGTGGGCTTGCCGCGCAGCACGGAGCCATTTATCGAGTTATGGTTTGGTGATTTGAACCATCCGGATATCGGTATCAGCCTGATCGGTAAAAATAATTTTGAACGTTTGCAATCTGACCTCAAAGAGGGAGAGAATGCATTCTTTATTATTAAAACCGCAGGTCAAGAGTCTTTTAAAGGTTCCGGATTTGTGCGTGGTGGTATTTTTGACCGCGTGCAAGTCAAACAAGGTGCGGATGCCTTTACCTTCCGTGATTTGGATTATTTAAACCTCTACGGTTTAGATGCTGAAAATGCACCGCGCTATAACGAAGCGGGTATTTTTATCATTCGTTCCCATGCTTTCTCTGCTGCTTACCCCTGGCGCTTGGCTTTTTTAGGCAATCGGATAGATCGTGCCACTGGGCATCGCAGCTTTGCAGTTTTTGAATCCAAATACTGGCTTCCTGAAAAAATGCTGGAGGGTGGCCGTCCAAAAGTTCAAGAGCCTGATGCCCCCTGGGTGCGTGTCTGGAAAACGCAAGCGGTAAAAATTGCCCTGTTCGCTTTTATCTTGGTGGCAGTGACGATTGTGTATGCCTTCCGTGAAAAACTAACGCGCTTATCAACCCATAAAAATAAATGGCCGGTGAACGGATTTAAATATATTTTCTGGGCCATCAGCATGGGTTGGATCGGTTTTGTGCTGATGGCGCAGCCGTCGATCACCCAGGTATTGACATGGTTTCACGCGTTATTATTTCAGTGGACGTGGTCATTGTTCTTGTCGGATCCGTTTATTTTCTTATTCTGGCTCTTTATTATCGTAACGGTGTTCTTATTTGGCCGTGGCTTGTTCTGCGGGTGGATGTGTCCGTTTGGTTCTTTGCAAGAATCGATTTATAAAATCGCCAAAGCGATTGGTTTTAAACGCTTTCAAACTCAGCTGCCCCAAAAATGGCATGACCGTTTGAAGTGGGGCAAGTACATCGTCTTTTTCTTTCTGCTCACGGTTTCGTTGTTCTCGATGGGGTGGGCTGAGAAGCTCTCTGAAGTCGAACCGTTTAAAACAACTTTCCTTGTTGGGGTAATGAACCGTTCGTGGCCCTACGGTTTGTTCGTGGCGGTTATTTTGGGTGTCTCTATCTTTATTGAACGCCCTTATTGCAAATACATTTGCCCCTTGGGTGCTTCGCTGGCCATTCCCAGCACCTTCCGCTGGTTTGGCTTAAAGCGCAAACAAGACTGTAATAGCTGCAAAGCTTGTGCTGTTGGCTGCGGTGCTCAGGCGATCGATGTGGATGGCCGTATTGACCATCGCGAGTGCTTGCACTGCCTCGATTGCATGATTTTGTACACCGATACCAAAGGCTGCCCACCCTTGGCCAAAGAGCGCAAACGCCGCGAGCGCGATGGTTTGGAAATCACGCCCATTGGTAAGAATGGTTACTTTATTCCTATCCATCCGGCCAAGTTTGAAGATCAGATTTCGCCCAAAGCCAAAAACGGTGTGGATCCGCGCATGCCTACCGACCCCACTCTGCCAGCGCATAAGCGTGACGTTGGGCTATTCAAGTGGGTGCTGCTCGAGGTACGCGATCACCTGTGGCCTTGGAGCAGCGAAGGCTGGCGCAGCAAGCGTGCTTTGCAGATGGCGGGCATTGCCTTGGCCGTGGCCGCCACTGTGGCGTGGGTGATGACGGCCATGGGGCACCTCTCTTCGGGGGCCATTATTGGCTGGTGGTTTGGCTGGAGCGTGTACGAAGTGCTGATCAGGATGTCTGGTCGTCGCTACGTCAAAGATGGCCTGTGGTGGCACGACCATTACCGTGTTGCGGGTTGGTTTGACATGATGAGCTACGTTGCCTTTAAGAATTTAATGATTGGTGCTGCCCTGTTTCTGGTGCTGCAAGCATTGGGGCTGTTTACGCCGTGAAGAATGTGATACCTATTTTCAATTTTTATAGCTTTTCACGCTTCATTGACGCTGGATTAAAGGCTTTTTACTCTAAAAAAATAGCCCCGCTTGGGCTTGCGCTGACCATGTGCAGTGTGGGTCAAGCGGCCACCATTTCGGTGCACCCAGGGGATGATTTGGCGGCAGCGGTGGCCGCCGCCGCCCCTGGCGATGTCGTGGAGGTGGCGCGCGGCAAGTACCTGGTCAATCTGCTGATTGATAAGCCGCTGACCTTGCGCGGTATTGATCGGCCGACGATCAGCGGTGGTAATACAGGTGACACCATCCGGGTGACCGCACCGGATGTGGTGCTTGAAGGTTTGATTGTTAGCGACTCTGGCGATAGCTTGAAAAATCAAAATTCCGGTATTTACCTTTATCCTGGTTCGCACCGCGCAATTGTGCGCAATTGCTATCTGTCTTATAACCTTTTTGGTTTGTGGATAGAAAAAGCAAATGATGTTCTTATTGAAAATAATAATATTACTGGTAAGCGCGAATACAATTCACCTTTGCGAGGCAATGGGGTACAACTGTACAACACCAAAGGCGCGAAAATTCTGAATAATAGAATTAGTTATGTGCGCGATGCGCTGTATGTGGATGTTTCGCACCATGCTATTTTTAAAGGGAATAAGCTGCACAATAGCCGTTATGGTACCCACTATATGAACTCCTATTATAATGTTTGGGAGGATAATGACACTTACTATAATCGAGGTGGTTTGGCGCTGATGGAAGTGCGCAACCAAGAGGTGAGAAATAACCGTGCGTGGGGTAATTCTGATCATGGAATTATGTTGCGTACCTTGCAAGATTCTGTGATTGAAGGCAATGTGGTTGCAGGTAATAACCGTGGTTTTTTTATTTATGATGTTGAGTACACAAAAATAACAAATAATATTGTTGTTGATAATTTTGTAGGCGTTCATTTGGCCGGTTCGGCACGCAATGAAATTGAAGGCAATGACTTCATCTCTAACCGTGAGCAAGTGCGCTTTGTCGGTTCGCGTGATCAAATTTGGGGTGAACGTAGTGGCAATCATTGGAGTAATTACATTGGCTGGGATCGCGATGGCAATGAAATTGGCGATGTTCCTTACGAAGCCAACGATATGGTCGATCGCCTGACGTGGCGGCACCCTAGTGTCAAGCTTTTGATGGCCAGCCCAGCGGTGCAGGCGCTGCGCTTAGTCAGTCAGCAATTCCCAATTTTGCGTGTGCCTTCGGTGGTGGATCCCCTCCCGCGCATGCGCCCTCAATACGAAGAATGGAGTAAATGGCGTGGCAAACACTTCCCCGGCCAATGAAAAACAATCAGCCATTGTTTTGCGCGATGTGCGCAAACATTATGGCGCCGTGCATGCTGTTGATGGTGTTGATTTAAAAATACCGCAAGGCCAGGTTTTTGGTTTGATTGGTCATAACGGCGCTGGTAAAAGCACTTTATTCAAAATGATGCTGGGGCTGGAGCGTCCCACATCCGGGCATATTACGGTGGCGGGTGCCGATGTGGCCGGGCCTAACTTTCGTGCCGCGCGTCGAAAATTGGGTTATTTACCAGAGAATGTTGTTCTCTACGATAACTTAAGCGGTTTGGAAACCCTGAATTTTTTTGCCCGCCTCAAAGGAGCCTCTTTGCAGGAGTGTCCATCGCTTCTGGACAAGGTGGGCTTATCGCATGCCGGCAAGCGGGCCGTTCGCGAGTATTCCAAAGGCATGCGCCAGCGGCTGGGTTTTGCCCAGGCGTTGCTTGGCAAGCCGGAAGTGCTGTTTTTGGATGAGCCAACCAATGGTCTGGATCCGCAAGCAATTCGTGATTTTTATTTCACCTTGCGCGAGTTACAGCAAACCGGCGTGACGATTGTTATTACCTCACATATTCTTTCGGAATTGCAAGAGCGGGTAGATAGTTTGGCGATTTTAGCCGCTGGAAAATTACAAGCCCAAGGCAGTGTTCAGCAATTGCGGGAAGATACCGGTTTGCCTTTGGTGGTGGAGGTGGATGTTGCTGCTGAGCGGCAAAGCCAAGTGATTGAAGCTGTGCGCACCCTGGTGCAGGCCGAGCCGGTGATGCTGCCCCAGGGCGTGCGTTTTGAGTGCTCCCGGGAGCAAAAAATGGCGGTTTTGGCGGTGCTGGCACCATTGGCTTTGCAAGATATCCGTTTGCTGGAGCCTTCTTTGGAAGATATGTTTTTTGGATTCTCGGGGTAAAAACCTCAGTATTTAAAGATTAAGTTGTATTCATGGAATTTAAACCTGTTCTTACTGTTGCTTCCAAAGAATTTTGGGACCGTATTCGCAATCGCTGGGTGCTGGCCGTGGCTTTGGTGTTTGCCGCGTTTTCTGTGGTCATTGCTTATTTTGGCAGTGCCCAGCAAGGCATGGTTGGTTTTCGCTCGATTGAGGTGACGATTGCCAGCCTGGTCAGCTTGGTCATTTATTTGATTCCTTTGATTGCCTTGCTCTTGGGATTTGATGCGATTGTGGGCGAGCGTGAGCGGGGCTCTTTGGGTTTGTTGCTGGCCTTGCCAATTACCCGGTTTGAGCTGATGTTGGGCAAGTATTTGGGTTTGGCCCTGGCTTTAACCTTATCAACCTTGATTGGTTTTGGGGTGGTGGCCGTGTTGCTTTGGCAGCATATGGATGCCAATGCCTTGTTCCATTATTTTGGATTTATTTTTAGTTCCGTTTTACTGGGTTTGGCGTTTCTCAGTATTGCGGTGTTGATTTCTGTCATTGCCGGTGACCGTACCCGTGCTTCTGGCATGGCGATTGCGACCTGGTTTTTCTTTGTACTGGTGTTTGATTTGATTTTGTTAGGAATTTTGGTTACCACAGGCGGCAAGTTTGCTGGTGATTCGTTTGCCTGGATGTTGTTGTTAAATCCAGCGGATGTGTTTCGTATTTTGAATGTTTTCTCTTTGGAAGATGTTCGTACTTTGTATGGATTGGCCAGTGTGATGCCGGCTTCTTTGGGCAACCCGCTCAAAATGGGTGGCGTTATGTTGGCGTGGATTGTTTTGCCCCTGGCTGTGGCAAATTGGAGGTTTAAACCATGAGTTTTTCTTTAAATATTGCGCGTTCCGCATCGTTGGCTTTGGTCTTGGCTTTAGGGGGTGGGGTTTTGACGGGCTGCAGTGACGAAGCGGTGCAAGCGCAGGCCTTGGCCCCGGTGGAGATTGACCGTGCAACCTCCTGCGAACTTGATGGCATGCTGCTCATTGACTATGCGGGCCCGAAAGCGCAAATCCATTACGCCGGACAAGAAAAACCATCTTTTTTCTGCGATACGGTTGAACTCTTTAACACCTTGTTGGCTGGGGAGCAGGTGCGTGCAGTGCGCATGGTGTATGTGCAGGACATGGGCAAAGCCGATTGGGAGCACCCCGAGGGCCATTGGATTGATGCCAAAACAGCCGTTTACGTCGTGGGCAGCAAGCGCCATGGCTCTATGGGTACCACCATTGCCAGTTTTGCGCAGAAAGCGGATGCGGAAAAATTTGCTGGCGAATATGGTGGCACTGTTTATCCCTACGACGGCATCAAGCTGGACATGGTCGATTTGACCGGCGGTGCTTTGCACGACACGCGCATGTAAAGTCAGCGAGGGCGGTGCTATGGCGTACTGTTGCGCACGGCGCAAGGCTTTAGGCGGGATGCTGCTGGCCGGGATCACTGTTGGCACGGGTGTTGTCGGGTGGAAGCGGTTTGCCGCTGCGCCTGTAGAACTGCCCGAGGCCGAGGTGTGCCTGGATGCGCCCCCTTCTGCTTACGATCCTGCATCGGGGCTGGCCTTGAGCGCTGCCCGCCCGATCCCTGTCGATGCCCGTTGCCCGGTGTGTGGCATGTTTCCGGCACGTTCCAAAGAGTGGGCAGCGCAGGTGATTTTTAACAATGGCGATGCCCATTTTTTTGATTCCCCGGTGTCTTTTTTCCTGTTTGTGCAGAACATGGAGCGCTTCATGCCGGGGCGGGGGGTGCAAGAGGTTGTGGCCGCTTACGTTACGGACAGTGCCCAACCAACCCCGCCAGCGTGGATTGCTGCAGAATCGGCCTTTTATGTGCACGGCTCGAACGCCTTGGGGCCCATGCGCTCGGGCAATTTGCCGGCGTTTTCTGATGCTGGTGCTGCCCAGGCTTTTGCCCAGCGCCGTGGGGGGCAGGTGTTGGCGTATGCGCAGGTGGATGCGCAAATCGTCGCCTCGTTAGCCCCGGCAGGCAGCCACCAGCATGCAGAAATTGATAAAAAACCTTGATTAGATTCTGTCTTTGATGGGGGTCAAACAGTTGGTTATTGGTTTTGTGACATTATTTTACGGTTGTAAACAATTCTAAAGTAGCACCGACCCATGACGGATGATCAATTAGTGGCAAAGGGCTCTCTTGCGTGCGAGATGGAGGTGGCCGTTGCCTTGGCTCGTGCGCTGCGCGAGCAACAGACTTTGTTACAAAGTACGGACATCGGTGTAGCGTTTATTCAAAAACGGGCCATACAGCGCTGCAACCAGCAATTTGCTGAAATTTTTGGCTTTCCTGACAGCGCATCCTTGCTGGGGCAGGCCAGCTACTTATTGCATCCGTCGCGCGATGCGTTTCGGGCGCTGGGGCGCGATGCTTTTGCCGAAATGGCGCAAGGGCGCACCTTCCGCAGCGTTCGGCAAATGCGGCGCAAAGATGGCAGTTTGTTTTGGGCCAGTTTGACCGGGCGGCTCATTAATTCAGAAGCCCCTTCCGAAGGCGCTATATGGACTTTGGACGATGTGGATGCGCAAATACTTATGCGTTCACAGCTTGATGCTATTCAATTGCAAACCCAAATCTTGCTCGATCACGCCATGGTGGGGGTGGCCTATGTGCGCGAGCACAAGGTGGTGCAGTGCAATCGGCATGCTGAGCAAATGCTGAGCAAATGCTGGGGTACGCCCCAGGGCAGTTGTGCGGCCAGGCGGCACGAGACTGGTTTGCCAGCGACAGCGACTGGGCTGTGCAACTGGCCGATTACGCCCCCACGCTGGCGACGGGCAAAGTGTTTGCCGCTGAGCTGAACTTGCGCCGCCAAGATGGGGCCGAGCTGATTTGCGAGACCCGCAGCAAGGCCTTGGACGATGGCAGCACGGTATGGATTTTTATGGACATTACCGAGCGCCGCCAGACCCAGGAAGCCCTGCGCCAAGCCCATGCCGAACTGAAGCGGGTGGTCTCTGAACGCACCCATGCGTTGGTCAATACGACCAAGAATTTGGACAAAGAAATCCAAGAGCGCAAATACGACCGGGAGCACATTTATTGGCTGGCCCATTACGACCCGCTTACCGGCCTGCCCAATCGCTCTTTGTTGGCCGAGCGCAGTCAGCAGGCGATTGCACAAGCGCAGTGCAGCAACACACCGCTGGCGGTGCTGTTTTTGGACTTGGACCACTTCAAGCACATCAACGACTCCCTGGGGCACAAAGTTGGGGACAGCCTGCTGACCCACATCGCCAAACGATTGAGTCAAACCGTGCGCGAATACGACACCGTGGCCCGCTTGGGCGGCGACGAATTTGTGCTGCTGCTACCCCGTGCGAATGCGGCCGGGGCCCAGCGGGTGGCGGGCAAAGTGGCCCAGGCCTTTAATGCGCCCTTTCAAGTGGGGCCGCACGAGCTGACCTTGGGCTGCTCGGTTGGTGTGGCTTTGTACCCGCAGGATGGGCGCGATTTTGATGCCCTGGTGCAGTCGGCCGATATGGCCATGTATGGTGCCAAGCGCCAAGGGCGCAATACCTACCGTTTTTTCACTTCGCAGATGCAGGCCCAGTCGATGCGGGCCCTGGAGCTGGAAAACGCGTTGCGCCGTGCCTTAGAACGTGTTCATGATCTCGAATGAAGGTGTGGGGGATGCGGTTGGGGATGGGTTGCGAGGCGCAAACCACAGCAATAGCTTGGCTATTGCGAGGATTTGCAACGACGCAGACCGCCCGAAGCCACGCCCGCACACCCATGAGGAGATCGTGAACACGTTCTTAGAGCGTGAGCAACTGTGCTTGCACTACCAGCCGCAGGTCGATGCCAACACCGGCAAGATCTGGGCGTGGAGGCGTTGCTGCGCTGGCAGCATCCGAAGCTGGGTGCCGTCTCCCCGGCTGAATTTATTCCGATTGCAGAAAGCAGTGGCTTGATTTTGCCCATCGGTCAGTGGGTCATGGCCACAGCGGCCCAGCAGCTCAAAGCGTGGCGCGACAAAGGCTTGCTGCACTTGACCATGTCGGTGAACTTGTCGGCCCGGCAGTTTCACCAGCCCCAGCTGCCCGATTTGGTGCGCCAGGTGCTGGAGCAGGCCAACATCCCTGCCTAGGTCTTGGAGCTCGAACTCACCGAAAGCGCGGCCATGAGCGAGGTGATGGCCGTTGAGCAGACCGTGGCCGAACTGCAAAAGCTGGGCGTGCGCCTGTCGATTGATGACTTTGGCACCGGGTATGCATCGCTGACCCAGCTCAAGCGCCTGCCCACTTACAAGCTCAAAATTGACCAGTCTTTTGTGCGCGATATGGACAATGGCGATGCCGATAAAGCCATGGTCAATGCCATTGTGCGCATGGCCCAGGCCATGGGCTTGCGCATTACCGCCGAAGGGGTGGAGACCCAGGAGCAGCTGAAATTTCTGCAAGCCCTGGGCTGTGATGAAGCCCAGGGCTACTACTTCAGCCGCCCGCGCTTGCCCCATGAGCTGGAGCCATTTTTGTTGCAAGATAGCTGGAAAGCCTGCTAATCCTTTGGCCCATGCGCCGGTGTGGGCGCAGTGCGGGCGTTGCCCCGGTAAAATGCGTGGTTTCCCCAATGCTTCATTGCCGGGCCCCGTCTTGCACAGGGGCCGGGTGTGGTTCACCTGCGTTTTGCCCTTTTCTTTTCCACTTCCATTCTTTTTTGCCCATAGGCCGTCTTGTGACTTTGCATCTGACACAGTTTGAGGGCGCAAACGCCCTGAGCGCGTTTCGCAGCCAACAGCTTTTGACCGACCTGGTCGCCATTCACCCCAAAATCACCGGGATCACGGCCCGTTTTGTCCACTTGGTGGCGAGCCAAAGCGCCCCCGACAGTGCTTTGCAGCAGCGCTTGCAGGCCTTGCTGACGTATGGTGAGTCGGCCGCGGCGCCAGGGCAGGGCGATGCGGTGTTTGTCGTCACCCCGCGCCTGGGCACGATTTCGCCATGGGCCTCCAAGGCCACGGACATTGCCCGCAACTGCGGCCTGGACGTGTTCCGGATAGAGCGCATCACCGAATACGCCATCGCCCTGAAGGGCGGGCTGCTGGGGGGCAAGGCCGAGCTGTCCGCCGCGCAGCGCGAGCACATTGCCGCCTTGCTGCACGACCGCATGACCGAATCGGTGTTTGCCACCCGCGCTGAGGCCGAGCAGCTGTTCAGCACCCTGCAAGCTGCGCCGATGGAGTTCGTCGATGTGCTGGGCGGTGGCCGCGCCGCCCTGGAACGCGCCAATACTGCCTGGGGCCTGGCCCTGGCCGACGACGAAATTGACTACCTGGTCGATGCCTTCACCAAGCTGGGGCGCAACCCCACGGATGTAGAGCTGATGATGTTCGCCCAGGCCAATAGCGAACATTGCCGCCACAAAATCTTCAACGCCCAGTTCACCATCGACGGCGTGGCGCAGGAGAAATCGCTGTTTGGCATGATTCGCCACACCGAGGCCACCTCGCCCCAGCACACCATCGTGGCCTATGCCGACAACGCCTCCATCATGGAAGGCCATGAGGTCGAGCGTTTTATAGCCAAATACGATGGAAACGCAGAGCAGGCAAGCGCTCCTAGCTATCAAAAAGAAAAAGCCTTGCACCATGTGCTGATGAAGGTGGAAACGCACAACCACCCCACGGCCATCTCGCCCTTTCCCGGCGCATCGACCGGCGCGGGCGGCGAAATCCGCGACGAGGGCGCTACCGGCCGGGGCTCCAAGCCCAAGGCGGGGCTGACGGGCTTTACGGTGTCCAAACTCTGGGGCAGCGACGTGGGCAAACCGGCGCACATTGCCAGCCCCTTGCAGATCATGGTCGAAGGCCCGCTGGGCGGCGCAGCGTTCAACAACGAGTTTGGCCGCCCTAATTTGACCGGCTATTTCCGCGAGTACGAGCAGCAGGTGGGCGAGGTGGTGCGTGGCTACCACAAGCCCATCATGATTGCCGGCGGCCTGGGCGTGATTGAGGCGCAGCAGACCAAGAAAATCGCATTTCCCGCCGGCACGCTGCTCATCCAACTGGGCGGCCCCGGCATGCGCATTGGCATGGGCGGGGGCGCGGCCAGCTCCATGGCCACGGGCACCAATGCCGCCGAGCTGGATTTTGACTCGGTGCAGCGCGGCAACCCCGAGATCGAGCGCCGGGCGCAAGAGGTCATCAACCACTGCTGGCAGCAAGGCGCGGCCAACCCCATCCTGGCCATTCACGACGTGGGCGCGGGCGGCCTGTCCAACGCCTTCCCCGAGCTGACCAACGATGCCGGGCGCGGTGCCCGCTTTGACCTGCGGGCCGTGCAACTCGAAGAATCGGGCTTGGCACCCAAGGAAATCTGGAGCAACGAAAGCCAAGAGCGCTACGTGCTGGCGATTGCCCCTGAATCGCTGCCGCAGTTCCAGGCCTTCTGCGAGCGCGAGCGCTGCCCGTTTGCCGTCATCGGCGTGGCCACCGAACAGCGCCAACTGGTGCTGGAAGACACGGCGGTGGAGTCTGGCGACCAGAAATTCCCCGTCGATATGCCCATGGACGTGCTGCTGGGCAAGCCGCCCAAGATGGTCAAAGACGTGACCAGCGTGCAGCGCACCCTGCCGGCCATGGACCTGACCGGCGTACCGCTGGAAAAAGCCGTGATTGACGTGCTGGCCCACCCCACGGTGGCGAGCAAGCGCTTTTTGATCACCATTGGCGACCGCGCCGTGGGGGGCCTCACGCACCGCGACCAGATGGTGGGCCCCTGGCAGGTGCCGGTGGCCGATGTGGCCGTCACCCTGGCCGATTTCACCGGCTTCAAGGGTGAAGCCATGGCCATGGGCGAGCGCACCCCGCTGGCGGCCATCAACGCCCCGGCCTCGGGCCGCATGGCGGTGGCCGAAGCCATCACCAACATGCTGGCCGCGCCGATCGAACTGTCCAAAGTCAAGCTCTCGGCCAACTGGATGGCCGCGTGCGGCGAGCCGGGTGAAGATGCCGATCTGTACGCCACTGTCAAAGCCGTGGGCATGGAGCTGTGCCCGCAACTGGGCATTTCCATCCCTGTGGGCAAGGACAGCCTGTCCATGCGCACCCAATGGCAAGAGGACGGAGTGCTGAAAAAAGTCACCTCGCCCGTCAGCTTGATCATTACCGGCTTTGCCGCCATCGACGACGTGCGCGGCACGCTCACGCCGCAGCTCGATGCGCAGGAGCCGGACAGCTCGCTGGTCTTGATCGACCTGGGCCGGGGGCAAAACCGCATGGGTGGCTCCATCCTGGGGCAGGTGCTGGGCCAAAGCGGCAATACCACGCCCGACCTGGACAATGCCGACGATTTGAAGGCCCTGGTGGCCGCCGTAAACGCCTTGCGCCAGCAAGGCCTGATCTTGGCCTACCACGACCGGGGCGACGGCGGCCTGCTGGCCACGGTGGCCGAAATGGCCTTTGCCGGGCACGTTGGCGTGGCGCTGAACGTGGACATGCTGGTGACCGAAGGCGACGGCATTACCGATGGCCGCATGGATTCGGGCGAGGGCAAAAACTGGGGCCAGCAGATTGCCGGCCGCCGCGAAGACCTGACCCTGCGGGCCCTGTTCAACGAAGAACTGGGTGCGGTGCTGCAAATTCGCACCGCCGACCGCAGCCAAGTCATGCAGGTGCTGCGTGAGCATGGCCTGATTCAGTGCAGCCACATCATCGGTAAAACCCGCCCGGCCTCCAGCCCGGTGGACATGGGCAAGGGCGAGCTGCAAATCTGGCGCGATGCGCAAAAAGTCTTTGGGGCCAGCTTGGAAAACCTGCACCAGGTGTGGGATGCCGTGAGCTGGAAAATCGCCCAGCAACGCGACAACCCCGCCTGCGCCGACAGCGAACATGCCGCCGCTGGCGCGGCCAACGACCCCGGCATGCACGTGCACCTGACGTTCGACCCGCAGGACGACGTGGCCGCCCCCTACTTGAACCTGCAAGCCCAGCCGCGCGTGGCCATCCTGCGCGAGCAGGGCGTGAACTCGCAGGTGGAAATGGGCTTTGCCTTTGCCGCAGCCGGCTTTGATGCGGTGGATGTCCACATGAGCGACCTGCAAGCGGGGCGGGCGCACTTGCAAGACTTTGCGGGCATCGTTGCCTGCGGGGGCTTTAGCTACGGCGACACCCTGGGTGCGGGCATTGGCTGGGCGCGCTCCATCACCTTCAATGAACGCCTGTCCGAGCAGTTCCAGCAATTCTTTGGCCGGGGTGACACCTTTGCCCTGGGCGTGTGCAACGGCTGCCAGATGTTTGCCGAGCTGGCCGACATCATCCCCGGTGCCCAGGCTTGGCCGCGCTTCACCCAAAACCAAAGCCACCGCTTTGAGGCGCGTCTGTCCATGGTCGAAGTGCTGGACAGCCCCAGCATCTTCCTGCAAGGCATGGCGGGCAGCCGCCTGCCCATTGTTGTCTCGCACGGCGAGGGTTTTGCCAACTTTGCCGCACGCGGTAACGCCGATCAGGTGGTGCAGGCCATGCGCTATGTTGATAACCACGGCCAGCCCACCGAGGTCTATCCCTTCAACCCCAACGGCAGCGCCGGCGGCCTGACGGCGGTGACCACGGCCGACGGGCGCTTCACGGCCATGATGCCGCACCCCGAGCGCGTGTTCCGCAATATCCAAATGAGCTGGACCAGCGGCGACCCCAGCGCGGCCAGCCCCTGGATGCGCGTCTGGCGCAATGCCCGCAAGTGGTTGGGGTAAAAAAATAGTGGCCAGGATGGGCTACTAAAAAAAGAGCTTCTAACGCTTTATTGGTAAGCGTTAGAAGCTCTTTTACTACCGTGCGTGTGTGCGTGGTGCTTAGGCAAACAAATTGAGTTTGGTGCCCAAGTTGCCATACGCGGCCAACTGGGGTTGCAGCAGCGCCATCTGGGTGGCGCTGGGCGCGGTCACCATTTTGACGGTGGGTTCCTCTTGCGGTGCGCGGCGGCGCAGCTCTTGCAAGGTAATGGCATCGGTAGTGTGGTTTTGGGCCCAGGCCGTGCTGGCATCGCGCAAGGCTCTGGCGTAACGAAGGTCCATAGCAGTGGCTCCAAAAGAGTGCGATGGGGCCACTGTAGGCGCAAGGTGGCCGGCTCAATCGGCGAAAAAACGGGGTGTTTGTGGCGGTTGGACGAAATGTTACAAAACTAAGGGGAATTACCAGTTCTTGATGCAAAGCAATATTGACCGTTTGACTCATGGGCCTAATACGCAGCACGGGGGCCGTCCCCGGATAACACTTGAAAACCTTTCACCATGATGAAGAAAACCCTGCTGGCTGCTGCCGCTTTGTGTGCACTGACTTCTGGCGCTGCCATGGCGCAAAACTACCCTCAAGATGGCAAATGGATGGTACGCGCCCGCGCTGTGCATTTGGATAGCGCTAACAAAGACAGCACTCCTTTGGATTTGTCGGTGAACAACAAGATGATTCCCGAGCTGGACATCTCCTACTTCTTCACCCCCAACTTTGCCGCTGAGCTGATCCTGACCTATCCGCAAAAGCATGATGTACGTGCTGGTGGTGCCAAGATCGGTAGCCTCAAGCATCTGCCCCCCACCTTGCTGGCCCAATACCACTTCACCCAGCTGGGCGCGTTCAAGCCCTACGTGGGCGTTGGTATTAACTACACCCGCTTTTCCAGCGTGAAGTTTGATCCTGCCGTTGACGCTGCCCTGAACCCTTCCGTGAAGAAAAACAGCTTTGGCCCAGCCCTGCAGATTGGTTTTGACTACGCGCTGGACAAAAACTGGTCGATCAACTTTGACGTGAAAAAGGTCTATATCAAGACTGATGTGCGTTCGTTCGGCACCAAAGTCGGTACTTTCAAGGTCGATCCCCTGCTGGTGGGCGTGGGCCTGGGCTACCGCTTCTAAGAACGCCCTTCCTGCTAAGACTCCAAGCAAAAACGCCACCTGCAAAGGTGGCTTTTTTTATAGCTGTTTACGCTTATTTTTAAAGGATTGAATGCTGTAATAGCCTTCAATCCTTTTGTTTATCAGCGCAGACTGCTCTTTTTTTAAACGGCTTGCAGGGCGCGGTTCAGGTCTTCCAGCAGGTCGTCGATGTGTTCAATGCCAATCGACAGGCGCACCATGCCCTCGGTCACGCCGGCCTTGGCCAGCTCTTCGGGGTTGAGCTGGCGGTGCGTGGTCGAGGCCGGATGCGTGGCCAGCGACTTGGCATCGCCAATGTTCACCAGGCGCAGGAAGAGCTGCAGCGCATCCAGGAAGCGGGCACCGGCGGCGCGCGCGTCTTCGCCGGGGGCGGTTTTCAGGCTGAACGACAAAATGCCCGAGGCCTTGCCACCCATCTGGCGCTGCACCAGAGCGTGGTCGGGGTGGTCGCTCAAGCCGGCGTAGCGCACCCATTCCACCTTGGGGTGGTTTTGCAGGGTTTCGGCAATTTTTTGGGCGTTTTCGCAGATGCGGTCCATGCGCAGGGGCAGGGTTTCAATGCCTTGCAGTGTCGCCCAGGCGTTGAAGGGCGACAGCGCCGCGCCCATGTTGCGCAGTGGCACCACGCGCGCGCGGGCGATGTAGGCGGCTGCGCCCAGGGCTTCGGTATAGACCACGCCGTGGTAGCTCACGTCCGGCTCGTTCAGGCGCTTGAAGCGCTCTTTGTGCTCGGCCCAGGGGAACTTGCCGCTATCGACGATGACACCGCCGATGCTGTTGCCGTGGCCGTTCATGTATTTGGTCAGGGCGTGGACGACGATGTCCGCACCATGCTCAAACGGGCGGCACAGGTAGGGGCTGGGCACGGTGTTATCGACGATCAGCGGCAGGCCATGGGCGTGGGCCACATCGGCCAGGGCGCGGATGTCGGTCACATTGCCCAGGGGGTTGCCAATCGATTCGCAGAACACGGCTTTGGTGCGCGCGTCGATCAGTTTGGCGAAGCTGGCCGGGTCGCGCGGATCGGCAAAGCGCACTTCGATGCCTTGCTGCGGGAAGGTGTGGGCAAACAGGTTGTAGGTGCCGCCGTACAGGGTGCTGGCGCTGATGATGTTGTCCCCGGTCTCGGCAATGGTCTGGATGGCAGCGGTAATGGCCGCCATGCCCGAGGCCATGGCCAGGGCACCGATGCCGCCTTCCAGCGCGGCCACGCGCTGCTCCAGCACGTCGGTGGTGGGGTTCATGATGCGGGTGTAGATGTTGCCGGCCACTTTCAGGTCGAACAGGTCGGCACCGTGCTGGGCGTTGTCGAAGGTGTACGAGGTGGTCTGGTACAGCGGCACAGCGGCCGAGCGGGTGGTGGGTTCGGTTTTATAGCCCGCGTGGACGGCCAGGGTTTCGAGGCGCATGGGATGTGTCTCCAAAAAAAGAAAAGGCAAAAATAAAAATGCCGGACAAGCGGCCGATTGTGAAGCAATTGGGCAGTTTGTCCGGCGTGGAGCACCTTCGCCGTTCAAGGGCAGGGGCAGGGGCAGGGGCGCTTGAGAACGTGTTTACAACCCCAGGGTCAGTTGCGCCTCTTCGCTCATCATGGAGCGCGTCCAGGGTGGGTCAAACACCAGGTTTACGGTGATGTCCTCGACCTTGGGCAGGGCCAGCACCTTGTCGCACACCTCGTTGGCAATGGCCTCGCCCATGCCGCAGCCGGGGGCGGTGAGGGTCATGTCGATTACCACCTGCACATCGCCGTGGGCATCAATGGGGGTGACTTCACAGCGATAAATCAGGCCCAGATCCACGATATTGACGGGGATTTCGGGGTCGTAGCAGGATTTCAGGGTTTCCCAAATCAGCGGCTCAATGTCGGCGGTAGAGACGTTCTCGGGCACGACGATGCTCTCAGGCGGCTCTTTACCAATGGCATCGGCATCGTCCCCGCGCAGGCGCACCAGCTGGCCTTCGACCACCAGGGTGAACGAGCTGCCCAGGGCCTGGGTGATTTGCGCCAGCTGTCCTTCCTGCAGTTCAAAAGGCTGGCCACTGGGAATGGTTTCCACGGTGACCGTGCGGCGGACCAAAACGTCTTCGCGTTGGCGGCGGTTCATCATGCAACGCCTCCTTCGGTGGCGGGGATGCCATCTTCGGTATTGGCCGCTTCTTGGTTGCCAGCAATGGCGTGCATCAGCGCGTGCCAGCCCAGCAGGGCGCATTTGATGCGGCTGGGGTATTGGCGCACGCCGGCCAGGCTGACCAGCTTGCCCAGCGGGGCTTCTTCGGGGTCTTCTTCGCCCGTCAGAACCGCGCGAAAGTGCTGTTGCAGCGCTTGGGCGAGGGCCACATCCTGGCCTTTGACCGCTTCGGTCATCATCGAGGTGGAGGCCATGCAGATGGCACAACCCTGGCCGCTGAAGCGGATGTCCTGCACGGTGTTGCCATCGAGCAGCAATTCGACGGCCACACGGTCGCCGCATGAGGGGTTGGTGCCCTGGGCCTGGTGGCTGGGGTGATCCAAGTGGCCGAAGTTGCGCGGGGCACGTTTGTGCTCCATCACCACTTCTTGGTAGAGATCGTTTTCTACAGAACTCATCGTAAAACTTTCAGTGCATGGGCGATGCCGTCGATCAGGCGGCTCACCTCGGCTGCGGTGTTGTATAGGGCAAATGAGGCACGGGTGGTTGGCCCCAGCCCAAAGTGGTTGTGCAGTGGTTCGGCGCAGTGGTGGCCGGTGCGCACGGCAATGCCGCGCTCGTCCAGCAGAGTGCCGATATCGTGCGGGTGCACATCCTGCACAACAAAAGAAACCAATGCCGCCTGTGGGGCCTGGGGGGCCAGGATGGTGATGCCGTCCAGCGCCTGCAAGCCCGCCACGGCCTGCGCGCGCAAAGCGTGAAGGTGCGCATCAATGCGGCTGCGGCCTATCTGGTCGATAAAGCGGGCGGCCGCGGCCAGGCCGACGGCCCCAGTGACATTGGGGGTGCCGCCTTCCAGGCGGGTGGGCACGGCGGCATAACCGGCGCGGTCGTATTCGACCCACTCGACCATGTCACCACCCAGGCGCAGGGGGTATAAAAGTTCTAGCGCTTTGCGCTTACCAGCCAAGGCCCCGGTGCCCATTGGACCGTACATTTTGTGGCCAGAGAAGGCCATAAAGTCGGCATCCAGATCACGCAAATCAGGCATGGCGTGGCCGACGGCTTGGGCGGCATCGAGCACCGTCAGCGCCCCGGCTTGCTTGGCCAGGGTGAGCATGGCCTCGAAGGGCGGGCGCTCGCCAGTCGCGTTGGCCCCAGCGGTCAGGGCCAGCACGCGGGTGTGCGGCGTGATCAGGGCTTGCAGGTCGGCCAGGTGCAGGCGGCCTTGGGTATCGGGCATCAAAATGCGCAGCTTGGCCCCGGTCATGCGGGCCGCGTGTTGCCAGGGCACCAGGTTGGCGTGGTGCTCCAGGCCGCTGACGATGATTTCATCGCCCGGGCGCAGCCAGGCTTTGCCCGGCCCAGCCCCCCACAGGCCAAAGGCGACGGTGTTGAGCGCCTCGGTGGTGCCGCTGGTAAAGGCCAGTTCGTGCTCTTGGCCTGCGCCAATAAAGGCTTTCACCGTGCTGCGGGCGGCTTCAAAGGCATCGGTGGCGCGTTGGCTTAAGGTGTGTACCCCCCGGTGGATGTTGGCGCGGTCATGCTGCTCAAAATCGAGCATGGCCTGCTGCACCGGCAGCGGGGTTTGGGTGGTGGCGGCGTTGTCCAAATACGCCAGCGGCTGGCCCTTGACCTGCTGCTGCAGCACGGGAAACAGGCTGCGCAGCAGTTCGGGCTGGAGCAGGGCAGGGGCTTGGTCGGTCATGCGCTTTCCTGAAGGGTGGTGGCGGCCAGGTGGGCGTTGATGGCCTGGGGCAGCCAGTCGCCCTCGAGCCAGGCGCTCAAGAGGCTGCTGCTGGCCTCGCCTTCGCCATCGCTTTCGATGTTGGGCAGGGCGCGTTCGAGCAGGGCGCGGGCTTTGCCCTCGATGATCAGGCTGCGGGCGGTGTCGGGGGCCAGACCACGCTGCTGGGCGTAGAACAGGGCATCTTCCGGCAAGGCACCCCAGGTGGCCCCGTGCACGGCGGCAACCTGGTCGTGCAGGATTTCTAGGTGCGGGCGCAGGATCAGGCGCGGCTGGCCATCCAGCGCAATGCCCCACAGGCGCTGGTGCACGTTGGCATCGCGGGCACCGGGGGCAATGTAGGTGAAGGCATTGGCCACGCTGCGCGATTTGCCGCTGGCCAGGGCCAGCATTTGCACGTGGCTGTCGGTATCGGGCGCGTTGTGGCGGGTGTAGATCTGGTGGTCCACATTGTGCGTGCCCGTCAGCAGCAGGCCGGCGTGGCGCACGCAGGCACCGGGGCCATGCAGGTCGATATCGCTGCGCTGCAGTTGGTAGGCGCAGCCGCTGGTGCACAGGGCCTGGTGGTAGTGTGCGTGGCCTTGTACGTCCACATTTTGCGTGTGGGCCAGGTGGTCGGCGGTGCGCACATCGGCAATGCGCAGGTGCTGCAGCACCGCACCTTCACCCACGCGAATGTGCATGTGCAGGTTTTGCGTGATTTGCTGCAGATTGCCGCTGCGGCTGTGCGTGTGCAGCAGCAGGCAGCGGGCGCCGGGGGCCACGTCTAGCACCACCAAGGGTGCATCCACGGCGGTATGGGCTGTGTGGTGGATATGCAGGCGCACTGGGGCGGCATTGGCCCCGTTGGCGGCGACCTGGATGCGCAGCCCTTGGCGGCACAGGGCGCGGTGCGCCCAGGCAAAGGGGGCGGCCTCGCCCTGGGGGGCGGGCAGGTCGGCAAACAGGGTGGCGCGTTCTGCGGCGTTCAGGGCGCTCAAGTGCTGCACTTGCACGCTGGCCGCGCCGTCTTGCACGGTGACTTGCCAGTCCTGGGTGCTGGCCACGGCGGCGGGCTCGGTGCCAAGCCAGGTCTCTAAGGCCGGTGGGGGCAGGTGGTGAAAGGCTTCGCTCTTGCGGGCAATCCAGCCGTGGGTTTGCAGCTGGGCTTGCGCTTGGGTGATGTCCAAAATCTCGCTCATGCCGGCTCCCTTAAGCCGTAGCGCGGGTAAAGCCGGTTTCGGCAATGCTGCGGGCCAGCTCCAGGCCACCGGTCTCGGCAATGCGGCCCTGGTCTAAGCGCAGCACTTGGTCGGGCTGCAGCGATTCAATCATTTGCAAATAGTGCGAGACGACGATAAAGGCCGTGCCTTGGGCCCGCATGCGCTGCACCAGCTCGACCACGGCACGCACGCCGTCCACGTCCAGGCCGGAGTCGATTTCATCGAGCAGGGCCACGCGGGGGTTGAGCTGGGTCAGTTGCAGCAGCTCGTTGCGCTTGCGCTCGCCGCCGGAGAAGCCTTCATTGACGGGGCGATTGAGCATGGTGATGGGCATGCCCAAGGTTTTTGCCCCTTGTTTGGCACCGCTCAAAAAGTCAAACGCATCCAGTGGTGCTTCGCCCTTGGATTCGCGCACGGCATTCAAGGCGGTGCGGATGAACAGGTTGTTTTTGACGCCCGGAATATCGGGCGGTGATTGAAACGACAGGAAAAACCCGGTGCGGGCGCGCTCGTGGGCGGGTAGCTGGATCAGGTCTTTGCCGTCCAGAATGGCTTGCCCAGCGGTGACCTTGTAGTGCGGGTGGCCGGCCAAGGCCATGCCCAGGGTGCTTTTGCCACTGCCGTTGGCCCCCATCAGCACGGTGAGGCTGCCGGGTTGCACATCCAGCGTGATCGATTGCAGCACGGTGCGCTCGCCAATATCAACGCGCAGATCACGAACTTGTAAAACAGGGGTGCTCATAAATATCCTTAATTCTTTAATCTGATAGCTGCTGGCGCTTGTATTTAAAGCATTTCAGCATGGTTTATGTCTTTAATTGTTGTCTAGCCTACGGAGCCTTCTAGCGAAACTGAGAGCAAGGCCTTGGCCTCCAGGGCAAATTCCATGGGCAGCTCTTCGAGCACCGCCTGGCAAAAGCCGCCGACGATGAGCGAGGTGGCCTCTTCAGGATCAATGCCGCGCTGCTGGCAGTAAAACAGCCGCTCTTCCGAGATGCGGGTGGTGGTGGCCTCGTGCTCCACCATGGCATCGCTGCGGGCAGTATCGACATAGGGGAAGGTGTGGGCCCCGCACTCGCTGCCGATCAGCAGGGAATCGCATTGCGTATGGTTTTGCGCCCCTTCGGCCCCGGCGTTGATGCGCACCAGTCCGCGGTAGCTGTTGTGCGCCCGGCCCGCACTGATGCCTTTGGAGACAATGCGGCTGGTGGTGTTCTTGCCGATATGGATCATCTTGGTGCCCGTATCGGCTTGCTGGCGGTGGTTGGAGACGGCGATGGAATAGAACTCGCCGCTGGAGTTATCACCGCGCAGGATGCAGGAGGGGTATTTCCAGGTGATGGCCGAGCCGGTTTCAATCTGCGTCCAGGCAATGCGCGAGCGCTTGCCAGCGGCCAGGCCGCGCTTGGTCACAAAGTTGTAGATGCCGCCCACACCGTTTTCATCGCCGGGGTACCAGTTTTGCACGGTGGAGTATTTGATGTAGGCATCGTCGTGGGCGATCAGCTCGACCACGGCAGCGTGCAGCTGGTTTTCATCGCGCTGGGGGGCGGTGCAGCCTTCCAGGTAGCTCACTTCGCTGCCTTCTTCGGCAATGATCAGCGTGCGCTCGAACTGGCCGGTGCCCTGGGCGTTGATGCGAAAGTACGAGGACAGCTCCATCGGGCACTTCACGCCCTTGGGGATATAGACAAACGAGCCGTCGGAGAACACGGCCGAGTTCAGCGCTGCATAGTAGTTATCGGTTTGCGGCACCACGGTGCCCAGGTATTTCTCGATCAATTCGGGGTGGGTGTGTACTGCGTGCGAGAACGAGCAAAAAATCACGCCAACATCGGCCAATTGCTTGCGAAAAGTCGTGCCCACCGAGACCGAGTCGAACACGGCATCCACCGCCACACCGGCCAGCTTGGCGCGTTCGTGCAGCGGCACGCCCAGTTTTTCGTAGGTTTCCAGCAACTTGGGATCGACTTCATCTAGGCTCTTGGGCCGGTCTTTGAGCGACTTGGGGGCCGAGTAATACGACAGCGCTTGCAAATCAATCGGGCTGATTTGTAAGCGCGCCCATTCGGGCAATTCCATGCCTTGCCAGCGTTTTAATGCGGCCAAGCGCCAATTGAGCAAAAACTCTGGCTCTTTTTTGATGCGGGAGATGGCGCGAATCGTGTCCTCGTTCAAGCCAGGGGGCAGACTCTCGGACTCGACATCGGTCACAAAACCATGCTGGTAGGGACGCTGCAAGGCCTGGTTCAAAGCCTCTTCCTGGGGCTTGTCCGGGCTGATGGGGGAGGTCATGTCTGGAGAAGATGCCATGGAGTTGTACTTTATAAAATAAACATGAATATCATATGTATCTTTGCAATCCTCTGTGCAAAGTTACCGGGAGCCCGCAATTTTTTTATGGGGATTGCACAGGGCTGCACAAAAGGACTGGCCCCATGGTTTAAAAAATGAGCTAAAGCAGCCCATTTTAAAGAGGATAGGGGCATAGATTTTTTATCTAGACGAGGTCTGCACAAAGCACTTGCCTGTGCGCAAGTTGTATGGGCAAGGTTCCGATGATTTTCCATCGCCAAATGCAGTCTGTGATTAGTGCTGAGCGATAACCGCATCATGCATGAGACCTTTCCCGGCCTGCTCCTGAATATCCGCCAGTCTGGCTATCGCAATACGCATGGGGCAGTCGCTGCAGAAAAGGGATGTTTTTGGCCTTAGAAAAACAAAAAGGGCGCATAAATCAAGTCAAGCGGTTTGATTTTGCGCTGATGGCACATCGATTTGTTCTATGCTGGTGCCATCCATAGATTTCATTTAGGAGGTGCGTATGTTTAAACACATTTTGGTTCCGGTCGATGGTTCGGCCACTTCAATGCAGGCCGTTGGCAAGGCAGCCGGCTTGGCCAAGGCATTTGGCAGCGAGGTGACGGCGGTGTATGTGCTCGATCCTTATCCATTCACCGGTGTGGGGGCAGACTTTGCGTATGGTCAGGCTCAGTACCTGAGTGCTGCTACGGCCGAGGCCAACAAAGCCCTTGAAGACGTGAAAAAGCTTTTGGATGAAGCTGGCGTGTCCACTAAGACCTTGGTGGGTGAAGGCCATGCCATTCATGAAGGCGTGGTGCGCGTGGCAGAAAACGTTGGGGCTGACCTGATTGTGATGGGTTCGCACGGCCGCCGAGGGCTGGAAAAACTGGTGTTGGGCAGTGTTGCGCAACGCGTTTTGCAAGCTGCGCACATTCCGGTGCTGGTCGTGCGCTCGTAAGCGATCTGCGTGTTCCAGAAAAAACGGCCTGCAATGCAGGCCGTTTTGTTTTTTGGCACCAGTGCCTGGCGGCGGGCCAAGGTGTGGGATGGGCCCACATCTATTTAATTAAGCACGACGCGCTGGCCGCCCATGCGGATGGCTTGGCGCAGTGCTTGGGCGGCGCGTTGCAGGGTTTGTTGTGGTGTCTCTTGGGGTAGTTTTTGTACTACGCCAGCGCTCAGCGCCATGGCCAGGCAATCATCGGCGTAGAGCAGGGGGGTTTGTGCCAGTTCCTGCTGCAGCCGTGCCAGGGCTTGGCTGGCTTGGGGGGCGGCGCTGTCGGGGAAAATCAGCACCAGATTTTGTTCGCTAGAGCGGCCAATCGCATCTTGGGGGCGCAGCGTGCTGCGCGCAATTTGTACCAGGTGCCGTAGCGCCATTTCATGCGTTGCGTGCAGGCCATCGCCAACAGAGGGCAGGGGGCTGGTGGTTTCTTGTTCCGCAGGGGTTTGCACTTGCAGCACAGCAATGCTCAGGGGGCTGTTCAGGCGGGTGCTGCGGGCGGCTTCAGCCAAAAAGGTTTCTTGCAGGCCTTGGGTGTTGAGGGCTTCGGTGCTGGGATCGTGGCGGCTGGCATCTTGCATGCGCTGCAAGTTGTGGCTGAGTTGGTAGATTTGTTGTTCTTGCGCCAAGGCTTGCTCTTGCAAATCACGCATGGTGACAACGGCCTGCTTGCTTTCGCGGGCTAAGCGACTGCCTGAGGCGACGACGGCTTCCAGCAGCGGGGTGAGGGTGGGCAAATCAGGGGCTTGCTCGATTTTTTCGGCGTAATGGCTCAGCTGCTCCTGGTGCTGCTGGCTGTTGCCGCTCAGGTCTGCCATGTGCTGCGCGTATTGGGCCAGCAGCTCTTTAAAGCGGTTGTGGGCTTCTTCATGGCTGCTGTGCAGCTCAAAGTGGCGAAACAGCAGGCTTTTCAATTGGATTTGAATTTGTTGCAGCTGGGGCGCTGTCCAAGGGCTGGCAATGCCTTCTTTCAATTTTTCGGCCAGCCTCTGCAGCAACGGGTCTTGCGTGCTGATGGCGCGTAAATGCTCCACTGTCATACTCAACATCTGGGCAATTTGGTGCGCCCGCTGGGCCTGTTCTTGGCTGAGGAAGGACAGGCGAAAGCTGTAGTTTTGCAGCATTTGCTCCAGCGCCTGGGGCCGTGGTGGTGCTTGGCGCAAAAAATCGACCAGCTGTAGCGAAATCTCTTGCGTGCGCTGGTCTTCTGGGCCCAGAGCCCCCACCGTGTTTTCAATCAAGCGGGCCAGCTGCTCGGCCAAGCTGGCGGGCAGCACCTCGATCGGGGTGCTGGGGCAGGACAGCACCGTGGCTTGGGCGCTGCCGGTCAGCTCCAACTGGGCGTACTCGACCACGGCCGTTTGCAGTTGGAGCCAGTCTTTGGCTTCCACGGCTTGTAAAAAGGCCTGAGTGAGCTGTTTTTGCCGGGGGGTTTGAGAGGGCAGCAGCGTGCCAATGTGGCGCAAGCGCCGTTGAGGGAAAGCTTCTTGCGGGAGCAGGCCGGCCACTTCTTCATACACCGCTTGGTAATTCTCGGGGGTGGGCGGCAGACGGCGTTGGGCCAAAATTTGCAAGCTTTGGCGGGCAATTTCAGCAGGGGAGCGGGAGCGCATAACAGGTTGCAGCGAGGGCGTAAGGTAAAAGCACGGGGACAGGGGCAGCGGCAACCTACAATCGGCAGCCGGTATCTATTTAGCCAGACATGAAAATACTTATTTCTAACGACGATGGATTTCAAGCCCCTGGTATTGTGGCCCTGCACCAGGCCATTGCCCAAATTGAGGGGGTGCAAGTGGAGGTCGTGGCCCCTGAGCACAATAACAGTGCCAAATCCAATGCCTTGACTTTGAACGCGCCTTTGTACGTGCACCGTGCAGCCAATGGATTTCGGTATGTGAATGGTACGCCGGCCGATTGTGTGCACATTGCTTTGACGGGGCTGCTGGGCTATCGGCCTGATTTGGTGCTGTCCGGCATTAACAATGGCGCAAATATGGGCGATGACACCATTTATTCGGGCACCGTGGGTGCGGCGATGGAAGGTTTTTTGTTCGGCATTCCCGCAATTGCCTTTTCGCAAGTGGAAAGCGGCTGGGCCCACTTAGAGGCGGCGGCTGACAAAGCACGCGCCATGGTCGCGCAACTGCGCCAGCAGCAATTGGTGGGCAGTGCGCCGTGGTTGCTGAATGTCAATATTCCCAACCGCTCGCGCGATGCGCTGGGCGCTTTAAAGCTGTGCCGGCTGGGCCGCCGCCATGCCGCAGAGCCAGTGATTACCCAAATCAGCCCTCGGGGGGAGACGATGTACTGGATTGGCAGCGCAGGGGCCGCCAAGGATGAAGCCGAAGGCACCGATTTTCATGCTACGGCCCATGGCCATATCGCAGTCACCCCGCTGAAGGTCGATTTAACTGATTATCAAAATCTGGGCTATTGGGGGCAAACCGCCGCCCGATTGCAAACCGCTATGGAGAGCGTATGAGCGCTGCCCCTCCGCCGCCGCGCCGCCCGGGTTTTCCGGCCCGCTTGCCTTCATTGGGCCATGCCCAATCCTCCCCCTCGGTGCGTGCGGCGGCCCCGGCTGCGGCCCCGGCCTCTGGCTGGGGGTTGGATTCAGCCGCCGTGCGCCAGCGCATGGTGCAACGCTTGGCTGCCGGGGGGATTCAATCGCCCTTGGTTCTGCAGGCCATGGGGCAGGTGCCGCGCCATGGGTTTGTCGATAGCGCCTTGGTGGCCCAAGCGTATGAGGACACCAGCTTGCCCATTGGCTGGCAGCAAACCATCTCCAAACCCAGCGTGGTAGCCCGCATGATTGAGTTGCTGCTGGGTGCCCCGCTGGCCCAGCAGCACGGCTTGGGGCGGGTGCTGGAGATTGGCACCGGCTGCGGCTACCAGGCAGCGGTGCTGTCTCAAGTGGCGCGAGAGGTGTACTCGATCGAGCGGCTGCGCAATTTGCATGAAAAATCTCGTAGCAATCTGCGCCCGCTGCGCTTGGCAAACGTCCATTTATTACTGGGAGACGGCATGCTTGGCTATGCCCAAGGCGGCCCGTATGCGGGAATCATTTCTGCTGCGGGGGGACAAAGCCTGCCCCAGGCGTGGCGTGATCAGTTGGCGGTGGGAGGGCGCTTGGTGGCCCCTGTTGCGCAAGAAAATGGCCAACAAATGCTGCTGGTGCTTGAGCGCAGCGAACAGGGTTTTACAGAATCGGTATTAGAAGCAGTGCATTTTGTCCCCTTAAAATCCGGGGTTGCCTGAAAACAGGGAAAGGTTTATGAGCAAGCAAAAGAATTTGAAATTAGGTTGGAGCGCTTTGCTCGTGGGCGTTTTATTGGTCGGTTGTGCCCAGACCAACCAGGCCCCCGTCGAAACACGCACCGGGTTTGGGCGCACGACCACCGTCGATCCGGCCACCTTGCCAGGTGCTGAAAATGCCGGAAAACCGGGGTATTACACCGTCAAGCCGGGGGACACCTTGATTCGCATTGGTTTAGAGCACGGCCAAAGCTGGAAGGACATTGCCCGCTGGAGCAATTTGGAAAATCCCAACGCCATTGAAGTCGGCCAAGTTGTGCGCGTGGTGCCGCCTGGGGCCGCACCGGGTGAAGGCCGCCCCAGCACGTCGCCCACAACGACCACCGCCAGCAGCAGCCCTGTGCAGGGCACCGCTTTACCGCCCGCCGGTGCCACCAGCACCCCAGCGCCGCCACCTGCGCCCGCTGCGGCCCCGTCTGCCGATGCGGCTGGTTTGGGGCTGATTTGGCCCGCCAGCGGCACGGTGATTGGCACCTTTAATGAAACCACCAATAAAGGCGTTGATATTGCAGGCAAAGCCGGCGATCCTGTGGTTGCCGCTGCCGCCGGCAAAGTGATTTATGTGGGCGAGGTGCGCGGTTATGGCCAGCTGATCATCATTCAGCACTCCAAGGATTATTTGACTGCTTATGGACATAACCAAAAGCTGCTGGTCAAAGACGATCAAAATGTGAAAAAAGGCCAAAACATCGCTGAAATGGGCAGCACCGATACTGACCGCGTCAAACTGCATTTTGAATTGCGCCGCCAGGGCAAGCCGATTGACCCCCTTCGTTATTTGCCCAAGCGCTAACACCACTTTGCACCTACTTTTGCCCGGCGCTGCCGGGCTTTTATTTTTAAGGGCCGGTTTATGGCATTGACCGCATTGAATCCAGCGCTTGCATCCCTCGACCCCGATGCATTGCCCGATGACGGGACAGACCCGGGCGACGAAGAAGCCCACGCCGTTGAAGTGCGCCAGCTGCAGGTCCCCATGGATTTGCACACCAGCCGGCTTGACAAAGCCCTGGCCGAGCTGGTGCCCGAATTTTCCCGCAGCTACTTGCAGCAACTGCTGGGCCAGGGCGCGGTGCAGCTCAATGGCCAGGCTGTGCAAAAGCCCGCCGCCAAAGTCAAACTGGGCGACCAGCTCACCGTGGCCATGCGCCCCACAGCGCAAAGCCAAGCCTTCAAACCCGAGGCCATGGCCTTAAACGTGGTGTTTGAAGATGAGCATTTGCTGGTGGTGAACAAACCCGCCGGTCTGGTCGTACACCCCGCGCCGGGCAATTGGAGCGGCACCTTGCTCAACGGCCTGCTGGCCCACCACGCTGGGGCTGTACAAGTGCCCCGCGCGGGCATCGTGCACCGCTTGGACAAAGACACCAGCGGCCTCATGGTGGTGGCCAAAACCCGTGCCGTGATGGATGCCCTGGTGGCGCTGATTGCCCAGCGCGATGTGAGCCGGCGCTACCTCGCACTGGGGCAGGGGGGATGGCAGGGCGCACCGATGCAAACCGTGGATGCCGCCATTGGCCGCGACCCGCGCAACCGCTTGCGCATGGCGGTGGTTGATTTGCAGCACAGCCCTGGCAAAACGGCCCGCACCGACATCACCTGTTTAAGCACTACCACGGCGCATTGCCTGGTGCATTGCAAACTGCACACTGGGCGCACCCACCAAATCCGTGTGCACATGCAGCACCTGCACCACCCTTTGGTGGCCGATGCGGTGTATGGCGGCGCTGCCGAGGGCGGATTGCAGCGCCAGGCCCTGCATGCGTTTGCCCTGCAATTTGTTCACCCCATCACGGGACAAGACCTGGCCTTGCGCGCGCCACCCCCGGACGATTTTTTAACGGCAGCGGAAAAACTGGGCCTTCAGTACAATTGCCCGCCTTAGATCGTGAACACGTTCTTAGAATGTGAACACGTTCTGAAAACAGCGGTTTGAGTGCTGTTCATGGCCCTGCTGTGATTGCCCGCCCGGGAGGGTCGGATTGTTAAATTTTCCCAAGGATGGATGTATGGATGCCAAAAAGGTGCTGGAAGCTGCCCTTTTATGTGCCGCCCGAGCGCTGCCCGAGCGCGAACTGCGCAGCCTGTTTGACGGGGCCCTCGATACCCCGCAACTGCGCAACTTGCTACAACAATTAAAGCTTGATTGGCAAGACCGGGGCCTAGAGTTGGTACAAATCGCCTCAGGATGGCGATTTCAAAGCCGCCCCGAGCTGCATATTTTTCTAGAACGCCTCAACCCCGACAAACCCCCGCGCTACAGCCGGGCGGTATTGGAGACGCTGGCCATCATCGCCTACCGCCAACCCGTCACGCGTGGCGATATTGAAGACATTCGGGGCGTGGCGGTTGGTAGCCAAATCATCAAACAGTTGGAAGACCGGGGCTGGATCGAAGAAATCGGCTACCGCGAAACCGTGGGTCGCCCTGCCTTGCTGGCCACCACACGCCAGTTTTTAGATGATTTGGGCCTGCAGTCCCTGGCCGACCTGCCCTTGTTGCAAGGCGAGGACGGTGATGACAGCGCCGCCGCCCAAACCCATTTGTTTGCCGCCCTGGAGCAAGCCGCTGGCGCGGCCCAGGCCGAACCCTTCACCCCCGACTTTTTTGCCGACCAAGGCATGGCCCTGGTGGAGGCACCCGCCGCCCGTCTTGCCGCTGATATTTCTGATATCTCTGATATTTCTGCCACACCTTCTATTCCTAGCCCGCCCCCTGAGCCGGGGCAGTGAGAACCACCATGCACAAAACACCCCACACCCCTAGCGCAACCCCCACCACTGCGCTGGCCCCTGCCGATGCCAACACCAACACCAACACCAACACCTTGAGCAGTGGCTATGACTTTGCCGACATCGTCGGCGGTGCCCTCGATGCCCCTGAGCTGCAGGCCGACACTGCGGCCCAAGAGCAGCCGGCCCAGCCCTACAAACGCGTGCTGCAGCCCCTGGCCGACGCGCCCAAGCTGCACAAAGTGCTGGCCCAGGCGGGGCTGGGCTCGCGCCTGGAGATGGAGCGCAACATCGCCGCTGGCCGCTTGACGGTGAACAACGAGGTGGCCCACGTTGGCCAACGCGTGCAGCCGGGCGACCAGATCAAGCTCGATGGCAAGCCCGTGCGCATCCGCATTGAAGCGCCCACCGTGCGCGTGCTGGCCTACCACAAGCCGGCGGGCGAAGTCGTCACCCACGACGACCCGCAAAACCGCCCCACCGTCTTTCGCCGCCTGCCCTACCTGGGGCAAGGCAAATGGCAATCCGTGGGCCGCCTGGACTTGAACACCGAAGGCCTGCTGTTGATGACCAACTCGGGCGACCTGGCCAACCGCTTGATGCACCCCAGCTTTGGCCTGGAGCGCGAATACGCCGTGCGCGTGCTGGGCGCACTGACCCCGGAAGAAAAACAGCAACTGCTCGATGGCGTGATGTTGGACGACGGCCCGGCCGCCTTTGGCAGCATTGACGAAGGCGGCGGCGAAGGGGCCAACGTCTGGTACCGCGTCACCATCAGCGAAGGGCGCAACCGCGAAGTGCGCCGCATTTTTGAAAGCCTGGGCCGCGCCGTCAGCCGCCTGATTCGCATCCGCTACGGAGCCATGCAACTGCCGCGCGGCCTGCGCCGGGGCGCGTGGACGGAGCTTGATGAGCGCGATATCCAGGCCCTGGCCCTGGCCAGCGGGGCTGGCAAAGCCTTGCTGCGCAAAAAACCCCAGGCGCAACCGAATGTGCGCCGCGAATCCGACCGCGCCGGATCGCGCAAAAAAACCCGGGTGAACGAGGCCGAAGAAGCCCGCCAACTGCGTGCCCGCAGCGCCGGCAAACCGCGCCGCCCCAGCACCCCGAGCACGCCAGAAGCCGCCCCCGAACGCATTGGTCAAGACAGTTTGCTGCGCGCCCGCTTGGCACAAAAGCGCAAATCGGGCACTGCCAAGCGCGGACGCTGAGTTTTTGAGCCCCCTTGGCTGGCTGCACGGCCAGCGGGGGCTGCACTCAGAACGTGTTCACGTTCTCAGATGGCCACGGTTTTCAGGTATTGGCGGAAGGCTTCGCCCACCTGGGGATGCTGCAAGGCCAGCTCCACCGTGGCTTGCAAGAAGCCTTCTTTGCTCCCGCAATCGTAGCGCTTTCCGCTGTACTGGTAAGCGTAAACAGCCTCATGCGCCATGAGGCGGGCAATGGCATCGGTGAGTTGGATTTCGCCACCCACGCCGCGCGGTTGGGTGCGAATTTCTTCAAAAATGCGCGGGGTGAGCACGTAGCGCCCGGCCACGCCCATGCGCGAGGGGGCGACCTCGGGGGCGGGCTTTTCAACGATTTCATCAATGCGCAGCAGGGGGCCGCCGGCGCTTTCGCCCCGGACAATGCCGTAGCGCTGGGTGTGCTCTTGCGGCACTTCCTGCACGGCCAGCAGCGAGCGGCCTTGCTTTTCAAAGGCAGCCGTCATTTGCGCCATGACACCGGGGCCGCCCTGCTGGCCCACCATCAAGTCGTCGGCCAGCAGCACGGCGAAGGCTTCATTGCCCACCAGCGGCTCGGCACACAGCACGGCGTGGCCCAGGCCCAGGCTGCGCGGCTGGCGCACGAACAGGCAGTTCATGTCCTGCGGGGCGATGCTGCGCACCAGCTCCAACAGGGCGGTTTTGCCGGCAGCGGCCAGCTCGCTTTCCAGTTCGTAGGCGGTGTCAAAGTGGTCTTCAATGGCGCGTTTGCTGCGGCCCGTGACAAAGATCATGTCGCGGATGCCGGCCTCGTAGGCTTCTTCGACGGCGTATTGGATGAGCGGTTTATCGACCACGGGCAGCATCTCTTTGGGCGATGCCTTGGTGGCAGGCAAAAAGCGGGTGCCCAGGCCAGCGACGGGGAATACGGCTTTGCTCACGCGGGTGGTGTTCATGGAGGATGTCTCTTTCTTGTGAAAAAAGAGCTGTTTCCGCTTTGAATAAAAGGATTTCAGAGGGTTTTGATACTGAAATCCAATGTATTCAAGCGGTAATAGCTCATGTTTTTATGCGTTTAATAATCAAGCCAAGCGGGCTAATTGTTCTTGGATGCGCTCCAGGGTGGCACTGAAATCGGCCACGCGCTTTTTCTCTTGCTCCAGCACTGCAGCGGGGGCTTTGGCGCAGAAGGCTTCGTTGGAGAGTTTGCCGTTGGCCTTGGCGATTTCGCCCTGCAGGCGGGCGGCTTCTTTGCCCAGGCGGGCTTTTTCGGCGGCCACGTCGATTTCGACGAACAGCGCCAGCCGCAGGCTGCCCACCACACTGACCGGGGCGGTTTGGGCGGCCTGCGCCCAGGCAGCGGCATCGTCAAACACTTGCACGTCGCTGAGTTTGGCCAGGTTTTTCAGCACCGCCGCGTTGGTGCGCAGAAATTGCGCATCGTCTGGCGTATCGGCCACGGCCAGCAGGGGCAGGCGTTGGGCGGGCGAAACCCCCATTTCGCCGCGCAGGGTGCGGCAGGCATCGACCATGGCCTGGATGCGGGCCACGTAGCTTTCTGCGGCTTCGTCGATTTTTTCTGCTTGGGCCTGCGGGTAGGCGGCAATGGCAATCGACGCACCGGGCAAGCCGGCCACGGGGGCGACGACTTGCCACAGCGCTTCGGTGACGAAGGGGATGATGGGGTGGGCCAGGCGCAAGATGGCCTCCAGCACGCGAATCAGCGTGCGCCGCGTGGCGCGTTGCTGGGCCTGGGTGCCGGTTTGGATTTGCACTTTGGCAATTTCCAGGTACCAATCGCAGAACTCGTTCCAGACAAAGTCGTAAATCGTGTTGGCCACGTTGTCCAGGCGGTAGTCGGCAAAGCCTTTGGCCACGTCGGCCTCGACTTTTTGCAGGCGCGAGACGATCCAGCGGTCGGGTTGGCTGAAGTGCAAATAGCCCTCGTGGCAGCCCTGGGTGCTGTCCGATGAGGTGCTCAGGCCGCAGTCCTGGCCCTCGCAATTCATCAGCACAAAGCGGCTGGCGTTCCACAGCTTGTTGCAAAAGTTGCGGTAGCCCTCGCAGCGCTTGCTGTCAAAGTTGATGCTGCGGCCCAGGCTGGCCAGCGCGGCAAAGGTAAAGCGCAGCGCGTCGGCACCGTAGGCGGGAATGCCGTCGGGGAATTCTTTTTCGGTGGCTTTGCGCACTTTGGGGGCCGTTTCGGGGCGGCGCAGGCCTTGGGTGCGCTTTTCCAGCAGGGGCTCCAGGGCGATGCCGTCGATCAAATCGACCGGGTCGAGCACGTTGCCCTCGGATTTGCTCATCTTCTTGCCCTGGGCATCGAGCACCAGGCCATGGATGTACACGTGCTTGAACGGTACGCGCCCGGTGAAATGCACGCTGGCACCAATCATGCGGGCCACCCAGAAGAAGATGATGTCGTAGCCCGTCACCAGCACGCTGCTGGGCAGGTAGAGGTTGTAGTCGTCAGTGGGCGCATCCGTTTGCTCAGGCCAGCCCATGGTGGAAAACGGCACCATGGCGCTGGAGTACCAGGTGTCCAGCACGTCTTCGTCACGGCGCAAGGTTTTGCCGGAGGCCTGGGTCTGGGCTTCGGCTTCACTCTTGGCCACATACACGTTGCCGTCTTCGTCGTACCAGGCGGGGATTTGGTGGCCCCACCACAGCTGGCGGGAGATGCACCAGTCTTGGATGTTGTTCATCCACTGGTTAAAGGTATTGACCCAGTTTTCCGGCACAAACTTCACTTGGCCGCTGGCCACGGCATCAATGGTTTTTTGCGCGATGGATTTGCCCGTGGCATCGCCCGTGCCGGGTTTGGCCACTTTGTCCATGGCGATGAACCACTGGTCGGTCAGCATGGGCTCGATCACCTGGCCGGTGCGGGTGCAGATGGGCACCATGAGCTTGTGCTTTTTGGTTTCAACCAACAGGCCCTGGGCCTCCAGATCGGCCACCACGGCCTTGCGGGCGGCGAAGCGATCGAGGCCCCGGTATTTTTCTGGCGCGTTGTCGTTGATGGTGGCCGTCAGCGTCAGCACGCAAATCATCGGCAGGCTGTGGCGCTGGCCCACGGCGTAGTCGTTCTGGTCGTGCGCGGGGGTGACTTTGACCACGCCGGTGCCGAACTCCTTGTCCACGTACTCGTCGGCAATGATCGGAATCTGGCGGCCCACCAAAGGCAGGGTCACGGTCTGGCCGATCAGGTGCTTATAACGCTCGTCTTCGGGGTGGACCATCACGGCCACGTCGCCCAGCATGGTTTCAGGCCGCGTGGTGGCCACCACCAATTGCCCCGAGCCATCGGCCAGCGGGTAGGCGATGTGCCACAGCGAGCCGTCTTTTTCTTCGTTTTCCACTTCCAGGTCGGATACGGCCGATTGCAGCACGGGGTCCCAGTTCACTAGGCGCTTGCCACGGTAGATCAGCCCTTGCTCGTACAGTTTGACAAAGGTTTCGGTGACCACTTTGGAGCGCTTGTCGTCCATGGTGAAGTATTCGCGGCTCCAGTCCACCGTGTCGCCCAGGCGGCGCATTTGGGTGGTGATGGTGTTGCCGGATTTTTCTTTCCACTCCCAGACTTTTTTCACAAAGTCGGGGCGGCCCAGGTCGTGGCGGCTGATGCCTTGCTCTTGCAATTGGCGCTCCACCACAATTTGCGTGGCGATGCCCGCGTGGTCGGTGCCGGGAATCCAGGCGGTGTTGAAGCCCTGCATGCGGTGGTAGCGCGTCAGGCTGTCCATGATGGTTTGGTTAAACGCATGGCCCATGTGCAGCGTGCCGGTGACGTTGGGCGGGGGCAGCTGGATGGCAAAGGATGGGGCGTTGGCATCGGGCTGGCCGGTGCCGCGCACGCCCGCATGGCCGTAGTTGCGCCGCTCCCATTCGGGGCCCCAGTGGGCTTCCAGGGCGGCGGGTTCAAAGGATTTGGAGAGGCTCTCCAGGCCGGGTTGGGCAGGGGTATCGCTCATGGGGTGGTGTCGTAATTCGTACTACAGGCAAACGGCATCCCGCAGGATGCCGCCGAAGGGTGGGTAAATAGGGGGACGGATGGGGGGATTTTAGCGACCTCCTTCCGGGCAGAATTTATTCGCTGTCGCCCGGGGTCGCCCGCAAGGTTTGCAGGTGGATATTTGTCTTGGTCACCGCTTGGCCATCGCCTTGTGGGAGACTTTTGCCATTAGGACACAACCGGAGACTTTTCATGCCAATTCAAACCAGCCGCACCTTTGCCGTGCAGACCGATTTTCTCAGCGCCAGCGATGCCGCCCGTTTGGTGGCCCGCGTAGGTGTGATCAAAGTGCTGCGCATGGTGACTACAGCCATTGAAGAGGATTACCTGCGCTGGCAGGACTTTGACAAATCGGCCCGCACCGCCGCGCATTCAGAAAATGGCGTGATCGAACTGATGCCCGTGGCCGATGCGCGGGACTACGCCTTTAAATACGTCAATGGCCACCCCATCAACACCCGCTATGGCCTGCCCACGGTGATGGCCTTTGGGGCGCTGGCCGATGTGGCCACCGGCATGCCGCGCTTTGTCAGCGAGCTGACGCTGACCACCGCGCTGCGCACCGCCGCCACGTCGGTAATGGTGGCCAAGCGCTTGGCCCGCCCGGACAGCCGCAGCATGGCACTGATTGGCAACGGCTCACAAAGCGAGTTTCAGGCGCTGGCCTTTGTGGCGCTGCTGGGCGTGCGCGAATTGCGCCTGTTTGATATTGATCCGGCCACCTCGCACAAGCTGCTGCGCAATCTAGAGCCTTTTTTGCACGAGTTTGGCGCGACCGCACACGTCTTGCCCAGCGTGCAAGAGGCCGTGCGCGGCGTGGACATCGTCACCACCGTGACGGCCGACAAAGCCTATGCCACCATCTTGCACGCCAGCATGGTCGAACCTGGCATGCACATCAATGCCGTGGGCGGCGACTGCCCCGGCAAGACTGAGCTGGAGGCCGCCGTGCTGCAGCGCGCCCAGGTGTTTGTCGAATACGAGCCGCAAACCCGCATCGAGGGCGAGTTGCAGCAAATGCCGGCCGACTTTGCCGTCACCGAGTTCTGGCGCGTGCTGCAAGGGCAGGCCGCAGGGCGCACGGCAGCGCAGCAAATTACGGTGTTTGATTCGGTGGGGTTTGCGCTGGAGGATTATTCGGCCCTGCGCTGCATGCACGCCCTGGCCCGCAGCGCCGGGTTGCTGGCGCAGATTGAGCTGATTCCGACGCTGGACGACCCCAAGGACTTGTTCGCCATGGTGCGCCAGGCCCAGGCGGCCCACACGGCGCTGCATGCGGACCGCAAGGCGGCGTGAATCATTTTTTGTTTACTGGAGTTCGCCATGCACCAAGCACAACCGCACGTCACCCTCATTGGCGTGCCCACCGACGTCGGCGCATCACGCCTGGGCGCGGCCATGGGGCCCGATGCCCTGCGCGTGGCCCAGCTGGGCCCGGCCCTGGCCCAACTGGGCGTGCAGGTCCACGACATCGGCAACCTGGCCGGCCCGCCCAACCCGCGCGGCGCGCGCGATGCGGCGGGCATGTGCAACCTGGCCGAGTGCATCGCCTGGAACCAGGTTGCGCACGATGCCGTCTGGCAGGCGCTGCAGCAAGGGCGGCTGCCCATCATGCTGGGCGGCGACCACACGCTGGCCACCGGCTCCATCAGCGCCGTGGCCCGCCACTGCCGCGCCAAGGGCCAGCGCCTGCGCGTGCTGTGGCTGGATGCGCATTCGGACTGCAATACGCCCGAAAACTCCCCCAGCGGTAACCTGCACGGCATGCCCGTGGCCAGCCTGTGCGGGCTGGGGCCGCAGGCTTTGATCGAAATGTCGGGGGCCGTGCCTGCGCTGCCCGCCTCGGCGTTTTGCCAGATTGGCCTGCGCAGCGTGGATATGTATGAAAAGCACATGATTCGCGAGTTGGGCCTGCACGTCTTTGACATGCGCGCCATCGATGAGCTGGGCATGCGCGAAGTCATGCGCCGCGCCCTGGCCGACCTGGGGCCAAACGACCACCTGCACGTGAGCTTTGACGTGGATTTTCTTGACCCCGACATTGCCCCCGGCACCGGCACCCCCGTGCGTGGCGGCCCCAATTACCGCGAGGCCCAGCTGTGCATGGAAATGATGGCCGACACCGACCGCCTGGGCTCGCTGGACATCGTGGAGCTGAACCCGGCCCTGGACCTGCGCAACCAAACGGCCGAGTTGGTGGTGGATTTGGTGCAAAGCCTGTTTGGCCAGAGCACACTGGCGCGGGAATAGAGCGGCCCTAGCTTAAATCTCTCAATCCCGTGCCAGTGCCGCTGCACGCCAGGCCGTGGTGGCGGCTGCGGGGTCATTGCGCTGCTCGGCCAAGATGGCCAGCGCCCGCCAGCAACTGGCCTGCAGGGCAGTGTCCTGCAGGCGGGGCAGGCTTTGGCGCAGCAACTGCTCGGCCTTGCCCCACAGTTGGCGCTGCAGGCAGGCCATGCCGCCCAAGTATTGCAGCAGGGCTTCTTTGGGGTAGTGCGTTTGGGCTTGTTCGATGCGTTTGAGCCAGGTACCGTCCAAATTTTCCAGGCTGTGTTGCAAGGCCAGGAACAGGCGCTGGGCTTGGTAAGTGGGCAATTGGCCTTGGATATAGGCTTCCCAAAGCGGCAATAGCCATTGGCGGGCCTGGGCGGCATCGCCCGCCAGGGCCATCCACTGGCGCACGGCGGGCAGGGCAATGTCCGGGTGGTGCTGCTCGGCGGTGGGCAGGCTACGCCAGAGTTTTTCCAACTGCTGGGTGTCGTGGCAGGCGCGGATTTCTTCGCCCACCAGGCTGGCAATCAGGCTGCTGGCACTGGCGGGGGTGAAGCCGCCGTGCTTGGCCAGCAGGCGGGTGGTTTCCAGGGCGGTGGCGTTGTCTTGCGCCAAACGGGCGGCCTTGAGCTTGATGCGCAGCGCCAGCGTGCGCCGGGCGGCCCCTTGGGGCAGCTGGGCCAGGCGTTGCAGGCTTTCTTGCGGGTTGCGATCGTCCAGCGCCCAGCGGGCGGCCCGCATTTGGGCCCCTTCGCGCACTTCTTGGGCCAAGGGGCTGGGTTGATGGCTGGTGTCTTCCAGAAGCTGGGCGTAATGCTGGTCGCGCACGCTGGGGTCTTGCAGGGCGTGGGCGCTGTCAGCGGCCAGCAGGTGGGCGATGGAGCGCAGGCTGCTATCGAGCGGCACGGCGGCATTGCTGTGCCGCAGGCTGTTGCTGTGTTCCAGCAACTCGCGCGCTGATTTGCTGGCGCGCACAAAGCGGCCAGCTTGCAAGTGGGCCAGGCTGCGGATGAGGGCGGCGTACAGCTTGCGCTCCTTTTGCTGCTGGCGCCAACGCCGCGTTTGCTCGGGCAACTGGCCAAGCACGGCAACGCCGCGCAGGCTGGCGTAGCACAGCACAAACAAGCCCAGCAGTGCCAGCAAGGCCATGTTCAATGAAATATCGACCCGGTACGGCGGCCAAAATAGGCTGACCATGCCCTGGTTGTTGCCCGCAAACAAGGCCAGGGCCACGGCCAGCGCAAACAGTCCGACAAACCACAGTGCAGCACGCATCATGGGGGGTGACTCTCTTTCTATTCCTGGATGGCAGTGGCATTGGCCAGCGCCGTCAGGGTGTCGTCCAGGCTGGGCTGTTGGCTGGTGCGCAGCTGTTCTTGCAATTGAATCAAGGTGGTTTTGGCCCCTTCGGTGCGACGCGCCTTGGCGACAAAGTATTTGTCCAGGCTGGCTTGCACCGCTGCCAAATCGGTGATGGCCGCTGAATACTGCCGCCCCAAAATGGCCAAGCGGGCATTGAGCAATTGCAGCTTGAGGTTTTCACGCAGAAAAACCCCTTCTTCCGGGGAGAGCAGGGCGGCTTCAGGCCCGGAAATGGTGCTCACGCGCAGCAAGCTGCCGGCTTCTTTGCGCAGGCCCTGCCACAGGGCGGCGCTGCGTGTTTGCCACCATTGCCAGCCTGTGGCGGGCTCGCTCTGGGCGCTGGGTGCGGTGGTATGCCGTGCAGGGGCGAGGTCTTCAGGCGCGGTGGGCAGGCCATTTTGCAGGGGCAAATCGTCGATCAGCCGCAGCACCTCATCCAGCCGGGTGAGTAGGCTGGTGGTATCGACGATGGGGGCTTGGCGCAGGCGCTCCAAGTCGCGTTCCATGGCCCGTTGCACCAGGACCAAGCTGGGCTGGGCTGCACCTTCAATGCGTTTGCTGGCGCTTTTGAGGCTGGCAATCAGCGGTGCGGTGCTGCCGGTCAGCTGCGCTTGTTGCACCGCCAGCCGCATGGCGGCCTCTAAATCCAGGGCCAGGGTGTCTTCGCGGGTGCGCGAGAGTTTGTGAACCAGCTCCTCTAGCTGGCCGCGCTGCAGGCTCACTTCGGCCAGCCGTGCCTCGGCCACGGTCAGGCGGGCGTTGGCCGCCAGCACCTGGTCTTGGGCTTCTTTGGCCGCAGTTTGGGCCTGCTGGGCCTGGGCATTGGCCTGGGCGGTTTGCTGGGCCAGCACTTCTTGCATGGACTGCACTTTGTTCCAGGCCAATACGCCACTGGCCAAACCGGCGGCCGCCAACAGCAGCGATAGCCAAGTCCAGCCCGGTGCCGCTGGGGCGGGGGGGAGGGTGCTGGCCGTTTCAAACGGCACAGCGCGGGAGGGGATGGAGGGGCCGTCAGTACTCATGACTGCGATTGTATAAAGCGATGAACATCGTCCAGCGTGGGGCGCACCGTGCGCACCTGGCCAAAACCCAGGGCCTGCGCCTGCTGGGCGATACGGGGGTGGGTGGCCAGGGCGGTGTGCGCCTGCCAAGACAAATGGGGGGCCAGATCGGCCAAATGCCCCAGGCATTCGCTGCTGCTAAACAGCCACCAGGCCGGTTGCTGCTGCCAGCGCTGCAGCTGGGCACACACAGCGGGGGTGGGGCGCGGGGCGTGGCGCTCGTACACCGGGGCAAAAATGGCGTGTGCGCCTTGGTTTTGCAGCTGCTGCGCCAGCCAAGCGCGGCCTGTGCCTTGGGCTGGGGCCGTGGTATCGCTCCCATCGGCCCCGCGCACGATCAGCACGTGGTCGCCCGCTTGCACCTGGGGTGCAACCACAGCCCACAGGGTTTCCGATTCAAACTGGGCCGCTTGTGCGCAAGGGGCATCAATGTGTGTGGGTGGCACCCCCGCTTCACGCAAGGCTTGGCTGGTGCCAGGGCCGGGTGACCAGCAACGGGTGGCCATGCTGGGGGCGTGAATGCCGGCAGCCATCACCAAGGGATGGCTAAAAAAATAGCGCACTGCGTTCACGCTGACAAACATAAAGGCCCGATACCCGCCCGAAACCTCATCCATTCGTGCCAGTGCTGCTTTTAAAGCAGTAGCAGCCTGGGGGCTGCGGCTGGGGCCAATGTCCATCAGCGGCAAGCCTTCGGCCCGGTGGCCCAGGTTGCGCAGGGCATGCACCCAGCGCTGGTTATCGGGTGCTGGCCGGGTGACGATCAGTGGCAAAGCGGCCATGGCGATTTTAGTGGCGGTGAACTTGGGCACCCGCCGCTTGCAGCGCCTGGGCAATGGCCAGCCCCACAGCATCGGCTTGCGCCAATGTGGTGACAACAGCGCGTTGCTCGGCGCGTACCAGGGGGAGTTGGCCGTCGGGGTCGCCCCAGGCAGCGCGAATAAACAGCGTGTCGCCCTCCAGCGTGGCGTACGCGGCCAGCGGCACCGAGCAACTGCCGCCCATGCCCCGGCTGACGGCGCGCTCGGCCGTGACGCGCAGCCAGGTGGGCATATCCACCAGCGATTGCAGGGCGGTGTGCAAGTCTTCCCGATCACTGCGAATTTCAATGCCCAACGCGCCCTGGCCAGCGGCGGGCAGCATTTCTTCGGGCTCAAAAATACTGCGAATGCGCTCGTCCATTTTCAGGCGCTTCAAGCCGGCTGCCGCCAGCACAATGGCATCGTACTGGCCTTCGTCCAGCTTGCGCAGGCGGGTATCCAGGTTGCCACGCAGCGGGACGATTTTTAAATCCGGGCGCAGTGCGTGCAGCAAAACCTGGCGGCGCAGGCTAGAGGTGCCCACCACCGCGCCCTGCGGCAATTGGGCCAAGCTGGCGTAGTGGGGCGAGACAAAGGCATCGCGCGGGTCTTCGCGCTCCATCACGCAAGCCAGGGCAAAGCCTGCGGGCAGTTCCATAGGCACATCTTTTAAAGAGTGCACAGCGATGTGGGCGCGGCCTTCTTCCAGGGCCACTTCCAGCTCTTTGACAAACAGGCCTTTACCCCCGACTTTGGAGAGCGTGCGATCCAGAATTTGATCGCCTTTGGTCGTCATACCCAGCAGCTCAACGGACAGGCCACGTTGGCGCAGCAAGGCCTGGACATGTTCAGCCTGCCACAGCGCCAAACGGCTTTCACGGGTGGCAATGACAAGCGGGGTATTTTTCAGCGATGGGTGCATTTTGTTCACTAAGAAAGGCCAGAAGACGCAACCGAGGATGCTAGCATGCGCCGCTGCAACATCCGGACTTTGGAGTATTTCTAGCAATGCAAGCCATCCATAGCGCTGCGAGCACGTCAGCATCCCAAGACAAAGACAAGCCTTTGCAGGAAGACATCCGCCTATTGGGCAGAATTTTGGGCGACATTATTCGGGAGCAAGAAGGTGCGCCAGTGTTTACCTTGATCGAGCAGGTGCGCCAGCTCTCTGTGGGTTTTCGCCGCGATCACGACCCCGAGGCCGATCGGCAATTAAAAGCCCTGCTCACCAGCCTGAGCACCGGGCAAACGGTCAGTGTGATCCGCGCCTTCACCTATTTCAGTCACTTGGCCAATTTGGCCGAAGACCGCCACCACCTGCGCCGCCGCGCGATTTATGAGCGGGCGGGCAGCGCCCAAGAGGGCAGCATTGACGTGGCTTTTGCACGCCTGCAAAAAGCGGGCATCACCCCCGACACCATTGCCAACACCCTGGCCAAAGCCTACGTAGCCCCGGTGCTCACGGCCCACCCCACCGAGGTGCAGCGCCAAAGCATTTTGCAGGCCGAGCGCGATATTGCCCGCCTGCTGGCCGAGCGCGACGACATTTCTGCCCGTGCCCAGCTGTTCGCTGGGGACAAAGATGCGCTCACCCCGCGCCAGTTGGCCGCCAACGAGGCGCAGCTGCGCGCCCGCGTCGAGCAGCTGTGGCAAACGCGCCTGCTGCGCCACTCCAAGCTGACGGTGGCCGACGAAATTGAAAACGCGCTGAGCTACTACGAAACCACCTTTTTGCACGAGCTGCCCAAGCTCTACGCCAGCCTGGAAGAAGCCCTGCCGGGCCAACAAGTACACAGCTTTATGCGCATGGGGCAGTGGATTGGCGGCGACCGCGATGGCAACCCCAACGTTACCGCCCCCACGCTGGAGCTAGCCCTGCGCCGCCAAAGCGAGGTGGCGCTGCGCCACTACCTGAATGAGGTGCATGCCCTGGGGGCTGAGCTGTCCATGTCCAGCCTGCTGGTCAAGGTCTCGCCCGCCATGCAGGTGCTGGCCTTGTCTTCGCCCGACACCAACTCGCACCGCCAGGACGAGCCCTACCGCCGCGCCTTAACCGCTGTGTACGCCCGATTGGCGGCCACCTTGACGCAATTGACCGGTGGGCGCGAAGCCATGCGCCATGCCGTCGTGGCGCAAAATCCCTACGGCAGCGCGGCCGAGTTTTTGCAGGATTTGCAGACCATTGATGCCTCGCTGTCGCGCCACAACGGCGAAGCGCTGGCCGTACACCGCCTGCGCCCCTTGATTCGCGCGGTGCAGGTGTTTGGCTTTCACCTGGCCACGGTGGACTTGCGCCAAAGCTCGGACAAGCACGAAGAAGTGCTGGCCGATCTGCTGCGCACCGCCCGCATTGAAGACAACTACAGCAGCCTGGACGAGGCCCAGCGCTGTGCCCTGCTGCAGCGCCTGCTGTGCGATGCGCGGCCCCTGCGCGTGGTCGGGGCGCAGTACGCGCCGCTGACCGCCAGCGAAATCGCCATTTTTGAAATGGCGCACAAAATGCTGCAAACCTACGGGCGCGAAGCCATCCTGCACTACATCATCAGCCACACCGAAACCGTGAGTGACCTGCTCGAAGTGCTGCTGCTGCAAAAAGAAGTGGGGCTGATGCAGGGCACGCTTGACAGCAGCACCTCGCAGGCGCAGCTCATCGTCGTGCCGCTGTTCGAGACGATTGGTGACCTGCGTGCTGCGGCCACCATCATGCGCGACTACTACGCCGTGCCCGGCGTGGCCCAGCTCATGCAGCGCAGCGGCGGCGAGCAAGACATCATGCTCGGCTACAGCGACAGCAACAAAGACGGCGGCATCTTCACCAGCAACTGGGAGCTGTACCGCGCCGAGCTGGCCCTGGTCGAAGTGTTCGACCAGCTCGAAGCCGACTACGGCCTGCGCCTGCGCATGTTCCACGGGCGCGGCGGCACCGTCGGCCGGGGCGGCGGCCCCAGCTACCAGGCCATCTTGGCGCAGCCCCCGGGCACCGTGCGCGGCCAGATTCGCCTGACCGAGCAGGGCGAGGTCATCGCCTCCAAATACGCCAACCCCGATATCGGCCGACGCAACCTGGAGACGCTGGCCGTCGCCATGCTCGAAGCCACCTTGCTGCAGCCCACCAAACCGGCCACCCCCGAATTTTTGGCCGCCGCGCAGCAACTGTCGGATGCCAGCATGGCCGCCTACCGCCAGCTGGTCTATGAAACCCCCGGCTTTGCCGAGTACTTTTTTACCGCCACGCCGATCCGCGAGATTGCCGAGCTGAACATCGGCTCGCGCCCGGCCTCGCGCAAAGCCACGCAGGCGATTGAAGATTTGCGCGCCATTCCCTGGGGCTTTAGCTGGGGCCAGTGCCGCCTGACGCTGCCGGGCTGGTTGGGCTTTGGCTCGGCCGTGCAAGCCTTCCTAGAGCAGCCTGGCACCACGCGCGAAGGGCAGCTGCAGCTGCTGCAAACCATGTACCGCCAGTGGCCGTTCTTTAGCACCTTGCTGTCCAACATGGACATGGTGCTGGCCAAGAGCGACCTGGCCCTGGCCTCGTGCTACAGCGAACTGGTGGCCGATACCGCGCTGCGCACGCGCATCTTCGATGCCATCAGCGCCGAATGGCAGCGCACCGTCGATATGCTGGCCCTGGTGACGGGCGAAAGCGACCGCCTGGCCAGCAACCCGGCCCTGGCCCGCTCCATCCGCCACCGTTTCCCCTACATCGACCCGCTGCACCTGCTGCAAGTCGAGCTGGTGCGCCGCTGGCGCGCCGGGCAAAACGATGACCGGCTGAAAAACGGCATCCACATCAGCATCAACGGCATTGCCGCCGGGCTGCGCAATACGGGCTGATGGGCTATTAAAACGCTTCAAGCTTCATTAAAGAGAGCTGCTTCCGCTTTTTAATCAACACTTTCATGAATAAAAAACATTGAAAGTATTTAAATTAAAGCGGTAACAGCTCTTTTTTTAGGAGCGTATTGTATTTTTGACCGTGAACAGGTTCTCAGGCTGAGGGTGTGCAGGCTGGTTCCAGCACAGTTGCGTCCCCAATGCCCGATGCCCGGGCCACGGCGTACAGCACCTTGTCGCCTTGCAGATGGCCATGCTGGTCGTTGTCGAGCCTTTAAAGGATTGTGGACAGGCGCTTACACAGCCACGGAGGAGTCAGGAGTACAAGCGGACGCGGAGGTGGCTGTGATGGCATCCTGCCACAGGTCGTCGAGATCGCTGAAGTTCCAGTTCTCCGGATCTTCGCGCAGCAGGATGTGCTCGTTGGGGGTGGCACTCAAATCCAGCAGCACGGGCGGATCGATGCGCCGTGCCTCGTAGGTGTCGTAAAAGCAGACCACCTGGGGTGTGAGCAGCTTGTTCTCCGACAGGGCAAAAACCAGGGCCAAGCGGCCGGACTGCAGGCGCAGCAAGCTGCCGACCGGATAAACGCCCAGCGTCTTGACGAACGCAGAAAAAATATGCGTATCCAGGTGCGTACCACACCATTGCGCCATACGCTGCAGCGCAATAGCGGGCGACCAGCCGCTTTTGTAGGGGCGGTTGGATGTGATGGCATCGTACACGTCGCAGATGGCCGTCATGCGGGCCATCAGGTGGACTTCGGCGCCGCGCAGGCCGTGCGGATAGCCTTTCCCGTCCAGGCGTTCATGGTGGTGCAGACAGGCATCGAGCACCTCGGCATCGGAAATGCTTTGCTGCAGCAGGGCATGGCCCTGCACCGGGTGCAGTTGCATGTGGGCGAATTCTTCGTCCAGCAGGGCGCCGGGCTTGTTCAAAATATCCGGGTTGGTATAGACCTTGCCCATGTCATGCAGCAGGCCGGCCAGCGCTGCCCGCTTGATCTGATGGGCCGAGAGGCCGAGCTGGCGTGCCAGCGCCACCATTAAGGCGCTAACCGCGACCGAATGCATATAGGTGTAAGTGTCAGCATTTTTGAGGCGCGCAACGCTGAGCAGTGCAGCGGGATGGCGCTCGACGGATTTCTGGATCTGCTCGGCCAGCGCCTGGGCCTGCTCTGGCTCGATGGCGTGGCCCATGCGTGCCTCGTGGAACATCTGCATGACCGCCGACTGCGCTTGCTTGCACTGCTGGCGGGCCTGTTCGATTTGCTCCTGCCAAAGGGTTGGCGCGTCCACCGGGACGGATGATGGGACAGGTGCGGCAGCTGGTTTCACATCCAAGCCCCGTGCTAGGTCGATCCACAGGCCGCCAATACCGCTGGCCTGCAGGCGCTGCAAATCGGTGGTTTTTTCCAGCTTGAAACTACTTTTCCAAAAACCGTGGCTCAACCATGAACCATCCAGTGCATGGATGTACATGCCCAGACGTAGTTCAGAGGGAACGATGTGTTTCAGCATCAAAAGACCATCCAAGTAATGAACTGAACTGGCTAAACCAGTTGAATGAATTGGAACAAAATAGAATTACATATTGTATCAAAACATCATTTTTTAGTCTTTTTTGATACCAGGCCCTGCGCCGGATGGGGCGGTTTATTGATGGCGTTCATTGCTGCGTCCATCAGGGGGGTGGGATTTTTGATTCGTCAAATGGCTGCTGACCAGGGGGAGTAAGCAAAAAAAGCACCGCAGTAATCTGCGGTGCTAGGTTCCCTAAAGAAGGTTGTGCAATTTATTTTTTCGCAAAAGGCTCAGGACGGGGGGTCTTGTCGCTGGAAGGCGGCAGGATCGGCATGGTCAGCTGGGGCTGCTCGCCGGTCAGGGTTTTCAGGAAGGCGACGATCTTGGCGTTTTCTTCGGGCGTGAATTTTTTGCCCAGCTGGATGCGGCCCATGGTGTCCACGGCCTCAGCCAGGGTGTCGGCTGCGCCGTCGTGGAAGTAGGGGTAGGTCAGCTCTACGTTGCGCAGGGTGGGCACTTTGAAGTTGAAGCGGTCGGCATCGGCACCCGTCACGGCCACGCGGCCTTCGGCGGGGTTGTCGGTTTTGTAGGGTTCGACCAAGCCCATGCGCTGGAAGGAGTTACCGCCCACGGCCGCGCCGTTGTGGCAGGCCACGCAGCCGTTGTCACGGAACAGTTTGTAGCCATCGAGTTCGTTTTTGGTCAGGGCTTTTTGGTCGCCTTGCAGCCACTTGTCGAAGCGCGAGTTGGGGGTGACCAGGGTTTCTTCAAAGGCGGCCAGGGCATCGGTCACCTGGTCGATGTTGATGGTGTCTTTCTTGAACACCTGTTTGAACTCGGCCTGGTAGCCGGGGATGGAGTTGAGCATGTCCACAGCCAGCTCGTGGGTGAAGGCCATTTCCATGGGGTTGGCGATGGGGCCGCCGGCCTGTTCTTTGAGGTTGGCAGCGCGGCCATCCCAGAACTGGGCCACGTTCATGCTGGAGTTGAGCACGGTGGGCGAGTTGATCGGGCCTTCCGCCCAGTTGTGGCCGATGGAGGTTTTCAGGTTGTCGCTGCCACCCATCGACAGGTTGTGGCAGGAGTTGCACGAGATAAAGCCCGACTTGGACAGGCGCGGATCAAACCACAGTTTTTTGCCCAGTTCGACCATCGCCGGGTTGGTGACTTTGGCAGCAGGAATGGGCGAGATGGGTTCGTTATTGGGTTGCAAGGCCCAAGTGGGGGTGCTGATGACAGCGGTCAGAGCTGCGGCCAGAACAAGCGGGCGGAAAGAGGTTTTCATGGTCAAGCTCACTTTGTTAATGTGTTGCATCCCGGACGATCATATGGTCGCTTATTGAACAACTCAGGGTGAGTTTGATGCCACTGTTTCA
>NZ_JBHSEY010000003.1:0-21817 GCF_042654745.1 Comamonas denitrificans
GCAGGGATGAGTGCGCCCGCAAACAGCCGTGCAGCCGCAGCGGCTGCGCAAGTGGCCCCCACAAGGGGCGCCAAACAAGGCGGAACCGCTGGAAAGACGGTCTCCATTGCGCCAGATGAAAAACTCAGTCTCGTAGCACGCGCGAAACCGAGTTGTTCAGGACATCCCTAGCCCGCCGAGCGGTGGGTTTTACGTACAAACCATGACCAGGGTAAACACTGGGCGCAACTGTCTGCTAAAAACGCTGAAAGCGACTATTTACTCTTAATAACAAAGCTTAAAGCGCTTACCAAGCAACGTTTTATTAATATTTTTCTTAAAAAATGACTATAAATAAGCGTAAATAGCTATCATTTTTCAAGCAAAAAACCAATAACACACCCCTATCGCCGCCAGCACCCCAGCCAATTCAGCCAGCAACGCGCACGCTACCGCATGGCGGGCACGCTGAATACCCACAGCGCCAAAGTACACGGCCAACACATAAAAAGTGGTTTCCGTACTGCCTTGGATGGTCGCTGCCAGCAGCGCCGCAAAGCTGTCCACCCCATGGCTTTGCATGGTTTCAATCAACATGGCCCGTGCGGCACTGCCAGAAAAGGGCTTGACCAAGGCGGTGGGCAAAGCATCCACAAAGCGGTTGTCCACCCCCACCAGCCCCACCAGATAACGAACGCCGTCCAGGGCATAGTCCAACGCCCCGCTGGCCCGCAGCACCCCAATCGCACACAGCATAGCCACCAGGTAGGGCAACAAATCGCGGGCGACGGCAAACCCCTCTTTCGCCCCGGCGATAAAGCTGTCGTACACCGCAATCTTTTTCCAGGCCCCGACCAGCAAAAAAAGCAGCACCACAGCAAACAGACTGAGGTTGCCCAGCAGCCCCGACAGGCTGGCCAAGGCCGCCGCACTCAAACTGGCCAGCAAGGCCATGAACGCGGCCAACCCCAGCGCCAAAGGCAGCAAATACGCCAGCACCACCGGGCTGAGCAAGGGCAGGCGCTGCACAAGGGCCACGCTGACCAGTCCAACCAGGGTTGAGGCGGAAGTGGCCAGCAAAATAGGCAAAAAGACCAAGGTGGGATCGGCCGCGCCCTGCTGCAAGCGGTACATAAAAATCGACACCGGCAGCAGCGTCAGCGACGAGGCATTGAGCACCAAAAACAAAATTTGCGCGTTACTGGCCGTGGTGCTGCTGGGGTTGAGCTCTTGCAGCGCCCGGATGGCTTTCAGCCCCATAGGGGTGGCCGCATTGTCCAGCCCCAGGCCGTTGGCAGCAAAATTGAGCGTCATCAGCCCCAGGGCCGGGTGGCCACGGGGTATTTCAGGCATGAGCTTGGCAAACAAAGGTGCCAGCCAGCGGGCCAGGGCTTGCACAATGCCAGCCTCTTCAGCAATGCGCAAAAAGCCCAGCCACAAAGTCAAAGTGCCAAACAGCAGCACCATGACCTCGACCGAGAGCTTGGCCATGGCAAACAGCGCTTGCACCATGGCAGCAAACACCTGCGCGTTGCCAGCCAGCAACCACTGCGCCAGTGCGGCCACGGTGGCCGTGAGAAAAAATCCCAGCCACAAGGCATTGAGCATGGCAATCTGCCTTTACGGGAACGCTAGCAAAAACGGAGAAACAGCCACCCCAAACTCAGTAAGTGAGCGTGCGCACGCCCTCGGGCGTACCCAGCAGGCACACCTGCGCTTTTTGGTGGGCAAACACGCCGACAGTCACCACCCCGGGCCATTGATTCACTTGGGATTCAAACGCCAGCGGGTCAGTGATTTTCAAACCATGCACATCCAGAATGTGTTGGCCGTTGTCGGTCACCAAAGGCTGGCCATCTTTCAAGCGCAGCTGGGCATGGCCGCCCAGATCGGCAAAGCGACGGGTAATCTGCCCTGCCGCCATAGGGATCACCTCGACGGGCAATGGAAATGCGCCCAGGTGCGCCACCAGCTTGGAGGCATCGGCAATGCACACAAACTGCTGGGCCAGGGCAGCGACGATTTTTTCGCGGGTCAATGCAGCGCCGCCACCTTTGACCATATAGCCTTGGCCATCAATCTCATCGGCGCCGTCGATGTACACGCCCAGGCGCTCAACCGCATTCGCATCGAACACCGGAATGCCCAAAGCCAGCAAGCGCTCGGTGCTGGCCACGGAGCTGGAAACAGCGCCTTTGATTTCCCCCTTCATACTGGCCAGGGCATCAATGAATTTATTCACCGTCGAGCCCGTGCCCACGCCCACAATTTCGCCCGGGCGCACGTACTGCAAAGCGGCTTGGCCGACCAGAGTTTTCAGTTCATCTTGATGGATGGGGGCAGAAGGGGCTGTCATAAGAGAGAATCCTGGGGAAAAACCTTGGATTATCGCTATGTCACTCATTCCCTACGCGCTGATGCGCCCTGTTTTGTTCGCCATGGACCCCGAAGCGGCCCACGACCTGACCATGCAACGCTTGGCACAAAGCCAAAACACTTTGCTGCAAGCGGCCTGGCAACAAACCCAAATCAGCGACCCCATCACCCTGGCGGGCCTGACCTTCCCCAACCGCGTGGGCTTGGCCGCCGGGCTGGATAAAAACGCCCGCTGTATCGACGGCTTGGCCGCTATGGGCTTTGGTTTTGTCGAGGTGGGCACCGTCACCCCAAAACCCCAGCCAGGCAATCCCAAGCCACGCATGTTTCGCCTGCCTGAGGCCAATGCGCTGATCAACCGCTTTGGTTTTAACAATGATGGCCTGGACGCTTTTTTGCACAACGTGCAGCAGTCCAAAGTGCGCCGCAAGGGCAAATCCCTGCTGCTGGGCCTGAACATCGGCAAAAACGCGGCCACCGCCATCGAAAACGCCACGCAGGATTACCTGATTTGCCTTGAAGGCGTGTATCCCCATGCTGACTATGTGACGGTCAATATCAGCTCGCCCAACACCAAAAACTTGCGGGCTTTGCAAAGTGATGAGGCACTGGACAGTCTCTTGGCCGCTGTTGCCCAGCGCCGCGAAGAGCTGGCCCAGCAGCAAGGCAAACGGGTGCCAATCTTTGTCAAAATCGCCCCGGATTTGACCCCAGAGCAAGTGCAAGTGATTGCCGCCACCTTACAGCGCCATGGCATGGATGGCGTGATTGCCACCAACACCACCATCAGCCGCGAAGCCGTGCAGGGGCTGCCCCATGCCGATGAGGCCGGTGGCCTGAGCGGCGCCCCAGTCCTTGAGGCCAGCAACCGGGTGATTGGCCAGCTGCGCCAAGCCCTGGGCAAAGACTTTCCCATCATCGGCGTGGGTGGGATTTTGACTGCGGCCGATGCCGTCAGCAAAATCCACGCCGGCGCCGATGTGGTGCAGCTCTACAGCGGCTTGGTCTATACCGGCCCTGAATTGGTCACGCAAGCGGCGCAGGCATTAAAAAATCTGCGCTAACCGCCTGCTGCATCCCCACCCCTGGGTGGGATCGGTCTTGGATTAGCGCTTCAATTTGAGGAGCATTGGCAACAGCGTTGGCAAACTGCCCCGCACCACACGCAGCAAGCGCCGTGGGCCAATCATCAAGACGGCCGCCAACCCTGCCGAGGCCAGCGTTGTGGGATGCAAACGGGCGAACATGGCCAGGCGCTGGAGCAAAGGGGCATTGGCATCCACTCGCTCTGCACTGGCCAGCAATGCCGCTTGGCGGGCGCGTGTCAAGCGTGCCAGCAAACGCTGATCCCGCTGCGCTGCAATGCGCTGCAGCACTTCCCGCTGTGCTGGGGTGGCCCACTTCCAAGCACTGCTTTGACGCAATTGAACCAAAGCAGAAATTGGGGTGCCCTCTGCCTTGGCAAAGCCAGCATCTCGCTCTGCACCAGGCTTTTCAAGCGTTTCACTCATGCGCCGTCCTTTTCTTGCTGAGGGCTTGGTCCTGCTTGCCGATCGCACCACTCCTGCCACTCTTGGCAATCACGGGCCAATTCGGCTTTGGTCAAGGCAAAAGCTGGGCGTTTTTGCAGCAAGGCACTGCGCAGGGCGTACACCACCAAGCACCAAGCAAAGGCCCACACCCCAGCAATCGTCCAAGCTACCCCAATGCGGTGCGGGGTATCCCAAAAGTACACCAGCACAGCCAAAGAGATGAGCAGCGCAGCAACCAGTCCGAAAGCCACCACAGCAATCACCAAAACCAGCACGGTTTGCCAATGCTTTCGCTCTTGCGCCCACTCAAGCGCCGCTAAAGCGAAACGGTCTTGTGCCGCTTGCTTTGCTTCTTGGGCACAAGCGCCCAAGCGCTCTTTCCACGCCTGCAAGCCTAACCAGGACATCCAGTTCACATCAACGCTTTCATTCAGTCCACTTGGGCGTGAAAGGCCATCTTTCATGCCCAGGCCATCACCAAGATTTAACGACGGGCAAGTAAAAAGCCCACCAACGCCCCCACCGCCAATGCCGCACCCGCAACACGCCAAGGCTCATCATGGGCGTAACGATCTGCAGCTGCTGCCGCTTCGCGGGCTTGGCGTGCAGCTTCTTGGGCCGCCTCGACTGCCGATTCCCGGGCACGGCTTAGGCCCTCATCAATCCGATCACGCAAAGCACCAATTTGCGGAATGCTGTCCAAATCCTTGCTGGCCAGTAAACCCCGCAGGTCAGAGACCAAACGCTCCAAGTCTTGCTGGGCAGAGGAAACCGTATCAGAGACAGAAAAAGACATAACTTCACCTTTCTTAGAGCAAACCAAGGATGCTATCGAGCATCCTATGAACATTCAGAGACTTTGCATACTCTACCGGTTTTCTATCGACTCTTGGTACGAAAAAACCATAAACAAGGAGCCGTTGGCTCCTTTTTTTACGGCCTCAGAGGTGGCAAATCCTCATCCGGGGTAGCCGCGTGGTTGCGCACAGTGTGTGCAGGCCCCATATTTTTTTGCTGAGCTCGCAGCGTTTTATTAATGTTTGTACTATTTTCATAATAGTTTTCATCAATAACAGGATCGGCCGCAGAAAAAGCAATTACGACCGTAATGATCCCGGCAATCACCACAATCAAAGGGCCACTAATAATTAGCCAAACATGACCATATTTCCACCAAGGGCCAGAATTCTTACTCTCTTGAGCAGATGTAGATTGCATAAAATTTAATCCTTCAAAAAGCAATTTTTACCTAGGAACCAAGAATACAGAGCGCTCAGAAACCATTCCTTTTTCACTTTCCGCATCCACATCAAAAATAATTGGGTGAGAGCCACTACTGGCAGAACCGTAAGGAATCTGCACCCGAACTGGCAGTCCTACCGTATCTGTAGCGGGCACTACAACCACATTACCTTCCACCAGCTCAATACCCTCCAGCCCATGCACACGAACATGGTACTTCTGTGGTGTCTCAGTGGCATTCATGATTTGTAAGCGATAAGTATTTTCCAACTTTCCGCCCCCCACAATGCGAGCCAAAGAAGCTCGATCACGAATAACATCCACTTTCAATGGCTGACGCAGACTCATGCTAACGACCGTAGCAATACTCAAACCGATCAAAACAACCGTATAAATCAACACTCTAGGGCGAAGCACCTTGCGCAGAATCTTAGATTTTGCCCAACCTTGCTCTACCCCGTTTTGAGTAGTAAAACGTATTAATCCGCGTGGATATTGCATATTATCCATAATGCTGTCGCAAGCATCAATACACAAACCACAACCAATACATTCATATTGAAATCCATTGCGAATATCAATACCTACCGGACATACCTGAACGCATAATTTACAATCAATGCAATCCCCAAGCCCCTGGGATTTATAATCCACTCCCTTGCGACGAGGGCCGCGCTGCTCACCACGGGCAGGATCGTAGCTCACAATCAAAGAGTCACGGTCAAGCATGGCACTTTGAAAACGGGCATATGGGCACATGTATTTACATACTTGTTCACGCAAATAGCCTGCATTCCCATAGGTTGCAAAACCATAAAACAGCACCCAAAAAATCTGCCAATCACCTTGTAATTGCACAATCTCCAATCCCAAGTCTCGAATAGGAACAAAGAAGCCTACAAAAGTAAAGCCTGTCCATAAAGAAACTGCGATCCATAAAAATTGCTTAAAAGATTTCTTCCAAATTTTCTCAAATGTCCAGTTGCTATTATCCAGTCGAATACGAGCGCTGCGATCACCCTCAACTTTTTGCTCAATCCACATGAAAATTTCGGTATATACCGTTTGCGGACAGCTAAACCCACACCACAGTCGCCCCGCCACTGCTGTAAATAAAAAAAGGGCAAGCGCACAAATAATCAGCAGTGCCGCAAGATAAATCACATCCTGCGGGTATAAAACCATCCCAAATAAGTAAAATCTTCTAGCGCCAATATCAAACAATACCATCTGGCGGTCGCCCCACTGAATCCAAGGGACGACATAAAAAACAAATTGGGTAAAAAAGACCAACGCCCAGCGCCAGCGCATAAAAAACCCGTTAATTGAGCGAGGATAAACCTTCTGCTGCGCTTCAAAAAATGCATGTGAACCGGCATCTACCGATTTCATCGGCTGCATTTTTTGATCTTTTTTACCCTCTTCCTGCTTCATAGATTTCCCAAAATTTTGCAATAAAAAAAGCGGCATCATCGTGCCGCTTTTTCTTCAACCAAAGTAGTTAGTTTGCTGTACTGGGTTTATTCGAAAGGCTCCAGACGTATGCAGTCAGCACATCGATCTGAGCGGGCACCAGCTTGCCACCGTTCTCTTTGGCCTGTGGCGGCATGATATTTGGCTTGCCATTATTGATCATGTCAATAATCGTTGCTTCGCCCCAGCCATGTAACCAGATGTCGTCTGTGAGATTAGGAGCCCCCAGGGCTTGCATCCCTTTGCCATCTGCGCCGTGACAGGCAGCGCAGGCAACAAACTTATCTTTGCCTAAGACAGCTCTGGCAGAGTCGTGCGGGCTGCCCGACAAGCTCAAGACGTAATTGGCGAGGTTGCGGACATCTTCGGCCTCACCCACAGCCTCAGCCATAGGAGGCATCATGCCTTGACGACCTTGGGTAAGGGTTTCATGGATTTTCTCAGGGATTCCACCATGCAACCAGTCGTTATCGGTCAAGTTGGGGAAGGACTTTCCGCCACGGGCATCCGAGCTATGGCATTGGGCGCAATGGTTCTGGAACAGATTGGCACCAATAGCCATGGCTTGGCTGTCTTTGGACATTTCCTCAACACTCATCGCTGTAAAGCGAGCGTACAGGGGGGCCAAATCGGCTTCAGCTTTTTGTACCTCGGCTTCATAAGCACCGACTTGCGACCATTTGAATTGACCAGAAAACGACCCCAGACCTGGATAGGCAATGAGGTAGAAAACGGAAAAGACAATGGTGGAAACAAACAACCACATCCACCAACGGGGCATGGGGTTGTTCAATTCACGCAAGTCACCGTCCCAAACGTGACCAGTCGTGTTGTCTGCTGCAGAATCAACCTTTTTACGGGCTGTCAAAATCAATAGCAGCAAGCAGCCAAAAATGCCAACGATCGTGATTACCGCAATGTAGATTGACCAAAAATTGTTTACAAAATCGCTCATAAGTTGTTCTCATTCATAAAGAGGAGTCAATCTTGCTCAAAAGGCAGGTTGGCTGCCTCATCGAAACGGCCTTTATTGCTGCGGGCATACGCCCACAGCGCAATACCTATAAAGCAAGCCATGGAAGCCACCGTTGCGATGATGCGCATAGTTGTGATGTCCATAGTTCTCCTCCTTTACTTAGGCAAAGCCGTGCCGAGGCCCTGCAGATAAGCGATCACAGCATCCATTTCTGTTTTGCCCTTGACAGCTTCTTCAGCACCAGCGATTTCTTCATCGGTATAAGGCACGCCGACTTTGCGCAAAGCACTCATGCGCTGGGCCACTACCGTGTGATCCACCACCGTATTTTCCAACCAGGGGTAGGCCGGCATGATGGACTCAGGCACTACGTCACGTGGATTGACCAGGTGGATGCGATGCCATTCATCGCTATAGAGGCCACCGACACGGTGCAGATCCGGACCGGTGCGTTTAGAGCCCCATTGGAAGGGGTGGTCGTACACAAACTCACCAGCCACAGAATAGTGGCCATAACGCATTGTTTCGGCACGGAAAGGACGAATCATTTGCGAGTGGCAGTTGTAGCAACCTTCGCGAATATAAACATCGCGCCCCAGCAAGGGCAAAGGCTCATAAGGCTTAACCCCAGCAATCGGCTCGGTGGTCGATTTCTGGAAGAACAGCGGAACAATTTCCACCAAGCCGCCCACGGCCACCACCAAGAAGGTCAAAACGATCAGCAAGAAGTTGCTGGTTTCCACCTTCTCGTGGGTAAACCCCGCTTTTTTGTTGTTTGTAGACATGTTTTACAGCTCCCTGGAACTTAAGCGTGGGCAGGATTAACAGCAGGTACAGGCACTTTGACAGCACGGCCCGAGGCAGCTGTTTTCAGCACGTTCCACGCCATCACAACCATCCCAGACACGAACAGCAGGCCGCCGACCACACGAATCACGTAGAAAGGATGCGAAGCTTTCACACTCTCAACAAAGGTGTAGGTGAGCGTTCCATCGGGGTTCACGGCACGCCACATCAGGCCCTGCATCACACCAGCAATCCACATCGAAGCGATGTAGAGCACGATACCGATCGTGGCCAGCCAGAAGTGCAGCTCAATGGCCGACTTGGAATACATCTCTTCTTTGCCGAACAGACGCGGCACCAAGTAATACAACGAGCCCATGGTCACCAAGCCGACCCAGCCCAGAGCACCCGAGTGCACGTGACCCACGGTCCAATCTGTGTAGTGCGACAAGGCATTGACTGTCTTGATGGCCATCATCGGGCCCTCAAAAGTCGACATACCATAGAACGACAGGGATACGATCAAGAAACGCAGGATCGGATCGTCACGCAGTTTGTGCCAGGCACCCGACAGGGTCATGATGCCGTTGATCATGCCGCCCCAGGATGGTGCCAGCAGAATCAGGGAGAACACCATACCGACCGACTGCGTCCAATCAGGCAGCGCTGTGTAGTGCAAGTGGTGTGGACCGGCCCACATGTAGGTGAAGATCAGTGCCCAGAAGTGCACAATCGACAGGCGGTACGAATAGACTGGACGACCAGCTTGCTTGGGGATGAAGTAGTACATCATGCCCAGGAAACCTGCCGTCAGGAAAAAGCCCACCGCGTTGTGCCCATACCACCACTGAACCATGGCATCTTGCACGCCAGCATAGGCCGAGTAGCTTTTCATCCAGCCGGCGGGAATGGCAGCGCTATTGACCACGTGCAGCAGGGCAACGGCAATAATGAAAGCACCGTAGAACCAGTTGGCCACATAAATGTGCTTGACCTTGCGTGTGCCAATGGTGCCAAAAAACACAATGGCGTACGACACCCACACTGCAGTGATCAGCAGGTCAATCGGCCATTCCAACTCGGCGTATTCCTTGGCTTGAGTGAAACCCAGGGGAAGGGTAATGACTGCTGCCACAATCACGGCTTGCCATCCCCAGAAGGTGAAAGCTGCCAGTTTTGGGGCAAACAGCGTGGTTTGGCAGGTACGCTGCACCACGTAGTAGCTCGTTCCCATAAGGGCAGAGCCACCAAAAGCGAAAATTACCGCATTGGTATGCAAAGGACGCAAACGCCCAAAGCTTAGCCATGGAACACCGAAATTGAGCTCGGGCCAGGCAAGCTGAGCGGCGACAAACACCCCCACCAGCATGCCAATCACGCCCCAAATTACGGCCATGATTGAAAGCTGCCGCACTACTTTATCGTTGTAGTGGACCGCACTTGTTTTTACATTGTCCATCGTGCACCTCTTAAATTGCAGACAAAAGTTTCACCGTTTACAGCTTAAAAATTCTTGACTCAAGTCAATCCTGTCGAAGAATGCGCTCCCCCTCTTGCTCAACGCTCTCAAATTGGCCTCGATGCACTGCCCACCAAAGGGCAATAGCTATAAAAAAAACCAAGCCTACGGACAGCGGAATCAATAAATACAAGATATCCATCGCAACCTTCCTAACCAGCCGACGGCTGATTTATCCATTGAGGGGACGCTCCCTCAGCCTGCAGCGGCAGTGCCAACTGGTTTTTACTGCCCGCCAAACGGGCCGCATTTATCACCACCCACAATGAGCTGGCGGCCATGCCTAGGCCGGCCAGCCACGGTGGCACCATACCAAGCGCGGCAAACGGTACAGAAACAATGTTGTAAGCCATGGCCCAGCCCAGGTTCTGGCGCACGATGCGCAATGTTTTGCGGGCAAATGCCAGGGTTTGCACGATTTGGCGCAAGTCACTGCCCAGCACCACAAAATCCGAGCGTGCCCGGGCCAATGGTACGGCACGGCCAAAGGCAAACGACACATCGGCACCGGCCAATACTGGGCCATCGTTCAAGCCATCGCCAACCATGCCCACCGTGACATTTTGGGCTTGTAAAGCCTGCAAGGCCAGCAGCTTATCCTGCGGGCTGCGCTGGGCTTGGTAGTGTGCAATGCCAACCGCCTCGGCCACACGCGCCACAGCCGCAGGGCCGTCGCCAGAGAGCAATTGCACTTGAATGCCCAAAGCTTGCAAGTCATGCACCACCTGGGCCGCCTCTGGGCGAACACACTCTTCGAGCTCAAAGGCGGCCAAGGGAAGGACAGCAGGCGCTGAAGCCATGCCCTCTGGTTCACTTTGCTCAAGCGATAAGTACACCGCTTGGGTCAGCGTCTGCGGCCAGTTTCCCGCCGCTGCAAAAGCCAATGAACCCAGCCGCACCCAGCGAGGCTGGCCCTGCCAATGGGCTGAGGATTGCACCTGGGCCCGCAAACCTTGCCCGGCCAGCTCTTGCAACAGCAGCACTTGCCAAGCATGCTCATCCTCACCAACGCTCAAACTTTGTAGCGCTTTGGACACAGGATGCATAGATTGTTTTGCCAAAGCAACGGCCAATGCCGAATATTCAGCGGGCAGTGCTTCACCATTTGCAGCATGGCTCGCTTGCACGGCCAACCCCTCTTGCGTCAGGGTGCCGGTTTTATCAAAAACAATCGTGTGCACCTTGGCCAAGGCTTCCAATCCTTGCAGATTGCGCACCAACACCCCTTGCCGCGCCAAGGAGCCTGCCGCCGTCAAAATGGCCACCGGGGTCGCCAAGGACAGGGCGCAGGGGCAGGTAACAATGAGCACCACCGCCGCATACAACAGGCCTTTACCCGGGTCGTGCGGCCACCAGTAAGCGGCCGTGGCCGCCGCAAGCAACAAAATTCCCAGCAAAAACGGCCCAGCCACCTTGTCCGCCAATTGGGCCAATCGGGGTTTTTGCGTGCTGGCCTGCTCCATGAGGCCGACAATTTCGGCAAAGCGGGTGGACTCGCCCAGTGCTTGCACCTGCATTTCGACCATCGCACTCAAGTTAAAGCTGCCAGCGACCACGGCGCAGCCCTCAGGCTTGCTGACCGGGCGCGATTCCCCCGTGAGCAAAGCCTCATCGGCCTGGGTATGCCCACGCACAATGACACCATCTGCCGGAAAAGCTTCGCCTGGCAACACTTTGAGCACATCGCCCAGCACAACCCGGCGCAAGGCTACGCGGGCAAACTGTCCATCGTCTTGGCGCTGCAAAACGCTGTCGGGCAGGCGATTGAGCACGTTTTCCAAAGCCCCTGCGGTGCGATCACGCAGGCGCACTTCCAGCCAGCGCCCGGCCAGCAAGAAAGCGGCAAACATCGACAGCGAATCGAAATACACCTCGCGCCCAAAAATTCCTTTTGGGTCAAACGTTCCCCAGCTGCTGATGACAAAAGTAATCGCCATGCCCAAAGCCACGGGCAAATCCATGCTGATGCGCCCTTGGCGCAAATCCCGCCAGGCACCGCTAAAAAACGGCCCGCAAGAATAAATCAGCATGGGGATACAAATCAGCCACGAAGCCCAGCGCAGCAGGGTTTCGATCTCCAGCGACAAATCACCGGGCTTGGCCTCATAGGCCGGCCAAGCGTACATCATCACCTGCATCATGCAAAAAGTGGCCAGCAACCAGCGCCACAGCATCTTGCGCTGTGAGGCTTGGCGCAGCGTTTTGGCATAGATATCTTGGGCCGGAACGGCGCGGTAGCCGGCTTGGGCAATGGTGGCAAACCACTGCGATGGTTTGGTCAGTCGCGCATCCCAGACGATGCGGGCGCGGTGTGCCGCAGCGGACACTTCCACGCGCACGATGCCTGGAGCGCTGCGCAATGCCTCTTCAATACTGAGCGCGCACGTGGCGCAGAACATCCCCTCCAGCGCCACGTGCGAATCCCAAATAGGAACCGTGGCTGGATCGGAGGAAGTTGTTGAGGGCGTTGCAGCCCCAGCGGGTTTGCCAAACTGTGGCCACTCCTGGGGATCATCTAGAAGAACGTGTTCTTCCTCAGCCTGCGCCCTTTTTTCTTCAGAAACAAGAAGATGCGAATCTTTTTGCACAAGACTCTGAGCAAATAAAGTCATAACGTTGCGGGCCCGCATCATAAACGCTTTGACCCGGGTCAAATCTTCTGAGCAAAGACAACCTAAGCTGCTAAAGTATTCATAGCGTAAAAAGTATACTTTTCAACGCTATTTTTCACCCAGGAGGTCTATTTATGTATGAACGCATTTTGGTAGCCACTGATGGCTCTGCCCTGTCAGAAAAAGCGGTGCAAAGCGCACTGTCCTTGGCCAAGCTCAGTGGCGCAACCCTGGTGGCGTTGCGTGTCATTCCCCGCTATCCGCGCAGCTACCTGGAAGGCGGCGCCACTGTGGATATTTCAGAAATCAAACGCATTGAGGCCCAGTGGACTGCCCAAGCACAAGAGCAATTGAGCGCCATCAAAGCCGAGGGCAAAAATATGGGTGTGACGGTAAAAACCACCATCGCCAAATCTGACTTGGTGGCCGAATCCATCATCGCCACCGCAGACAAGCAAGAGGTGGACCTGATCGTCATGGCCTCACACGGGCGCAAGGGCATTAAGCGCCTGCTGCTGGGCAGCGAAACGCAGCATGTGCTGACCCACTCGGGCAAACCGATTTTGGTGCTGCGCTAATCACCGTTGAAACGCCAGGTAAGCATCAAATCAGCAGCGGATACCGCCCAACAAAAAAGCGACACACATGGTGTCGCTTTTTGCTGCAGCACAGGTGCTTTAACTTAAAAAATAGAGCTTGTTGCGCTTGAGAATAAAGCGTTTCAGCTTGTTTTTTATCTGAAATCTTTATTTTTAGAGCGGGTCGCGCTACTTTTTCAGCCCAATACTTCCAGCAGCCGATCCAAACCACCTTCATTGATACACACCTGGGCTACGCTGCGCACGCGCGGCTTGGCGTGGTAGGCCACCGACAGGCCGGCCGCCTCCATCATGGGGATGTCGTTGCTGCCATCGCCCACGGCAATGCACTGGGCTGGGGCAATGCCCAGCAGGCTGGCCACTTCCAGCAGGGTGCGGCGTTTTTCGGCACCGTCGCAAATATCGCCCCAGCATTGCGCAACCAAGCCACCGGTGAGCACGCCGTCAGCCTCTTCCAGCACGTTGGCGCGGACAAAGTCGATGTTCAGCAGGCCGCGCACGTATTCGGCAAAAAAAGTAAAACCGCCGGAGACCAGCAGCACTTTGAGCCCCGCTTTTTGCGCTGCCTGCACCAGCTCTTGCGCGCCGGGCGACAACTTGAGGCGCTCTTGGCGCACTTGCAGCATTTGCGCCTGCGTCACGCCGCGCAGCTTGGCCACCCGCTGGCGCAGGCTGTCTTTAAAGTCGGCGATCTCGCCGCGCATGGTCGCTTCGGTGATGGCGGCCACTTCAGCTTTTTTGCCCGTCACATCGGCAATCTCGTCGATGCATTCGATGGTGATCAGGGTTGAATCCATATCAAAAGCGATCAGTTTGTAATCGCTCAGACGCAAGGTGGCGGGGTCTTTGGCCAGATTTTGGATCAGCAAGCCGGGGGCAATTTCGGTGGACATAAGTCAGGGGAAGGCAGGTAAAGGGCAGAAAGAACAGGCAAAAAAAATAGCTTCAAGCGCTTATCATATAAGCGTTTGAGGCTATTTTAATAGAAATTAATACTGCCACTTATGCCGCAAGCTGGTGCAGTGCATCAGCGCACCAGCTTGCGCTGGCCACTCTTATCGAGCTTGAAGACGACAAAATCAAAATTCTTCAAATCGCCCTTGCGGTCAAAGGCCACGGGGCCAATCACCGTATCAAAGCGATTGCTGTGCATGTACTCCGCCACTTTTTTGGGGTCGGTGCCCACGGCTTTCATGCTTTCGTGCAGCACTTGAACCGCAGCGTAGGCGGGCATTTGGTAGGCACCGTTGGCGGGGCGTTGGGCTTTTTCAAAGGCTTGGACGATGGCTTGGTTCTCGGCGCGGGCGCTGAAGTCGGCCGGGTAGGTAAACAGCATGCCTTCCAGCGCTGGGCCCGCAATTTCGACCAGGCTTTGGTTGAAAGCGCCTTCGGCCCCCATGAATTGGGTTTGCAGGCCTTGCTCTTTGGCCTGGCGCAGCAGCAAGCCCATTTCAGGCGGATAGCCACCAAAGAACACCACGTCGGGTTTGATGGTTTTGAGCTTGGTAATCACGGCGGAGTAATCGCTGTCCCCGGCATTAATGCCGTCGTACAGGGCAATATTCGCCCCCAGTTTCTCCAGCGAAGCCTTCACATGCTGGGCCACACCGGCACCATAGGTTTGTTTGTCGTGCAGCACGACGATGGTTTGGGCGTTCAGGCGGGCGGCGATAAAGCTGGCGGCAAAGGGGCCTTGCTGGTCATCGCGGCCAATGGTGCGGAAAAAGTGGCGGCCCTTGAGGTTGTCCGTCACCTGCGGCGCCGTCGCACCGGGGGTGATGGCAACAATGCCCTCTTCTTCGTAAATTTTTGCTGCAGGCACCGTAACCCCCGAGCAGACGTGGGCGACCGCAAATTTGGCACCTGAGTTGATCACCCGGTTGGCCGCAGGCACGGCTTGTTTGGGCTCGCAGGCATCATCAATCAACACCGGTTGGTAGGGGCGGCCATTCAAGCCACCGGCTGCATTCAAGGTTTCAATGGCGGTTAAAACGCCGGCCTTGAGCTCATCGCCGTATTGGGTATTGGGCCCCGTCATGGGGGCGGGCACGCCAATCAAAATGGGCTCGGGGGCAGCACTGGCGGTGCCCATCAAGGTGGCGGCAGCCAGGGCGATGCTGGCGCGAAGGAAGGTGGTGCGTTGCATGAAGAAATTCTCAAAGAAGAAAACACGTAAAACACGGAAAACACGAAAAGGCATTGTTGGGCCCGTGCGCACGGTTTTTTCCCTGGGATTTCCCTCAAATTTGTCTGTAATCCAACAGTGTTTTGAGTAATTAGCCCCCGCCATGTCCCCGAAGGGACAAAACGCCGTCGCAGGCCGTCCCTAGAATGTGTTTTTTAGAACGTTCGTTCTATTCATGTTTAACCAAGGAGACCTGTGATGACGGTTCACTACCAAGTCCACACCGATGTGGCTGTGCTGACCCTTGACCTACCCCCTGTCAATAGCCTGGGGCAGGCCATGCGCCAGGCGCTAGCCGCTGGCCTGCAACGCGCCCAGGACGATCCCCAAGTGCAGGCGATTGTGCTGACCGGCGCGGGCAAGGCGTTTTCCGGCGGGGCCGACATTAGCGAGTTTGGCCACGATGCCGCGTTTGCCGAACCCAATCTGCACACCCTGATTGCCATGGTGGAAGGCTGCAGCAAGCCCGTGGTTGCCGCCTTGCACAGCGTTTGCATGGGCGGCGGGCTGGAGCTGTCGTTGGCCTGCCACTACCGCATAGCCACACCCGATTGCAAGCTGGGCCTGCCCGAGGTGAAACTGGGCCTGCTGCCCGGCGCAGGCGGCACACAGCGCCTGCCGCGTGCCCTGGGAGTAGAGCCGGCGCTGAACATGATCATCAGCGGCGAACCGGTGGCCGCCGCCCTGCTGGCCCAGGTGCCGGGGCAAAAGCTACTGACCCAGCTGGCCACCAGCGCTGCCACCTTGCTGGATGAAGCCGTGGCCCTGGCCCGCAGCGTGGCCAGCGTGCGCCCGCTGCCGCTGGTGGCGGCGCTGCGGGCCCGGCACCCGCAGGGCGATGCTTACTTTCAGTTTGCCCGCAACATGGTCAAAGGCATGGCGAAACACTTCCCCGCCCCGGCCAAGTGCGTAGATGCCGTGCAGGCGGCCACCCAGCAAAAAATCACCGACGGCCTGGCGACCGAGCGCGACCTGTTCCTGCAACTGATGTTCACCCCCGAATCGCGGGCACTGCGCCACTTGTTCTTTGCCGAGCGCGCTGCCAGCAAGATTCCGGACGTGCCTGCCAATACCCCGCTGCGAGCTATTGAAAGCGTAGCTGTTATCGGAGCAGGCATGATGGGTGGCGGCATTGCCATGAACTTTTTGAATGCTGGCGTGCCGGTCAAGCTCCTAGAAACAAAGCAAGAAGCGCTGGAGCGCGGCGTGGCCACCATCCGCAAAAACTACGAAGGGCAGCTGGCCAAGGGCAAACTCACGCAGGACAAGTACGCGCAGCGCATGGCCCTGCTCTCCACCACGCTGGACTACGCCGACCTGAAAGATGCCGACCTGGTCATCGAAGCCGTGTTCGAGGACATGGCCGTCAAGCAGGCCGTGTTCACCCAACTGGATGCCGTGGCCAAGCCCGGTGCCATCTTGGCCAGCAACACCTCCACCCTGGATTTGAACCAAATCGCCGCCTTCACCCAGCGCCCGCAGGACGTGGTGGGCCTGCACTTTTTCAGCCCGGCCAACGTCATGAAGCTGCTGGAAGTGGTGCGCGGCGCAAAAACCGCCAACGACGTGCTGGCCACCGCCATGGCCGTGGCAAAAAAAATCCGCAAAACGGCCGTGCTCTCGGGCGTGTGCGATGGCTTTATCGGCAACCGCATGATCGAGCGCTACAGCCAGCAGGCCGGCTTTTTGCTGGACGAGGGCTGCACGCCTGAACAGGTGGACAAAGCGGCCGAGCAATTTGGCTTTGCCATGGGCCCATTCCGCATGAGCGACCTGGCGGGCAACGACATTGGCTGGGCCATTCGCAAGCGCCGCGCCATTGAGCGGCCAGACATTCGCTACAGCAAAACCGCCGATCTGCTGTGCGAGCAAGGCCGCTTTGGCCAAAAAACCGGCGCGGGCTGGTACGACTACCTGCCGGGCAAGCGCAACGCCATCCCCAACGCCGACGTGGTGGCCATGATCGCCGCCAACCGCCAGGCCCAAGGCATCACGCCGCGCCAGATTGCGGACGAAGAAATCGTTCAGCGCCTGGTGTTCAGCCTGGTGAACGAAGCCGCGCACATTCTGGAAGAAGGCATTGCCACCAAGGCCAGCGATATTGATGTGGTCTATATCTTTGGCTACGGCTTTCCTGTGCACCGCGGCGGGCCGCTGTGCTACGCCAACGAAGTGGGCCTGTTCAACGTCGTCGCCGCCATGCAGCGCTTTGCCAACAACCCGCTGGACGATGCCGCGTTCTGGCAGCCCGCGCCGCTCTTGCAGCGCCTGGTGGCTGAAGGCAAATCGTTCTGATCGCACCGTATTAAAGGGAATAGTGCTATGACTTCCGCAGTAATCGTCTCCACCGCCCGCACCCCACTTGCCAAGAGCTGGAAGGGCGCGTTCAACCTGACCTATGGCCCCACCCTGGGCGGCCACGCCGTGCGCCATGCCGTGCAGCGGGCCGGCATCGACGCGGCTTTGGTCGAAGATGTCATCATGGGCTGCGCCCTGCCCGAAGGCACCACCGGCGCCAACGTGGCGCGGCTGATCGCCCTTCAGGCGGGCCTGCCGGTCACGGCCTCGGGCCTGACCATCAACCGCTTTTGCTCCTCAGGCCTGCAATCCATCGCCCTGGCCGCGCAGCGCATCATCGCCGGAGAAAACGACGTGCTGGTGGCCGGTGGCGTGGAAAGCATCTCCTGCGTGCAGCAAGAGGTAAACATGCACATGGCGCACGACCCGGCCCTGGCTGCCAGCAAACCAGAAATCTACTGGAACATGCTGCAAACGGCCGAGAACGTCGCCCAACGCTACCGCATCGGCCGCGATGCAATGGACGAATACGGCGCCGCCAGCCAGCAAAAAGCCTGCGCCGCCCAGGCAGCGGGCCTGTTTGATGCCGAAATTGCCCCCATCACCGTCACCGCCGGAATCGCCGACAAGCAACGGGGCCTGATCACCAAAGAAGTGACCGTATCCAAGGACGAAGGCACGCGCGAGGGCACCACCGTGGCCGCCGTCAGCGGCCTAAAAAGCGCCCTCCCCGGCGGCCTGATCACCGCCGGCAACGCCAGCCAATTCAGCGACGGCGCAGGCGCTTGCGTGGTGGTCAGCGAAGATTTTGCGGCCCGCAACGGCCTGCAACCCCTGGGCCGCTTCCTGGGCTTTGCCGTGGCGGGCTGCGAGCCGGATGAAATGGGCATCGGCCCCGTCTTTGCCGTGCCCAAGGTGCTGAAAAAACTGGGCCTCACCGTGCAGGACATCGACCTGTGGGAGCTGAACGAAGCCTTCGCCGTGCAAGTGCTCTACTGCCGCGACACCCTGGGCATCCCCAACGAGCGCCTGAACGTCAATGGCGGCGCCATCGCCCTGGGCCACCCCTACGGCGTATCAGGCCAGCGCCTGACCGGCCACGCCCTGATTGAAGGCAAGCGCCGGGGTGCCAAACGCGTGTGCGTCACCATGTGCATCGGCGGCGGCATGGGCGCGGCCGGGGTGTTTGAGGTGCTGTAACCCGGCCTGGATGCCCAATCCGTAGCCACCATAAAAAAAGGAAGCCCAGGCTTCCTTTTTTTATAGCTGCAAGCGCTTTATTAATCAGCGTTAGAAGCATTTAAGTACCTAAAGTGCATCCAACGGACTCAAAATACCGCGCCCGCCTTTATTCATTACATGGGTGTAAATCATGGTGGTGCTGACATCGGCATGCCCCAGCAGCTCTTGCACCGTGCGAATGTCGTAACCCGCTTGCAGCAAATGCGTGGCAAACGAGTGGCGCAGCACATGGGGGCTAACAGGCTTGGCAATCCCAGCACGGCGTGCCGCATCGCGCACAGCGCGTTGCACCGAGGTGGGCAGCACATGGTGCCTGCGCTCTAGCAACTCTCCGGTACGTGCATCTGGGCGCGGGTCTTGCGAGCGCACAGGCGAAGGAAACACCCATTGCCAGGGCCAGCTGCGGTCGGCCTCGGGGTACTTCATGGCCAACGCATGGGGCAAATAGACACGCCCAAATCCCGCCAATACATCTTTTTCGTGCAAAGCACGCACTTTTTGTAGCTGCGCTTTTAATGGGGTAATCAAGTTTTCTGGCAACACCGTGACCCGATCTTTATTGCCCTTGCCCTCGCGCACGATGATTTCGCGGCGCTCAAACTCAATGTCTTTCACGCGCAGGCGCAGCCCCTCCAACACCCGCATGCCAGTGCCATACAGCAAATGAGCAATCAAACCCGGCGTGCCTTCCATATGCTGCAGCAATTCACGCACCTCGCTGGGCGTTAACACCACAGGTAAGCGTTGTGGTGTTTTGGCCTGCACCACCTCATCGAGCCAAGGCAATTCGATTTGCAGCACTTGCTTGTAAAGGTAGAGCAGCGCTGATTTGGCCTGATTTTGTGTCGATGCTGATACCTGCCGGTGTACTGCCAAATGCGTCAAAAAAGCCTCCACCTCGGCTGCACCCATATCTTTTGGATGGCGCTTGTGGTGAAAAAGAATGAAGCGCTTGACCCAATCGGCGTACGCTTCTTCAGTGCGAATGCTGTAGTGCCGCGTGCGCAAATGTTCACGCAAACGGGGGAGCAGCTTGGGGGGTGGAGGGGTGTTCATCCGCCAATTTTTAGACCGCTCTAAATGTCAGGCATTGGAGATTTCCCCATGAATAGGGTTTAACATGGTGGCATTAGGCATCGTACATCTCTACAGTCCACGATGTCTATTTTTAGTTAGTCCTCTCATATTCCTCTTTATGCAGGCCTACATTCATTCCAGCGCTTCGCCTTTATCCAAGGTTTCTCCTTTGGGTTTTTGGCGCTTTGCCGGGCTTCGCCTGCGTTCGCTTGGTCGGTTTCAGGCCTTTTGGGCCTCTGGCGCTTGTGTAGCAAGCGCTGCTAGCTATCATTCTTGCAGCGCTGCGCCGCTTCCGTGGCCCAGCGCTTTTTCGTGGGCTGCGCCCTTCTTCAAGGCTGGGCGCTCCCTGTTGGCCTTCGGGTCTAACTCTGCGGTCAAGCGGACCCGCATTCTGCGGGCCGCTTACCTTGGCCGTTAGTCCCATCACCCGTTTCATGCGCGCAGCCACCCGTTCCAGCGCTCCGCCCTGTTCCAAAGGCTTTCAAGCCTTTTGGGCCCCCAGCGCTTGTGCAGCAAGCGCCACCAGCTATCCTTCTTGCAGCGCTGCGCCGCTTCCGTGGCCCAGCGGTTTTTCGTGGGCCGCGCCCTTCTTCAAGTCAGGGCGCCCCCTTTTGGCCTTCGGGTCTAACTCTGCGGTCAAGCGGACCCGCATTCTGCGGGCCGCTTACCTTGGCCGTTAGTCCGCATTAATCCGGCCGCATCAAAACCCATGCTTTATTTACCCGCATCCACCTCATCAAGCGGTTTTCCGCTGGGTGCTGGCTTGCGTGCTGGGCTTCGCCTTTTAGCGTTGCGCTCTTTGGCAGGTATGCAGGCATTTCCACCGGTGTTTGGTTTCGTCCAGCCTTGTACTGCTCGTTTTGTGTGCGAGGCTGTTTCTTTTCACACGTTGGGTCTAACCCATCGTTCCAGCGGATCGCCTGCGGCGACCGCTGAACTCAAGCGTTAGTCCCTTCATATTCCGCTTTATGCAGGCCAGCATTTACTCCAGCGGTTCGCCTTTCTCACAGGTTTCTCCTTTGAGGTTTCGGCGCTGCGCCGGGCTTCGCCTGCATTCGCCGCGCAAGTTTCAAGCCTTTTTGGCCTCTAGCCCTTGTTCAGCAAGCGCTGCCAGCTATCATTCTTGCAGCGTTGCGCCGCTCCCGAGGCCCAGCGCATTTTCCTGGGCCGCACCCGTCTTTAAGTTTGGGCGCTCCCTTCTGGCCTTCGGGTCTAACTCTGCGCTCAAGCGGACTGGCTTTCAGCCAGCCGCTTATCTTGGCCGTTAATCCCTTCATATTCCGCTTTATGCAGGCCAGCATTTATTCCAGCGCTTCGCCAATCTCAAAGGTTTCTCCTTTGGGGTTTTGGCGCTGCGCCGGGCTTAGCCTGTCAGCACTGCGCAGGTTTCAAGCCTTTTTGGCCTCCAGCGCTTGTGCAGTAAGCGCCACCAGCTATCATTCTTGCAGCGCTGCGCCGCTTCCGTGGCGCAGCGCTTTTTCATGGGCCGCGTCCGTCTTCAGGGTTGGGCGCCCCCTTTTGGCCTTCGGGTCTAACTGTTCGTCGCAGCCGACCGCCTACGGCGGCGGCTGAACTCAGGGCGTTAGCCCGCTCCAAAATCCATTTATGCAGGCCCGCATTTATTCCAGCGTTTTGCCCATCGCAAAGGTTCGGCCTTTGGGGTTTGGCCGTTGCGCCGGGCTTCGCCTGCACTCACTGCGCGGGTTTCAAGCATTTTTGGCCTCTAGCGCCCGTCCCGCGTGCGCTAGCAGCTCTTTCTTTGGTAGCGTTTCGCGGGTGCGCAGCGCTTTTTCAAACCCCGTCGGGTCTAACCCGGCGGTCAAGCCGATCCGCCTTCGGCGGCCGGCTTACCTCGTTCGTTAGTCCCTTCATATTCCGCTTTATGCAGGCCAGCATTTATTCCAGCGCTTCGCCAATCTCA
>NZ_JBHSEY010000004.1:0-20978 GCF_042654745.1 Comamonas denitrificans
CGAAATGGAAGTGCGCGAGCTGCTGGACAAATACGAATTCCCTGGCGACGACACCCCCATCATCCGTGGCTCGGCCAAGCTGGCCCTGGAAGGCGACCAATCGCCCATCGGTGAAGCGGCTGTGATCAAACTGGCTGAAGCCCTGGACAGCTACATCCCCACGCCTGAGCGTGCTGTGGACGGCGCATTCCTGATGCCTGTGGAAGACGTGTTCTCCATCTCTGGCCGTGGCACGGTGGTGACCGGTCGTATCGAGCGCGGCATCATTAAAGTCGGCGAAGAAATCGAAATCGTCGGTATCAAAGACACCCAGAAAACCACCTGCACGGGCGTGGAAATGTTCCGCAAACTGCTGGACCAAGGCCAAGCCGGTGACAACGTGGGTCTGCTGCTGCGCGGCACCAAGCGTGAAGACGTGGAACGCGGCCAAGTGCTGTGCAAGCCCGGCTCCATCAAGCCGCACACCCACTTCACCGCTGAGGTGTACGTTCTGTCCAAAGACGAAGGTGGCCGTCACACGCCTTTCTTCAACAACTACCGTCCCCAGTTCTACTTCCGTACCACGGACGTGACCGGCTCGATCGAGTTGCCTGCTGACAAAGAAATGGTGATGCCTGGCGACAACGTGTCGATCACCGTCAAACTGATCGCCCCCATCGCCATGGAAGAAGGCCTGCGCTTTGCTATCCGCGAAGGTGGTCGTACCGTGGGCGCTGGCGTGGTTGCCAAGGTCATTGCCTAAATTTTAGGGTTTTAGGGGTATAGCTCAATTGGCAGAGCGTCGGTCTCCAAAACCGAAGGTTGTAGGTTCGATTCCTACTGCCCCTGCCACCACTTAAGTGGTTTTGCTCTAAGCCCGCCCACACCGGCGGGCTTTGGTGTCTGTAGACTGCTGGAAGGCAGTATCAAAGTTGAATATGGCTACATCGCAAGTTGAAACAGTGAGTACCGGTGCCGACAAGGCAAAACTGGCGGTTGCCGTTGGTTTGGTGATTGCTGCTATTGCTGGGTTCTACGCGCTGTCCAAGCAAGGTGCCTTGGTGCAGTGGGGCGTTCTGTTGCTTGGAATCGCGGCTGCTGTGGTAGTCTTTTTGGTTTCTGAGTCTGGGCGGCAGCTGGTCGGTTTTTCTAAAGACTCCGTGAAGGAAGTCAAAAAAGTTGTCTGGCCCACACGCAAAGAAAGCGTGCAAATGACTCTGTACGTTTTTGCGTTTGCGGTCGTCATGGCTTTGTTTTTGTGGCTGACGGATCAAACGCTGGCATGGGTCCTATACGACCTGGTTCTGGGCTGGAGGGGTTAATGACGGATGCAATGCAAGTGGCAGGCCTGGTGGGAACGCCGGAGACTCTCGCCCCAACAACCAATCCAGATTTGCGCTGGTATATCGTTCACGCTTATTCCGGGATGGAGAAGGCAGTAGAGCGCAATATCACCGAGCGCATCAACCGGGCTGGGATGCAGAATAAGTTTGGACGCATCTTGGTGCCTACCGAAGAAGTGGTTGAAATGCGCAACGGTAAGCGCAAAACCACTGAGCGTCGTCTGTTTCCTGGCTATGTGTTTGTTGAAATGGTGATGGAAGATGACACCTGGCATTTGGTGAAACACACTAGCAAGGTCACGGGGTTTGTCGGTGGTGCCAAAAACCGTCCTGCCCCGATTTCCGAAGCGGAAATCCAAAAAATCGTCGATCAAGTGCAAGAAGGTAGTGACAAGCCGCGCCACAAAATTGAATTCATGGTCGGTGAGTTGGTCCGCGTGAAAGAAGGCCCGTTCACAGATTTCAACGGATCGGTTGAAGAAGTCAATTACGAAAAAAGTCGCCTGCGTGTTTCTGTTGCGATCTTTGGCCGCTCAACACCGGTTGAATTGGAGTTCTCACAGGTTGAGAAAACCTAAACTTTAAGTTTTTGCCTTTCTATTGCTTGTCAATAGGGGCGCACGTACCACAGGCTTGCGTGCTGAAATAAAAGCCTTAACCACCCCGGGGAGCTTGGTATCACACAAGCAGTGTGTGCCAAGCGCTAACCCGCAAGGAGCTTTCTATGGCGAAGAAAATCGTCGGCTTCATCAAGCTGCAAGTACCAGCTGGTAAAGCCAACCCGTCCCCTCCAATTGGTCCTGCATTGGGCCAACGTGGTTTGAACATCATGGAATTCTGCAAGGCGTTTAACGCCCAGACCCAAGGTGTCGAACCTGGTTTGCCTCTGCCTGTGGTGATCACGGCATTTGCTGACAAAAGCTTCACTTTTGTTATCAAGTCGCCCCCAGCTGCGGTGCTGATCAAAAAAGCAGCCAAGCTGGACAAAGGTTCGGCCAATCCCCTGAAGGTCAAGGTTGGCAAGATTACCCGTGAGCAGTTGGAAGAAATTGCCAAAACCAAGCAAAAAGACATGACTGCTGCCGATGTGGACGCTGCTGTGCGTACTTTGGCTGGTTCGGCTCGCTCGATGGGCGTGATTGTGGAGGGTGTGTGATATGGCCAAATTGACCAAAAAGCAAAAAGCCCTGCAGGGTAAAGTGGACGCAACCCGTCTGTATCCCTTCGCTGAAGCCGTGGCTTTGGTGAAAGAGGCTGCCACTGCTAAGTTTGATGAGTCCATCGACGTGGCTGTGCAGCTGGGTGTCGATTCGCGTAAATCGGACCAAGTGGTGCGCGGTGCTGTGGTGCTGCCCCACGGTACAGGCAAGACCACCCGTGTCGCAGTGTTTGCCCAAGGTGCCAAAGCTGATGAAGCCAAGGCCGCAGGCGCTGACATTGTTGGCATGGATGAATTGGCTGCCATGGTGAAAGCCGGTGACATGCCTTTTGACGTGGTAATCGCTGCGCCGGATGCCATGCGCGTTGTCGGTACTCTGGGTCAAATCTTGGGCCCTCGTGGTCTGATGCCTAACCCCAAAGTGGGCACGGTGACCCCTGATGTGGCTACGGCTGTGAAGAATGCCAAAGCTGGTCAAGTGCAGTTCCGTGTGGACAAAGCCGGTATCGTGCACAGCACCATTGGCCGTCGTTCGTTCGACGACGCCAAGCTGCAAGGCAACTTGGCCGCCTTGATTGATGCCCTGAACAAAGCAAAACCTGCAACCAGCAAAGGTTTGTACCTGCGCAAGGTGGCCCTGTCCTCGACCATGGGCCTGGGTGTTCGCGTGGATGCACAAACCATCGCAGCGTAATTTGCTAGAATCCTCGGTTCTCTAAAAAAGAGAGTCGAGTGTGGTGGGCTACTGCTTTTGTGCAAGCAAAAGCAGTAGGCCATCCAAGACCGCTGGTGTGCCAAGTGAATTGGCACTTAATGTTTGACGCCAGCGTAGATGGCGAACCCGCTGCAGATGGAATTTTTAAAACTTCCGAAACAGTTGGTCGCTGCAAACCCAAGAGCGCGTGTGGATGAGCAATCAGAAATACGCATACGAAGGAGTAGACCTTGAGTCTGAATCGCAGTGAGAAAGAAGCGGTCATCAATGAAGTGACCAGCCTCGCCGCTAAAGCTCAAACGCTTGTGATCGCGGAATACCGCGGCATCGCGGTCGCCGATATGACCAAACTGCGCGCTGATGCCCGCAGCAAGGGTGTGAGCCTGAGCGTGTTGAAAAACACCCTGGCCCGCCGTGCTGTGGCTGGCAGCCAGTTTGAGATCGTGGCTGACCAGATGACCGGCCCGCTGGTCTATGGCTTCTCTGAAGACGCAATTGCCGCTGCCAAAGTAGTGGCGGACTTCGCAAAAACCAACGACAAGCTGGTGATTCGCGGTGGTGCGTTTGCAGGTAAAGCCCTGGACGTCAATGGCGTTAAAGAGCTGGCAAGCATCCCCTCCAAAGACGTGCTGCTGGCGCAATTGTGCGGCCTGCTCATGTCCCCCATCTCCCGTACCGCAGTGGTGCTGGGCGCTTTGGCGGCCAAAAAGGGCGAAGGCGAAACGGCTGCTGCTTAACCAAGCGCAGTGCAACTTACACCAACAATATTGTTAGGAAATCAAAATGGCATTCGATAAAGACGCATTCTTGACCGCTCTGGACAGCATGACCGTCCTGGAACTGAACGAGCTGGTCAAAGCAATTGAAGAAAAATTTGGCGTGAGCGCTGCTGCTATGGCCGCTCCTGCTGCTGCTGGCGCTGGTGCCGGTGCGGCTGCCGCTGAAGAGAAGACCGAGTTTGACGTCGTGCTGCAAGAAGCCGGCGCCAACAAAGTGTCCGTGATTAAAGCTGTGCGCGAAATCACCGGTCTGGGCCTGAAAGAAGCCAAAGACCTGGTCGATGGCGCTCCCAAGACTGTGAAAGAAGCAGTTGCCAAAGCCGACGCTGAAGCTGCTGTGAAGAAGCTGGTCGAAGCTGGTGCCAAGGCTGAACTCAAGTAATTGAGTCCGCTTTCCTGAGGCTGGAGAGTCCGCAAGGGCCTCCAGCCTTTGGTGCCTGTGCAGCCAGCGCAGGCGCAGGTGTTAGAACACATCAGAAAAATCAGGTGGCTGATTTTTCTTGTGTCTTCTGACCATTCCGACAACAGAAGATGCCTTGGTTCGGGCGATGTGCAATGCATCGCCGTCCGCCATTGGTTGGTAGTGGCCAACCGCCAAGCCGGTAAATAAGACTTTCATGGTTTTCATTTGCCGGGCCGTGTCGCCCAGCCCTTGCCCCACAGGACTCATGTCTTTGCCCGGAGATCTCATGGCCTATTCTTACACCGAACGCAAGCGGATTCGCAAAAGCTTCGGCAGCCGCGATAGCGTGCTCGCAGTGCCCTACCTGCTACAAATGCAAAAAGATGCGTACACCGCATTCTTGCAAAAGGACGTAGCGCCTAAAAAACGTGCTGACGAAGGCCTGCAAGCCGCCTTCAACGCCGCCTTCCCGATCGTCTCGCACAATGGTTTTGTCGAGATGAAGTTTGTCGAGTACAACCTTGCCAAACCTGCTTTTGACGTGCGCGAGTGCCAAACGCGTGGACTGACTTTTTCGTCGGCCGTGCGTGCCAAAGTGCAGCTCATCATTTATGACCGTGAGTCTTCGACCAACCAGAACAAGGTGGTCAAAGAGGTCAAGGAGCAAGAAGTCTACATGGGCGAAGTGCCCCTGATGACCGACAAAGGCTCTTTCATTGTGAATGGCACCGAGCGCGTGATTGTCTCGCAGCTGCACCGTTCGCCTGGCGTGTTCTTTGAGCACGACAAGGGCAAAACCCACAGCTCCGGCAAGCTGCTGTTCAGCGCCCGCATCATTCCTTACCGTGGTTCTTGGCTGGACTTTGAGTTCGACCCCAAAGACCTGCTGTACTTCCGCGTGGACCGTCGCCGCAAGATGCCGGTGTCGATTTTGCTCAAAGCCATTGGCATGACCCCCGAGCAAATCCTGGCGCACTTCTTCGTGAATGACAACTTCCGCCTGATGGATTCGGGCGCGCAGATGGAGTTTGTCGCCGATCGCCTGAAAGGCGAAGTGGCCCGTTTCGACATCGCCGACAAGGCCGGCAAAGTCATTGTTGCCAAGGACAAGCGCATTACCGCCCGCCACACGCGCGAGCTGGAGCAGTCGGGCACCAAGTTCATCAGCGTGCCGGAAGACTTCCTGCTGGGCCGTGTGCTGGCCAAAAATGTGGTCGATGCCGATACCGGCGAAATCCTGGCCAAGGCCAACGAAGAGCTGACCGAAACCCTGCTGAAAAAAATGCGCTCTGCCCACATCGTGGACGTGCAGTGCATTCACACCAATGAGTTGGACCAGGGCGCTTACATCTCGCAAACCCTGCGCACGGATGAAACCGTGGACGAGATGGCGGCCCGTGTGGCCATCTACCGCATGATGCGCCCCGGCGAGCCACCCACCGAAGATGCGGTGCAAGCCTTGTTCCAGCGCCTGTTCTACAACCCGGACACCTACGACCTGTCGCGCGTGGGCCGCATGAAGTTCAACGCCCGCGTGGGCCGCGATGAATCCACTGGCCCCATGGTGCTGTCCAACGAAGACATCCTGGCCGTGGTGAAAATTCTGGTGGATCTGCGCAACGGCAAGGGCCAAGTGGACGACATCGACCACCTGGGCAACCGCCGCGTGCGTTGTGTGGGCGAGTTGGCTGAAAACCAGTACCGCACCGGTTTGGCACGCATTGAAAAAGCCGTGAAAGAGCGTCTGGGCCAGGCCGAGCAAGAGCCGCTGATGCCGCACGACCTGATCAACTCCAAGCCGATTTCCGCGGCGCTGAAAGAGTTTTTTGGCGCATCGCAGCTGTCGCAGTTCATGGACCAGACCAACCCGCTGGCCGAAATCACGCACAAGCGCCGCGTCTCGGCCCTGGGCCCGGGCGGTTTGACGCGCGAGCGTGCCGGCTTTGAGGTGCGCGACGTGCACGTGACCCACTATGGCCGCGTCTGTCCCATCGAAACGCCGGAAGGTCCGAACATTGGCCTGATCAACTCGCTGTCGCTGTACGCGCGTTTGAACGAGTACGGTTTTATTGAAACCCCTTACCGCCGCGTGGTCGATGGCAAGGTGACCAATGAGATCGACTACCTGTCCGCGATTGAAGAAGGCAAGTACATCATCGCCCAGGCCAACGCCGAGCTGGATGCCGAAGGCCGCCTGGTGGGCGATTTGGTGTCGGCCCGTGAAGAAGGTGAATCCACCCTGCTGTCGCCCGAGCGCGTGCAGTACATGGACGTGTCGCCGGCGCAGATCGTGTCGGTGGCTGCTTCGCTGATTCCCTTCCTGGAGCACGACGACGCCAACCGCGCCTTGATGGGTGCCAACATGTCGCGCCAGGCGGTGCCGGTGCTGCGTCCGGAAAAACCCATGGTTGGTACCGGCATTGAGCGCGTGGCCGCGATCGACTCGGGCACGGTGGTGACGGCCACCCGGGGCGGCGTGGTGGACTACGTGGATGCCACCCGCATTGTGGTGCGCGTACACGATGCCGAGGCGCAGGCCGGTGAAGTGGGTGTGGACATCTACAACCTGATCAAGTACCAGCGTTCCAACCAGAACACCAACATCCACCAGCGCCCCATCGTTAAAAAAGGCGATGTGCTGGCCAAGGGCGATGTGATTGCTGACGGCGCTTCGACCGACCTGGGCGAAATCGCCATCGGCCAGAACATGCTGATCGCCTTCATGCCCTGGAACGGTTACAACTTCGAGGACTCGATTTTGATCTCCGAGAAGGTGGTGGCCGAAGACCGCTACACCTCGATCCACATCGAAGAGCTGGTGGTCATGGCGCGGGACACCAAGCTGGGCTCCGAGGAAATCACCCGGGATATTCCCAACCTGAGCGAAACCCAGCTCAACCGCTTGGACGAGTCCGGCATCATCTACGTGGGCGCGGAAGTGCAGCCCGGCGATGTGCTGGTCGGCAAGGTCACGCCCAAAGGCGAAACCACGCTCACGCCCGAAGAAAAACTGCTGCGCGCCATCTTCGGCGAGAAGGCCTCGGACGTGAAAGACACGTCCCTGCGCGTGGACCAAGGCAGCTCGGGCACCGTGATTGACGTGCAAGTCTTCACCCGCGAAGGCATCCAGCGCGACAAACGCGCCCAGCAGATCATTGACGATGAACTCAAGCGCTTCCGCCTGGACCTGAACGACCAGCTGCGCATCGTGGAAGCCGACGCGTTTGACCGTATCGAAAAGCTGCTGGTGGGCAAAAAAGCCAATGGCGGCCCGCAAAAGCTGGCCAAAGGCGCGGTTATCACGGCGGAATACCTGGCGGGGGTGGAGAAATTCCACTGGTTTGACATTCGCCCGGCCGATGAGGTGGTGGCTGCCCAGCTCGAATCCATGAAAAACGCCATGGAGCAAACGCGCCACAGCTTTGACCTGGCGTTTGAGGAAAAGCGCAAGAAATTGACGCAAGGCGACGAGCTGCCCGCTGGCGTGCTGAAGATGGTCAAGGTCTATCTGGCCGTGAAACGCCACCTGCAGCCCGGTGACAAGATGGCCGGCCGCCACGGTAACAAAGGTGTGGTCTCCAAGATCACCCCTGTGGAAGACATGCCGCACATGGCCGATGGCACCCCTGTGGACATCGTGCTCAACCCGCTGGGCGTGCCTTCGCGGATGAACATCGGTCAGGTGCTGGAGGTGCACTTGGGCTGGGCCGGCAAGGGCCTGGGCCAGCGCATTGGCGACATGCTGCAACAAGAAGCCAAGGCGGCCGAAGTGCGCGCCTTCCTGGAAGAGATCTACAAAGCCCGCGGCCGCGCCCAGGACTTTGCCGATCTGACCGACGACGAAGTGCTGGCCATGGCGCACAACCTGAAAGAGGGCGTGCCCTTTGCTTCGCCGGTGTTCGACGGCGCTTCGGAAGCCGAGATCAAGGACATGCTCAAGCTGGCCTATCCGGACGAGCTGAAAGAGCGCAAAGGCTTGACCGACACCCGCACCCAGGCCTACCTGTTTGATGGCCGCACCGGCGAGCAGTTTGAGCGCCCGACCACCATCGGCTACATGCACTACCTGAAGCTGCACCACTTGGTCGATGACAAGATGCACGCGCGCTCCACCGGCCCGTACTCGCTGGTCACGCAGCAGCCCCTGGGCGGTAAGGCCCAGTTCGGTGGACAGCGTTTCGGTGAGATGGAGGTGTGGGCACTGGAAGCCTATGGCGCGGCCTACGTGCTGCAGGAAATGCTCACCGTCAAGTCCGACGACGTGCAAGGCCGTACCAAGGTGTACGAGAGCATTGTCAAGGGCGAACACGCCATCGAAGCCGGGATGCCCGAGTCGTTCAACGTGCTGGTCAAGGAGATTCGCTCCCTGGGCCTGGACATTGAGCTTGAGCGCTCCTAAGGTGTTCTTAAATAAATGAGCGTTTTCCGCTGATAAACAAACGATTTGCAGTAGTTATCTACTGCAAATCGTTATAAATAAAGCGGCAGCAACTATAGTTTTTGAAAGAGGGAAAGAGTTCTATGAAATCGCTACTCGACCTGTTCAAGCAATTCACGCCCGATGAGCATTTCGATGCCATCAAGATCGGCCTGGCTTCGCCCGAGAAAATCCGTTCCTGGTCTTTTGGTGAGGTGAAAAAGCCCGAGACCATCAACTACCGCACCTTCAAGCCCGAGCGCGATGGTCTGTTCTGCGCCAAGATTTTTGGCCCGATCAAGGACTACGAATGCCTGTGCGGCAAGTACAAGCGCCTCAAGCACCGTGGCGTGATCTGCGAAAAGTGCGGCGTTGAAGTCACGCAAACCAAGGTGCGCCGCGACCGCATGGGCCACATTGACCTGGCCGCGCCCTGTGCCCACATCTGGTTTTTGAAATCGCTGCCCTCGCGCCTGGGCCTGGTGCTGGACATGACGCTGCGCGACATCGAGCGCGTGCTCTACTTTGAAGCCTACGTGGTCACCGACCCCGGCATGACCCCGCTGAAGAAATTCAGCATCATGACCGAGGACGATTACGACGCGAAATGCGAAGAATTTGGCTACGACGAATTTGTCGCCAAGATGGGTGCCGAAGGCATTCAAGAGCTGCTGGAAAGCATCGACCTGGACGCCGAAATCGAGCGCCTGCGCGGCGACCTGACCGGCTCGGAAACCAAGGTCAAGAAAAACGCCAAGCGCCTCAAGGTGCTGGAAGCCTTCAAAAAATCGGGCATCAAGCCCCAGTGGATGGTGCTGGATGTGCTGCCCGTGCTGCCGCCGGACCTGCGCCCGCTGGTGCCGCTGGACGGTGGCCGCTTTGCCACCTCGGACCTGAACGACCTGTACCGCCGCGTCATCAACCGCAACAGCCGTTTGCGCCGCCTGCTGGAGCTGAACGCCCCGGAAATCATCGCCCGCAACGAAAAGCGCATGCTGCAAGAGGCGGTTGATTCGCTGCTGGACAACGGCCGCCGTGGCAAGGCCATGACGGGCGCGAACAAGCGCGCCCTGAAGTCGCTGGCCGACATGATCAAGGGCAAGGGCGGCCGCTTCCGCCAGAACTTGCTGGGCAAGCGCGTGGACTACTCGGGCCGCTCGGTGATTACCGTGGGCCCGTACCTGAAGCTGCACCAGTGCGGTCTGCCCAAGCTGATGGCGCTGGAGCTGTTCAAGCCCTTCATCTTTGCCCAGCTGGAGCAGCGCGGCATTGCCACCACCATCAAGGCGGCCAAGAAAGAAGTGGAAACCGGCACGCCGGTGGTGTGGGACATTTTGGAAGAGGTCATCAAAGAACACCCGGTGATGCTCAACCGTGCGCCCACGCTGCACCGCTTGGGCATCCAGGCGTTTGAGCCCATCCTGATTGAAGGCAAGGCCATCCAGCTGCACCCGCTGGTGTGCGCGGCGTTCAACGCCGACTTTGACGGTGACCAGATGGCCGTGCACGTGCCCCTGTCGGTGGAAGCGCAGATGGAAGCGCGCACCTTGATGCTGGCCTCCAACAACGTGCTGTTCCCCGCTTCGGGCGAACCCTCCATCGTGCCGTCGCAGGACGTGGTGCTGGGCCTGTACCACGCCACCCGCGACAAGATCAATGGCAAGGGCGAGGGCATGGTGTTTGCCGATATCCAAGAAGTGCAACGCGCTTTGGATGCCGCGCAGGTGGAGCTGCACACCAAGATCTCCGTGCGCCTGACCGAGTGGGTCAAAGACAAAGTGACCCGCGAATTTGTCGCCACCACGGCCTTGGTGGAAACCACCGTGGGCCGTGCCCTGCTGTCGGAAATCCTGCCCAAGGGCTTGGCCTTTAGCAACCTGAACAAGGCGCTGAAGAAGAAAGAAATCTCCAAGCTGATCAATGCCAGCTTCCGCCAGTGCGGCCTGAAAGACACCGTGGTGTTTGCCGACAAGCTGCTGCAAAACGGCTTCCGTCTGGCGACCCGCGCCGGTTTCTCGGTGGCGATTGACGACATGCTGGTGCCGCCGCAAAAGGCCGACATCCTGGCCCGCGCCGAGTCCGAGGTCAAACAGATTGAGCAGCAGTACGTCTCGGGTCTGGTGACTTCGGGTGAGCGCTACAACAAGGTGGTGGACATCTGGGGCAAGGCTGGTGACGACGTGTCCAAGGTGATGATGGACCAGCTCAAGGTTGAAAAAGTCATCGACCGCCACGGCAACGAAGTCGATCAGGAGTCGTTCAACGCCATCTACATGATGGCCGACTCGGGCGCGCGCGGTTCGGCCGCGCAGATTCGCCAGTTGGCCGGTATGCGGGGCCTGATGGCCAAGCCCGATGGCTCGATCATCGAGACCCCCATTACGGCCAACTTCCGCGAGGGGTTGAACGTGCTGCAGTACTTCATCTCCACCCACGGTGCGCGTAAAGGTCTGGCGGATACGGCGCTGAAAACCGCCAACTCCGGTTACCTGACGCGCCGTCTGGTGGACGTGACGCAAGACTTGGTCGTGACCGAAAACGATTGCGGCACCTCCGAGGGCACCGTGATGCGCGCCATCGTCGAGGGCGGCGAGGTGATCGAATCCCTGCGCGACCGCGTGCTGGGCCGCACCACCGCCGAAGACCTGCTGCACCCGGAAACCCACAGCCTGCTGCTGCCGGCGGGCACCTTGCTCAACGAGTTCACACTCGATGAATTGGAAGCAGTCGGCGTTGATGAAATCAAGGTTCGCACGGCTTTGACCTGCGAAACCCGTTACGGGCTGTGCGCTAAGTGCTATGGCCGTGACCTGGGCCGTGGCGGTCTGGTGAACCTGGGCGAGGCCGTGGGCGTGATTGCCGCCCAGTCGATCGGCGAGCCCGGCACCCAGCTGACCATGCGCACCTTCCACATTGGGGGTGCGGCCTCGCGTGCGGCGGTGGCCTCCAGCGTGGAAGCCAAGTCCAACGGCACGATTGGCTTCAACGCCACCATGCGCTATGTGACCAACAACAAGGGCGAGCTGGTGGTGATTTCGCGCTCTGGCGAAATCATCATTACCGACAACGGCCGCGAGCGCGAGCGCCACAAGGTGCCCTATGGCGCGGTGCTGAACATCAAGCCCGACGAAGCCATCAAGGCCGGTGCCATCCTGGCGCACTGGGACCCGCTGACCCGCCCCATCATCACCGAGTACGCCGGTACGGCCAAGTTCGAGAACATCGAAGAAGGCCTCACGGTGGCCAAGCAGGTGGACGATGTGACCGGTCTTTCGACCCTGGTGGTGATCGACCCCAAACGCCGTGGCTCGACCAAGGTGGTGCGCCCGCTGGTGCGCCTGATCGATGCCGATGGCCAGGAAGTGAAAATCCCCGGCACCGAACTGCCGGTGGCCATTGGCTTCCAGATCGGTGCGCTGATCCAGGTGCGCGACGGCCAGGAAGTGGGCCCCGGCGAAGTGCTGGCCCGCATCCCGGTCGAAGGGCAAAAAACCCGCGACATTACCGGCGGTCTGCCCCGCGTGGCCGAGCTGTTCGAGGCGCGTACGCCCAAAGACAAAGGCACGCTGGCTGAGCAAACCGGCACGGTGTCGTTCGGTAAGGAGACCAAAGGCAAAGTGCGTTTGCAGATCACCGACCCCGATGGCCACGTCTGGGAAGAGCTGATCCCCAAAGAGAAAAACGTGCTGGTCCACGAAGGCCAGGTGGTGAACAAGGGCGAGCACATTGTGGACGGCCCGGCCGATCCGCAAGACATCTTGCGCCTGCTGGGCATCGAAGAGCTGGCCCGCTACATCGTCGATGAAGTGCAGGATGTGTACCGCCTGCAGGGTGTGAAGATCAACGACAAGCACATTGAAGTGATCGTGCGCCAGATGCTGCGCCGCGTGGTGGTGGAGAACCCGGGCGAGACCACCTACATCCAGGGCGAGCAGGTCGAGCGCTCGGAGATCCTCAACACCAACGAGGCCATCCAGCGCGAAGGCAAGATCCCCGCAACCTACTCCAACATCCTGCTGGGTATTACCAAGGCGTCGCTGTCCACCGACAGCTTCATCTCGGCCGCATCCTTCCAGGAAACCACCCGCGTGCTCACCGAGGCCGCCATCATGGGCAAGCGCGACGAGCTGCGTGGCTTGAAAGAGAACGTCATCGTCGGTCGCCTGATTCCTGCCGGTACGGGCTTGGCTTACCACCAGGCCCGCAAAGCCAAGGACCAAATGGACGAGGCCGAGCGCCGCGCCATTGCCGAAGCCGAAGAGGCCGAGCTGGCCGCCATCGCCTCGGCGGACGATGTGCAAGACGCAGCTGAATAAGCGGCTGAATAAGCGGCGCAATCCGTGGCGGCATAAGCACGGCGCTTGCGCCTGCTGCTTGGCCTCAACGGCTGCGTGCAGTTGATCGCCCCCACCCCCAGCAGGGCCCACTTGCTGGGGGTATTTTTTTACCGCTCACAATGCGGTTCCCTGATTTTTGACAGCGCCCGCTGCGCCCTGTGTATGACCTCTTCCTCCTCTAAGCCAGCCAGTCCTGCGCACTCGGCCAGTGTGAAACATCCCGCCTTGCACCAGCAATTGATGTGCGTTGCCCAGGGCTTGCAGCAGGTGCGGGCGGGGCAATCAACCACCACGGTGCTGGAGGCCGTCGTGCCCCCTCTGCGCCCTGGCGTGCAAGCGCTGCTGTTTCAAGTGCTGCGCAACCTGGGGCGGGCGCAGGCGCTGCGGGCCCAGCTGGCCCCCAAAAAACCGGCGGACAAAGTCGATGCGCTGCTGTGTACCGCCCTGGCCTTGGTCTGGGATGCGGCGCAAGCCCCCTACACCGCCTTTACCCTGGTCAATCAAACCGTGCAAGCGGCCCGGGCCTGTGGGTTGGAGCGCCAGGCTGGCTTTATCAACGCCTGCCTGCGCCGCTTTTTGCGTGAGCAACCCGCCTTGGTGGCGGCCACCGATGCGGATTTGGAAGCCCTGTTCAACCACCCACGCTGGTGGATTGATAAATTACAAAAGCAGTTCCCGCAAGATTGGCAACAAATTTTGCATGCTAACAACCAACATGCCCCAATGGCATTGCGGGTGCAGCTACAAAAAATAAGCCAAGCGCAGTACCTGGCCGCGCTCGCCCAGGCGGGTATCGCGGCCCAGCCTTTTGGACTGCAGGGGGTGGAGCTGGCCCAGCCCGTGGCCGTGCAGGCCTTGCCCGGCTTTGAGGAAGGCTGGTTCACCGTGCAAGACGGGGCCGCGCAATGGGCCGCCCCGCTGCTGCTGTGCGCTGCGCCGCAGCCGGGTGCGGCCCCGGCCCCGGTGCTGCCCGCCAACGCACACATTTTGGATGCCTGCGCCGCACCGGGCGGCAAAACGGCGCACTTGCTCGATCTGCTGCCCCAGGCCCAGGTTTTGGCGCTGGAGGTCGATGGCCAGCGCAGCCAGCGCATTCACGACACCTTGGCGCGGCTGGGGCTGTCCGCCCAGGTGGTGGTGGCCGATGCCACCCAACCCCGCCAATGGCTGCCCGCGCCCGGCATGCAGTTTGATGCCATCTTGCTCGATGCCCCGTGCTCGGCCTCGGGCATTGTGCGCCGCCACCCGGACGTGCGCTGGCTGCGCCGGCCCAGCGATATCGCCCAGTTGGCCGCCCTCCAAACGCAGCTCCTAGAGGTGCTGTGGCCGCTGGTGAAACCCGGTGGCCGCCTGCTGTACTGCACTTGCTCGGTGTTTCGGGAGGAGGGGCAAGACCAAATTGAGGCGTTTGTTGCACGCCACAAATGCGCCGATTGGCAGCCTTCGCCGGGGTATTTGCTGCCCGGCCGTGGCGCAGTGGCTGACAATCAGGCCGGTAACCATGATGGATTTTTCTACGCCCTGCTCGTTAAAACCGCTTGAGTCTGCTCGCTTTCAGGCGCAGCGCCGCCGCCTGCTGCTGGGCGGTGTTGGGCTATTGGCGGCCCCCTGGGGCAGCGTGCCCCTGGTGGCACCGGCCCTGGCCCAAGCGCACACCTTGCGCCTGGACAACGGCGTGCTCTTGCAGCAGGAAGAGGGGGAGCTGTTTCTGAGCTCCGACGTGCCCTGGCAATTGCCCAGCGCCGTTGAGCAAGCCCTGCGCAAAGGCGTGGCCGTGCATTTTGTGGCCGAGGTGCAGCTGCTGCGCCAGCGCTGGTATTGGAGCAATCAACGCCTGCTGACGGCCACGCGCTATTACCGCTTAAGTTACCAGGCCCTCACCCACCGCTGGCGTTTGCACACGGGCAGCCAGCCGTTCAACGGCTTAGGGTTGGGCACGGCCTTGGGCAACTCCTACACCGACCTGGCCGATGCCTTGCAGACCCTGCAGCACTGGGTGCGCTGGCGCATTGGCGCACGCGATAGCCTGCCCGCCGAAGGGCCGGCGCTGCTGCAGCTGCGCTTTCGCATTGATTTGTCGCAACTGCCCAAGCCTTTGCAAATTGGCGCTTTTGGCCGTTCAGACTGGAATTTATTGGTGCAGCAAACGCAGCCCTTGATGCTGGAGCAGTTGTAATGCCAGCCAGTGTGTACGACGAGCCCAGCGCCCAGCACGAACAACAACGCGCCCAGCGGCTGCGCAAAACGGCCCGGTGGATTTTGGGGGTGGGCACCGCGGTGATGATGGCCCTGGGCCTGGTGCTGCTGTTTTTGCTGACGGTGGCCACCAACAACCGCCAGCTGTACGAGGATTACTACGTCTGGTTGTTCGGCCTGAATGTGCTGGTCGCCGGCTTGCTGTTGTTGGTGTTGCTGTGGATGGGCGGGCGCTTGTTGCAGCGCTGGCACCAGCGCAAGTTTGGCAGCCGCTTGCTGCTCAAACTGGCGACGATTTTTGCCCTGGTCGGCGTGCTGCCGGGGGCGCTGATCTATACGGTGTCCTACCAATTTGTTTCGCGCTCGATTGAAAGCTGGTTTGATGTCAAGGTCGAAGGGGCGCTGACCGCCGGGGTGAATTTGGCCAGCGTCACCCTGGATGCCATGGCCAATGACATGGCCAACAACACCCGCAATGCCAGCACCCAGCTGAGCGAAGTGTCCGATGCCGGGGCGGGGTTGGTGCTGGAGCGCATCCGCGACCAGCTCGGGGCCAGCGACGTGGTGCTGTGGAACAGCGCCGGCGTGGCCGTGGCCTCAGCGGGGGAATCGATGCTGGAATTGAGTCCCGAGCGCCCCAGTGCCCAAGTGCTGCGCAGCCTGCGTGGCACCCAGCGCCCCCTGACCAGCATCGAGGGGCTGGACGATGACCTGGGGGTCAGCGGCACCATTGATTTGTCCGCCGTGCGTGTGCGCGTGTTGGTCGCTGTGCCCAATGCCCAGCTGGGGCTGCTCACCGGCAACCGCTTTTTGCAGGCCACCATTGCCTTGCCCGCCACGCTGGTGAGCAATGCCCTGGCCGTGCAAGAAGCGCACCGCGAGTACCAAGAGCGCTCCATTGCCCGCCAGGGGCTGCGGCGCATGTACATCGGCACCCTTACGTTGAGTCTGTTTTTGGCCGTATTTGGGGCGGTGCTGCTGGCGGTGTTGTTTGGCAATCACTTGGCCCAGCCACTGCTGCTCCTGGCCCAAGGCGTGCGCGATGTGGCCCGGGGCGATTTAACCCCCAAGGCCGTCTCACTCACCCGGGACGAGGTGGGCGGCCTGACCCGCTCGTTTGCCCTGATGACCCAGCAATTGCTGGAAGCACGCACAGCCGTAAACCAAGGGGTGCAAGAGGTGCAGGCGGCCCGCACCAATTTGCAAACCATTTTGGACAACCTCACCGCCGGGGTGCTGGTGCTCGATGCCCAATGGCGGGTGGTAATCGCCAACCCCGGCGCGGCCCATATTTTGCGCAGCGATGTCACCACCCTGAGTGGCCAGACCTTGGCCAGCCTGCCCACACTGGGCAGCTTGGCCGCCATGGTGGATGCTCAGTTTGCTCAGTTTTTTGAAGCACGTAGCGCTGGTGTAGTAACGCCGCGCTGGCAAAATGTCTTTGAATTTTTGCCCCAGCTCCCAGAAGCTGAAACGGCCGGCGAAGTGCCCCAGGACAAAATCACCCTGGTCGTGCGTGGTGCCGTATTGCCCCACGATCAGCGGCTGGTGGTGTTTGACGATATTTCAGAAATCGTCTCGGGCCAGCGCTCCAAAGCCTGGGCCGAAGTGGCGCGGCGGGTGGCCCATGAAATCAAGAACCCACTCACCCCCATCCAGCTGTCTGCCGAGCGCTTGGCCTTCAAACTCAGTGGCAAGCTCCCGCCTGCGGAAGAGGCTTTATTGCAAAAGTCTGTAAAAACCATCGTCGAGCAGGTGGCGGCCATGCTGCGCCTGGTCAATGAGTTTCGGGACTACGCCCGCCTGCCAGCGGCCGTTTTGCAACCGGTGGATGTCAATCTTTTGGTGCAAGACGTGTTGCAGCTCTACACCGAAGAAGGCGTGCTGGTGCCGGTGTACATGGACTTGGACACACACTGCCCCCGCATCGCCGCCGACCCTGGCCAACTGCGCCAGGTGCTGCACAACTTGGTGCAAAACGCCCAGGATGCCAGTCTGCAGCGGGCCCAGGCCGAGGGCGTGGCAGCGCAGCCCGTGTGCCTCAGTACCCAGTGGAATGCCACCACCGGCCGGGTGCGCATCACCGTGACGGACAGCGGCTGCGGCTTTCCCGAAGCGCTCTTGCAACGGGCCTTTGAGCCCTATGTCACCACCAAGCCCAAAGGCACCGGATTGGGCCTGGCCGTGGTGAAAAAAATTGCCGATGAGCATGGTGCCCGCGTTGATTTGTCCAACCGCCTCGAAGGAGGTGTCGTAAAAGGCGCACAAGTGTCGCTATCATTTGCCCCTGCAGAGAGTGGAAGCTAGCCGTGCAAGGGCAGCAGTCTGGGTACAGCAATCAACTTTGAGAGACATGGCAAACATACTGGTAGTAGATGATGAGCTCGGCATCCGAGACTTGTTGCAAGAAATCTTGAACGACGAGGGGCACAACGTGGACCTCGCCGAGAACGCCACCCAAGCCCGCACCGCGCGGGCCTCTGCTGCCTACGATTTGGTGCTGCTGGACATCTGGATGCCAGACACCGATGGTGTCTCGCTGCTCAAGGAGTGGAGCATGGCCGGTTTGCTCTCCATGCCCGTCATCATGATGAGTGGCCATGCCACCATCGAAACCGCCGTCGAAGCCACCCGCATTGGGGCCCATTCCTTTTTGGAAAAACCCATTACCTTGCAAAAACTGCTGAAAGCGGTCGAGCAGGGCTTGGCCAGTCGCAGCCCCGCCGCCAGTCGGCCCGCCGCCAGTCGGCCCGGCGACACGACAGGCACCCATGCCTTGCTCAAAGGCGTAGGGGAAGATTTTTCTGCCAGTTTGGCCAGCGCTGAGGCCCATGCCCACCAGGGCTTTGACCTTGACCGCCCTTTGCGCGAAGCCCGCGATGGCTTTGAGCGGGCCTATTTCGAGTTTCACCTGGCCCGCGAAGGCGGCTCCATGACCCGGGTGGCGGAAAAAACCGGCTTAGAGCGCACCCACCTGTACCGTAAATTGCGCCAATTGGGCGTTGATTTGGGCCGCAGTCGGAAAAATTAAAAAATTCTACGTTTTTCGAAAAAGTAGAAAAAAGTGTGCCTATAATCACGGCTTCACACAAGTTAGCACACTGCACTTGTTTGGCCCGGTAGCTCAGTTGGTAGAGCAGCGGATTGAAAATCCGCGTGTCGGCGGTTCGATCCCGTCCCAGGCCACCAAATACCATTCCACGGAAGTCCGCTGGAGTCACAAAGCCCTAAGTAAATAAATACTTAGGGCTTTTTTGTTGTCTATATAAGTCCACGCAAGTGCATGGGCTTCCACCTCATTGACCAAGCGGCGTGCCTTGCGGCTGGTCAGCCGACTGTGCGGGGCTGTATTGTGCCCAATGGGGGTGGTACGCCGTGGGTAAATTCTGGGCGTGGCTGGACCTGCGTTGCCACGGCGGCAACGTGTTTTTGGGTGGCTTGTATGGCTTACCCCCCCCAGCGGCAGATCAATGGATTGCAGCGCTGCAATAGCCTGCTGTGCGGCTGCCAGATCTTGCAGGGCAAAGCCGTACATCGGCTCATTGGCCGTCAGCATGGCTTTGCAGCGGCTCAGGCAGTTGAGCGCCTCCATGTGCAGGCGGGATGGGGTCGGGGGTGGTGCTGTTCAACGCCATGGCCGGTGCGGTGTGCGCGGCTGCGGATTGAATGGGCCGATAGGGGGCTGGGGTGGATTGTGCTATGCGTTCTAGGCGAACTACAACTTTTCAGGACCGTTAAAGCTTAAAACGTGTTCAAAAACAAACTCACCGCTCCGATTCCGAGTATGAATTGGGCCCTTGAATTTCTTAGCAAATGCATGCATCGCTCTTTGAATTTTTGTATTAATTCCAGGATGCTCAGTGCACAGAATAAGAGCAGCCATCGCACCACAAGTAAGCTTATTTGCTGCTGCGTAATCTGCGGCAGCATTCACCTGAGCTACTGCATATTCAACATCACCGCCTTTTAACTCTAAAACTACATCGCCAACACCAGGTTTTGAAAGCATCCAGTCTGCAGATTTTTTGTTTTTAATATACCCTCCGTCCATTCTGCGTTTTATGTGTTCGATTCTTTCTGGATTTAGAAATACTGCATGCCTCACACTGCCTTTATCTGAAAGTTTTATTTTAGAGACATTAACTGATTCATCGTATGAGTTTTTATTATTGCTTTTTTTAAGTGGTTTTTTATCATTTTTTTTAATCATTTTGAAAACTCAATGGCAAGTAATTTGGAAAATTCTTTCGATATGTCTCCCGAAACATCATCTAGGTAATCTGCAGCAATAAGGCCATATTTGTCAATAATATTTTTTAACTGCCCATCAATGATGGCATATGCATTTACTTGTTTAGGAAGAACCCAAGAGGCCATAGGTATGATGCTTGATATTGTCATGTTGATTTCATTTTTTCCTGGCCTAGATAAAGATCCTGCCTTGATGAGATTATTAAATTTCGCTAAAACATAAGGGCTATGTGTTGTTATTAATAAATTATTATTATTTCTTCTGGGTAATAAGGTTGCTAATATCTCGACTAGTTTATTTTGAGCGCGAGGGAATAAATGAGCTTCAGGCTCTTCAATATAAATTGTTTGACGAAGAGATGCCCCTTTCTTGAAGGCAATGTCATTTTCTTTACTCGGAAGCATCGCTCTAATTGCTACGGCAAGAGGCAAAAGTTCTTGCTGGCCAGATGAAAGAGCTGAAAATGGAATAAGTCGGCCGTCTGGAGTTGAAATAAATTCTTTCCCATTTTCCATTTTTAGGTGGCCACCTAAAATTTCTGAAAATAAAATATTAGACAGTGAAGAGGGTTCTTCCTTCGATCCAATCAATCTTCGCAATTGTCGTTCTCTCATCGTAGAGAACTTTCTTCCAAAATCAAGCGTCAACGGATCCATGATTCCGCTATGTTCAAACGCAACTAATGCCTTGCCCACACTAGTAAAGAATGATCTACCTGCTGGAATAAAAAGTTGATTTTGAATATATTCTCTGTCGAGCCATTTTTTCAGTGCCAAAGATATGTTTTGACGCATTTGCCAAAGCATTTCGTAATGCAGAAACTCATCTTTGTAGTTATTTTGTGCTTCTGCTTTCTTTATTGCGGATAGATATTGTGTATGTGTTGAAAGATAAATTTCTTTAAATTTATCGCAAAATTGTATTTTAATTTTATTTTGCTTGCCAACTCTATGTAAATAGATTGAAAATTCACCTAATTCGAATTTTATTACAAACCTTTTTGCGCCCCATGCAGAGCATGGAAACCATTCAAAAAACAAAGCTGAAATACGTTTTTCAAAATCATCAAAACATAATTGATCTTCAGTTACATATCTATTGAAGTCTGTGATTATATGTGTGAAAAAATAGACTAACTTTGATAGTACACTTTTTCCACTCGCTTGAGGTCCAATTATTAGTGTTAATGGAGATATTTCAAGATCAGCATTTTTGATGCATGAAAAATCTTTTACTAAAATTTTTTGCATAAATATTTGTTTAAATAATTTGTTTGTAAGTTAAATGCATTTTATATCCTATTTATATTATTTAATAAATAGTCTTTTAAGGATGTCCTGAACAACTCGGTTTCGCGCGTGCTACGAGACTGAGTTTTTCATCTGGCGCAATGGAGAC
>NZ_JBHSEY010000005.1:0-31269 GCF_042654745.1 Comamonas denitrificans
CGAAATGGAAGTGCGCGAGCTGCTGGACAAATACGAATTCCCTGGCGACGACACCCCCATCATCCGTGGTTCGGCCAAGCTGGCCCTGGAAGGCGACCAATCGCCCATCGGTGAAGCGGCTGTGATCAAACTGGCTGAAGCCCTGGACAGCTACATCCCCACGCCTGAGCGTGCTGTGGACGGCGCATTCCTGATGCCTGTGGAAGACGTGTTCTCCATCTCTGGCCGTGGCACCGTGGTGACCGGTCGTATCGAGCGCGGCATCATTAAAGTCGGCGAAGAAATCGAAATCGTCGGTATCAAAGACACCCAGAAAACCACCTGCACGGGCGTGGAAATGTTCCGCAAACTGCTGGACCAAGGCCAAGCCGGTGACAACGTGGGTCTGCTGCTGCGCGGCACCAAGCGTGAAGACGTGGAACGCGGCCAAGTGCTGTGCAAGCCCGGCTCCATCAAGCCGCACACCCACTTCACCGCTGAGGTGTACGTTCTGTCCAAAGATGAAGGTGGCCGTCACACGCCTTTCTTCAACAACTACCGTCCCCAGTTCTACTTCCGTACCACGGACGTGACCGGCTCGATCGAGTTGCCTGCTGACAAAGAAATGGTGATGCCTGGCGACAACGTGTCGATCACCGTCAAGCTGATCGCCCCCATCGCCATGGAAGAAGGCCTGCGCTTTGCTATCCGCGAAGGTGGTCGTACCGTGGGCGCTGGCGTGGTTGCCAAGGTCATTGCTTAATTCTTAGCACAACTAGGAATTAATAATGTCCAAGCAAAAAATCCGTATCCGCCTCAAAGCCTTCGATTACAAGCTGATTGACCAATCGGCCGCTGAAATTGTGGAAACCGCCAAGCGCACTGGCGCGATTGTCAAAGGCCCCGTGCCTTTGCCGACGCGCATGAAGCGTTTTGACGTCCTGCGCTCGCCGCACGTCAATAAGACCAGCCGCGATCAGCTGGAAATCCGCACGCACCAGCGCCTGATGGACATCGTCGATCCCACCGATAAAACAGTGGATGCTTTGATGAAGCTTGACCTGCCAGCCGGCGTGGATGTCGAAATCAAGCTGCAATAAGATTTAAATCCTGCCTGAACGGGCGGGATTTAATCAATTTTTTAACGCGAACTTGCTCACTTGGGCAGTTCGCGTTAAAATTTTGTGCTTCGTGTTTTTGCACGAAGTTTTATCAACCTTCTTTCGTGCGCTGGAAATCTTTTTACTGAGCGCAACGCTGGGCCAATTGCAGTTGCAGCGGCGAAAGTATTGGAGTAATTAAATGAGTCTGAGCAACTCCCTAGGGTTGCTGGGCCGCAAGGTGGGCATGATGCGTCTGTTCACTGATGACGGGGGCGCGATCCCTGTCACAGTGGTGGATGTGTCGAACAACCGCGTGACCCAGGTGAAAACCCAAGAGAATGATGGCTATGTGGCCTTGCAGGTCACGTTTGGTTCGCGCAAAGCTTCGCGCGTGTCCAAGCCAGAAGCTGGCCACCTGGCCAAAGCCGGTGTTGAAGCCGGTGAAATCACCCGCGAATTTCAAGTGACCGAGGAAACTGCTGCCAAGTACGCCGCTGGCGCTACTTTGCCTGTGGCCGATCTGTTTGCTGTGGGCCAAAAAGTGGACGTGCAAGGCACTTCCATCGGTAAAGGTTTTGCGGGCACGATCAAGCGTCACAATTTTGGCGCACAGCGCAATTCGCACGGTAACAGCCGCTCGCACCGCGTACCTGGCTCTATCGGTATGGCACAAGACCCCGGTCGCGTGTTCCCCGGTAAGCGCATGACCGGTCACATGGGTGACGAGACCGTGACCACCCAGAACCTGGATGTGGTGCGCATTGATGAGGCCCGTCAGCTGTTGCTGATCAAGGGTGCCATTCCTGGCTCCAAAGGTGGGTTCGTCTCCGTGCGGCCTGCCATCAAGGCCAAAGCTAGCAAAGGAGCGAACTAATGCAGCTCGAACTCCTGAATGAACAGGGTCAAACCGCAGCGCAAATCGATGCGCCTGAGACTGTTTTTGGTCGTGCTTACAACGAAGACCTGATTCACCAATTGGTTACGGCTTACCGTGCCAATGGCCGTCAAGGCACGCGTGCCCAGAAAGACCGCCAGCAGGTTAAGCACTCGACCAAAAAGCCCTTCAAGCAAAAAGGTACGGGTAACGCCCGTGCTGGTATGACCTCTTCTCCGCTGTGGCGTGGGGGCGGACGTATTTTCCCGAACCTGCCAGAAGAAAACTTCACGCAGAAAATCAACAAAAAGATGTACCGCGCTGGTATGGCTGCCATTTTCTCGCAGCTGGCCCGTGAAGGTCGTCTGGTCGTGGTTGAGTCGCTCAAAGTTGATTCGCCCAAGACCAAGGTGCTGGCCGATAAGTTCAAGGCCATGAACCTGCAATCGTCGGTGATGGTGATCGCTGAAGAAGTGGACGAAAATCTGTACTTGGCCTCGCGCAACTTGAAGAATGTCTTCGTGGTTGAGCCGCGCTATGCAGACCCCGTGTCGCTGATCCAATTCAAGAAAGTGCTCGTCACCAAGGGCGCAATCGACAAACTCCAGGAGATGTTCGCATGAATGCCCCCAAGTTTGACGAAGGTCGTCTGATGCAGGTGTTGGTTGCTCCTATCGTGTCCGAAAAAGCCACGATGGTCGCTGAAAAATCCAATGCCGTAACTTTTAAAGTGCTGCAAAACGCCACCAAACCTGAGATCAAAGCTGCTGTTGAGCTGCTGTTCAAGGTCGAAGTTAAAGGCGTTTCCGTAGTGAACACCAAAGGCAAGACCAAGCGCTTTGGCAAGACCGTAGGCCGCCGCGACAATGTGCGCAAGGCTTATGTGCTGCTCAAAGAGGGTCAAGAGCTGAACCTGTCTGGGGAGGCTGCGTAAACCATGGCTGTGATTCAAATTAAACCGACTTCGCCTGGCCGTCGTGGCATGGTGAAAGTTACGCGTGACCACCTGCACAAGGGTGATGCTTACGCCCCGCTGCTGGAGCCGCAATTTCAGAAAGCCGGTCGTAACAACAACGGTCACATCACCACCCGTCACAAGGGCGGTGGCCACAAGCACCACTACCGCGTAGTGGACTTCAAGCGCAACAAGGACGGTATCCCCGCCAAGGTTGAGCGCATTGAGTACGACCCCAACCGTACGGCCCACATCGCTTTGGTGTGCTATGCCGATGGTGAGCGTCGCTACATCATTGCCCCCCGTGGTTTGGAAGTGGGTGCGACAATTCTGAGCGGTGCAGAAGCCCCGATCCGCGTTGGTAGCACCATGCCGATTCGCAACATTCCGGTGGGTTCGACCATTCACTGCATCGAACTGAAAATCGGCGCTGGTGCGCAGTTGGCCCGTTCCGCTGGCGCCTCGGCGACGCTGCTGGCCCGTGAAGGCACATACGCCCAAGTGCGTATGCGTTCTGGCGAAGTGCGTCGGATTCATATCGAGTGCCGCGCCACGATTGGTGAAGTGTCCAACGAAGAGCACAGCCTGCGCCAGTTGGGTAAAGCTGGTGTGAAGCGCTGGATGGGTATTCGCCCCACCGTTCGCGGTATGGTGATGAACCCGGTCGATCACCCGTTGGGTGGTGGTGAAGGTCGTGTCAAGGGTGGTCGCCATCCTGTTGACCCATGGGGTAACTTGACCAAAGGCTACCGCACCCGTAACAACAAGCGCACACAAAACATGATTGTGTCGCGTCGTAAAAAGTAAGGGGTAGCCAATGACACGCTCTATTAAAAAGGGTCCATTTGTTGACCATCACTTGCAGGCTAAAGTGGAAAAGGCGGTTGCCGGTAAGGACAAACGTCCTGTTAAAACCTGGTCGCGTCGTTCCATGGTGTTGCCCGATTTCATCGGTTTGACCATTGCCGTGCACAACGGTAAGCAACACGTGCCCGTGTACATCACCGACCAAATGGTAGGTCACAAGTTGGGCGAATTTGCTCTGACGCGTACCTTCAAAGGTCACCCTGCCGACAAGAAGGCCAAGAAATAAGGAATGAACATGTCTGAAACACGTGCTGTTCTCCGTGGCGTGCGCTTGTCGGTAGACAAGGGCCGCTTGGTAGCCGATCTGATCCGTGGCAAGCAAGTGGATCAAGCTCTGAACATCTTGACGTTCACGCAGAAAAAAGCTGCTGGTATCGTTAAAAAAGTGCTGGAGTCCGCCATTGCCAACGCCGAGCACAACGATGGCGCTGATATCGACGATCTGAAGGTCAAGACCATCTTCGTCGAACAAGGCACCACGCTCAAGCGTTTCACCGCCCGCGCCAAAGGCCGTGGCAACCGTATCAGCAAGCCCACCTGCCACATCTACGTGACCGTGGGTAACTAAAAGGCCAGAAAGACTATGGGACAGAAAATCCATCCTACCGGCTTTCGCCTTGCTGTAAGCCGCAACTGGGCTAGCCGTTGGTACGCCAGCAACCGTGACTTTGCCGGCATGCTGGCCGAAGACATCAAAGTGCGCGAGTACCTGAAGGCCAAGTTGAAAAATGCCGCCGTTTCGCGCGTCGTGATTGAGCGTCCTGCCAAAAATGCTCGCATCACTATTTTCTCGGCGCGTCCGGGTGTGGTGATCGGCAAAAAAGGCGAGGACATCGAGAACCTGAAAAAGGAACTCGCAACCCGTCTGGGTGTGCCGGTCGCTGTGAATATCGAAGAAGTGCGCAAGCCTGAAACCGATGCCAAGCTGATCGCCGACTCCATCTGCCAGCAGCTGGAAAAGCGCATTCAGTTCCGTCGGGCCATGAAGCGTGCGATGCAAAACGCCATGCGTCTGGGTGCTCAAGGCATCAAGATCATGTCTTCGGGCCGCTTGAACGGTATCGAAATTGCCCGCACTGAGTGGTACCGCGAAGGCCGCGTGCCGCTGCACACGCTGCGTGCTGACATCGACTATGGCTTCTCTGAAGCCCACACCACCTACGGCGCGATTGGCGTGAAGGTCTGGGTGTACAAAGGCGACACCCTGGGTCGTGGCGATCTGCCGGTCGTGGAAACCCCGCGTGAAGATGAGCGTCGCCCTCGCCGCGATGGCCGTCGTGATGGTCGCCGTGATGGTGACCGTCGTGGTGGTGGCGGTGGTGCTCGCCGCCCCGTTGGTACCAATGCCGCCCCTGCTGATGGCAGCGATAAACCCGCTGTGGCAGTGGATTCCGTTAAGCGCGTGAACGCGCCCGCTACAGCGGCGGACGGTCAAGGAGAATAAACATGCTGCAACCCGCACGCCGTAAGTTCCGCAAGGAACACAAAGGCCGCAACACCGGTATTGCCACCCGTGGCAATGAAGTGTCGTTTGGCGACTTTGGCCTGAAATCCACAGACCGTGGCCGTCTGACTGCCCGTCAGATTGAAGCTGCGCGTCGCGCGATTTCGCGCCACGTTAAACGTGGTGGCCGTATCTGGATCCGCGTATTTCCGGACAAGCCTATCTCTACCAAGCCCGCCGAAGTGCGGATGGGTAACGGTAAAGGCAACCCCGAGTACTACGTGGCTGAGATCCAGCCCGGCAAGGTCATCTACGAAATCATGGGTGTACCTGAAGAGCTGGCTCGCGAAGCGTTCCGCCTGGCTGCGGCCAAGCTGCCGCTGCGTACCACTTTCGTGACCCGTCACATTGGTGCTTAAGGAGAATCAACATGACTAATAAAGCTGCTGAACTCCGCGCCAAAGACGAGGCTGCCCTGAAAGAGGAAGTGAAATCCTTGCAAAAGGCTCACTTTGCCCTGCGCATGCAAAAAGCTACGCAACAGCTGGGCAATACGACCACGCTGAAGACCACGCGCCGCGATATCGCTCGTGCCAAAACCATTCTTGCTCAAAAGCAAGCCGCCAAGTAAGGAGCCGACATGACGGAAGCTAAACCATCCCTCAAGCGCACCTTGGTTGGCAAGGTTGTAAGCGATAAACGCACTAAAACCGTGACAGTTCTGGTGGAACGCCGTGTGATGCACCCCATCTACGGCAAGATCATGATCAAGTCCAGCAAGTACCATGCTCACGATGAGAACAATGAGTACAAACTGGGCGATACCATTGAGATCACTGAAAGCCGCCCGCTGTCCAAAACCAAGAATTGGGTGGCTACCCGCTTGGTGCAAAAAGCTGCTCTGGTGTAATCAAAACTTGCACTAAAGTAAGCTAAGGCCTTAAGGTCTTATAAAGCGACTCACAATGTGAGTCGCTTTTTTTATTTCCCAATTTCGAAAGGAAAACACCATGATTCAAATTGGTGATGCGCTACCTGCTTGCACTTTGATGGAGTATGTTGAAGTGCCAGGCGATGGCTGCAGCATTGGCCCCAATCCTGTGGCCCTGCCTGCTGCTTTGCAAGGCAAAACAATTGCCTTGTTTGCTGTGCCTGGGGCGTTTACGCCGACCTGCTCAGAAACCCATTTGCCCGGTTTTGTGGCCCAGGCAGATGCGTTTAAAGCCGCCGGTGTGGATGAGATTTGGTGTGTGGCTGTGAACGATGCCTTTGTCATGGGGGCGTGGGGCCGCCAGCAGCAGGTAGCGGGCAAGGTGCGCATGCTGGCCGATGGCGATGCTGTTTTTGCCAAAGCGACCGGGCTTACGCTGGATTTAACCGGTAAAGGTTTGGGTTTGCGCTCGGCACGTTATTCCATGCTGGTGCGTGATGGCAAGGTGGCGCAGTTGAATGTTGAAAACGGTGCGGGGCTCTCCGTAAGTGATGCCGCAACCTTGCTGGCCCAGATTCAATAATCAATAAAAAAGTAGCTGCTAACGCTTGCCTGTTAAGCGTTAGCAGCTCTTTTTTTATAAAAAAATATCGGCTTTCAGGTAATGGCTGCCTTCAATCGGGCTGTGGTAGTAGGGCGGAATTTCTTCAAACCCCAGTTCCGCGTAGAGGGCGCGTGCCGCCTCCATGTCATCCAGCGTATCAAGCAGTACGCTGGCGTAACCCGCCAAGCGGGCAACATCCAAAATTTTCTCGGCCAAGTGCCGCCCTAAGCCAAAGCCTCGAAAGGCCTTGCGGACATACAGGCGTTTCATTTCTGCGGCGTTGGGATAGTCCGACGCATCCAAGGGCCGTAAAGCGCAGCAGCCTGCCGGGCAGCCATCGACCCAAGCCAACAGCACGGCCCCGCGTGGAGGGGCATATTCGCCAGGCAGGGTGGCGATTTCTTGCTCGAAATCTTGAAACCCGAGGTCGATGCTCAAGTCGGCGGCGTACTCTTGAAACAGGGTGCCGAGCAGCTGCATCTCTTGTGCTGTGACCGCGTGGCGGATGTCGAAAAGGGGGATGTCCTCGGGCAAGGTCGTAGTCGCAAAAGGTCTGGAACGTGGGGCAGTTTACTGGTTGCGGGTTGGGCCACGATCAATACCCCTGCAGCGCGGGCAGGGATCTTGCGATAACCACTTGGTGGCAGCCTATGCCTCGGCCAATAGTTTTTCAATCAGCTGGTGCAGCTCGGAAAAGTTGGGCGCTCCCACATAGGTTTTGACGATTTCGCCACGCTTATTGACCAAGTAAGTGGTGGGCGTGATTTTGATATCGCCCCAGGCTTTGGCGACTGCGCCGGTGTTGTCCAAGGCAACTTTAAAGGGCAGCTGGCGCGATTGCGCGTAGTTCAGGACGTATTGCGGCGGGTCGTACTGCATGGCCACGGCCACGGTGTCAAAACCTTGATTTTGGTATTTGTTGTAGGTGGCGACGATGTCTGGCATTTCGGCCACACAGGTGGTGCAGCTGGTGGCCCAAAAATTAACCAGGGTGACCTTGCCTTCAAATGCTTTGGTGTGGGTGGTGCTACCGTCCAGCAATACAAATTCAGAAGCAGGAGCCGCTTGTGTTGCTGAATTAAAGTAAACATAAGCCCCAAAACTTACGAAAACAGAGAGGATGATGCTAGCAATTAAACGAGAGGTTTTCATGGCATGAATTGTGCCCCGGTTCAAAGCCCGGGGCAAAGGGGGCGCAGTGGGTTGTGGGTCATTCTGGTCGCTAATGGCGGTTATGGAGTGCTATAGCACGGGAAAGTTCGCCCTAGCGCGCAGCCAAACGGTGTCAATAATGTAGGCATGCATACATTCATTCAAATTTTACGCAGTCGGATGCTGGGGGGGCTGGCGTTGTTGTTGCTGGGCTGTGGGCAAGACCAGCAGGAGTTGCCGTGGCGCCAAGTGCAGCTGGCGGAGGTCAAACTGCGCGTTGATTTTCCCTGTGAGCCTGAAGTTGGGCGTACCAAAGTTGATTTTGGTATGGGCGATGGCCCGGTGCTGGTCAGCATGATGGGGTGCGATGCCGTGGATTCCACCTATGCGCTTTCCGATTGGGTGCTCGAGGATGCCAGCCGTGCGGATGAGGCCTTGGCGTTTTGGCAAGCGGCGGTGCTGACCAAGCTTAAAGCGGTGGATGGGAAAAATAGCAAGAGTGGAGCCCCCTTTATTCCGGATGGAGCCATGGCACTGTCGCGCTCGATACAGGCCACGGTTGAAGGTGAAGGCCCCTCGGGCTGGGTGATGACCACCCACGGTGTGTGGTTTGCCCGGCAAGAAGGCGATTCAGCGCGGATTATTCATGCCGTGATTTATTCGCCCAAGCCCAACCACGAAGTGGCGCAACGGTTTTTTGGCAGTCTGGTGCTGGAATAATCTAAAGGATGGTGAATAACTGCCCTATGACTGATTCCCTTGCGACTGATTCCCTTGCCTTTGGCCATGTGGTGCTGGTCGCCCATGCGCCCCTGGCCAGTGCCCTGCTGGCCTGTGCTGCCCATGTGTTTCCTGAGGCGCTGAGCTTTGTGCATGCACTTGATATTCCTGCGGATGAGCCCCCGGAGGCCAGCTTGGCCCGGGTCCAGGCGTTGCACTCGTCCAATGGGCTGGAGCGTTGCCTTGTCCTGACGGATGTGCTGGGGGCCACGCCGTGCAATATTGCCGTGCGCTGGGCCCAAACTGCAGGCTGGCCGGTGCTGGCCGGGGTGAATGTGCCCATGTTGCTGCGCGCCATTGCGTATCGGCATGAGGTCGGGGCAGCGTGGGTGCAGCGCGCCGTCGATGGCGGGCACAACGGTATTGCCTTGCCTGGTGCGGCCCGTTAACTGTTGGGCGATAAGAAAATTATGCAAACACAAGAAATTACCATCGTAAATAAATTGGGCTTGCACGCCCGTGCTTCGGCCAAGCTGACCAAATTGGCCGGTAGCTTTCAGTGCGATGTCTGGATGAGCAAAGGCCAGCGGCGCGTCAATGCCAAAAGCATCATGGGGGTGATGATGCTGGCCGCCGGGCTGGGCTCCCAAGTGGTGCTCGAGACCGATGGGCCTCAAGAAACGGAGGCGTTGCAGGCATTGGTCGCCTTGATTGAAGATAAATTTGGCGAAGGCGAGTAAGCCTTTGCCAGCCGACCAGCCCAAGGAGTGGGTATGAGTTTTTCCCTGCACGGTTTGGCCGTAGCCCGAGGCATTGCGATTGGGCAAGCGGTGGTGGTGATCAATAGCCGCACAGAAGTTAGGCGTTACTTTATTGAGCCTGACCAGGTGGAGTCCGAGCTGGCCCGCGTCCGTGCGGCGCGTGATGCCGTGGTGGCCGAGTTGCAGCACCTGGTGCAAGACCTGCCAGCCGATACGCCGCCTGAACTGGGTGCCTTACTGGAAGTGCACCTCATGCTGCTGCAAGATGAGTTGCTTATGGGCGGCGTTCGGCCGTGGATTACCGAGCGGCTGTACAACGCTGAATGGGCGCTGCTCACCCAGCTGGAACAGGTGGCGCGGCAGTTCGACGAAATGGAAGACGACTACCTGCGCGAGCGCAAAGCGGATTTGGAGCAGGTGGTCGATCGCGTGCTGCGTTATATGCATGGGCAAGAGCTGTTGCAGCAGCCCAAGGGCCAGCTTTCCCCGCAAGCGAGTTTGGCCGATGGGGCGGACGCGCCGCCCTTGATCCTGGTGGCCCAAGACCTGTCGCCGGCCGACATGCTGCAATTTAAGCGCAGCGTGTTCGCCGGGTTTGTCACCTCGGTCGGGGGCAAAACCAGCCACACCGCGATTGTGGCCCGCAGCATGGATATTCCTGCCGTAGTGGGCGCGCGGGCCGCCCACCAGCTGATTCGCCAGGATGATTGGCTCATTGTCGATGGCGATGCGGGGGTGGTGCTGGTCGATCCCTCCCCGGCGATGATTGAGGAATACCGTTTCCGCCAGCGCCAAGTGGCTTTAGAGCGCAGCCGTTTGGCCCGCTTGCGCCACACGCCGGCCATTACCCGCGATGGTGTGGTGATTGAACTGCTGGCCAATATTGAACAGCCTGCCGATGCGGCCGCCGCCGTGCAAGCCGGGGCGGAAGGGGTTGGGCTGTTTCGCAGTGAATTTTTATTCATGGGACGCGCTGGCCAGCTGCCGGATGAAGAGGAGCAGTACCAGGCGTACCGGCAGGCGGTCGAGGGGATGCAGGGCCGGCCCTTAACGATTCGCTCTATCGACATTGGGGCCGATAAACCGTTGGAAAAGCACGGGCGCGATGTATTTTTAAACCCCGCCTTGGGCTTGCGGGCGATTCGTTGGAGTCTGGCCGAGCCGGCGATGTTTCGCACCCAGCTGCGGGCCATTTTGCGGGCGGCCGCGCATGGCCCGGTGCGCTTGATGTTTCCGATGCTGGCCCATCGGCAGGAGATTTTGCAAACCCTGGCCCAGGTGGCCCAGGCGCGGCAAGAGCTGCAGGCCAAAGGCCATCGATTCGGGCCGGTGCAATTGGGGGCCATGATTGAAGTGCCGGCTGCGGCCATCATGGTGGACTACTTTTTGCAGCACTTTGATTTTTTATCAATTGGCACCAACGACCTGATCCAGTACACCTTGGCCATTGACCGTGCCGATGAAGCCGTGGCCCATTTGTACGACCCCTTGCACCCGGCGGTCTTGCAGCTGGTGGCGCAAGTGATAGCGGCGGGGCAGGCCGCTGGCAAGCCCGTGTGCGTGTGTGGTGAAGTGGCGGGCGATGTGAGCATGATTCGGCTGCTCTTGGGCATGGGGTTGCGCAGTTTTTCCATGCATCCAGCCCAGTTGTTGGCCGTCAAACAAGAGGTGCTGCGTGCCGACACCCGCAAACTGGCGCCCTGGGCAGCCCAGGTGTTGCGCGCTGACCACCCCGCAGAGGTGTTGGCCCACGAGGTGGCGTAGGCAAGCACGAGATGCACGACGGCTGAGCAAGGTGTTAAATGTCTAGTGAAGTATCTTTATTTCAAGCTACTATTACAGTTAAAAAGTGCTTAAATTAATATAAATAAAGCGCAAACAGCTATAGTTATTTTTGTGCGTTGCATGGTGCAGCGCATTCTCCTCCGGAAAGGCAGTAAGCATGGCAAGCAAATCCACGACAGTCCCCACTAAAAAATCAGCAACGGTTAAATCAGACAGCAAAGCAGCGGCCAAGCCCACCGCATCGCCTCGGGGCTTGGCCATCAACATCGGTATCAGCGACAAAGACCGCGCGGCCATCGCCCAAGGGCTTTCGCACCTGCTGGCCGATACCTACACCCTGTACCTGACCACGCACAACTTCCACTGGAACGTGACGGGCCCCATGTTCAACACCCTGCACACCATGTTCATGGGGCAGTACACCGAGCTTTGGAACGCGGCCGATCCGATTGCTGAGCGCATCCGCGCCCTGGGCCATCCGGCACCAGGGTCGTATGCTGCGTTTGGCAAACTTTCCTCGTTGCCTGATGCCCCGGCCACCCCGCCCAAGGCGCTGGAGATGGTGCGCATTCTGGTTGAAGGCCATGAAGCCGTCGCCCGCACGGCCCGCGGCATGCTTGACCTGGTCGATGATGCCGATGACGAACCTACCACCGACTTGCTCACCCAGCGCTTGACGGTGCACGAGCAAACGGCCTGGATGCTGCGCTCCCTCCTTGAAGAATAAGCTTCTTGAGCTTCCCCCCCTCAGCCAAGCCCGCCCTGTGCGGGCTTGGTGGTTTTTGCTGCGTTGCAGCATGCACAGATCGGTATTTTCTTCTGCCAAAGTTTGATGCAAGTCCTAAAACTAAGGGCTTTCCAGCGTAAGCAAAAAACAACAAGGTTATTTTTAGCACGCCTGTGCTTTTTAGAATGAATTTGCATTTTGTGACTGAAAGCCAAGGAGACAAACCAATGCAAATGAAAATGAAAACCGTAGTTGTGGCCGCGATGGCGGCATGTGGCATGGGCGCTGCGCTGGCCCAATCCACTCCCAGCAAAGTTGAGCTGTGGGGTGTCGTGGATGCCGCTGTGCGCCACACCACCAACGAAGGTGCCGACAACGGCGGCCTGACCAAGCTGATTGGCGGCGGCATGTCGCAAAGCCGCTTCGGCATCAACGTTGAGGAAGACCTGGGTGGCGGTAGCAAAGCCATTGCCCATCTGGAGCATCGCTTCAATGCCGATACGGGCATGAAGGACGACACGGCCCCCTTCTTCCAGCTGGCCTACGTCGGCCTGCAAGGCCCCTATGGCCGCCTGACTATGGGCCGCCAGTGGAACGTGCTGTTCGATGTGGTGACCAGCACCTACGCCTCTTTCCCTTACTCGCCGTACATGGATGCTTACAAGCCCGAGCTGGGTATGGCCGCTGGTGCCCGCACGAACAACGCTTTGAAATACACCCTGGCTACGCCGGATCGCAAGTGGGTGGGTACTTTGCAGTATTCGTTTGGCGAGAAGAACAACACATCGTCGGTGCAGCAATACGGTGTTGGCGCATTGAATGCCTCTACCAACCCGCAAGTTGCGGCCGTTCGCAAGGCTCTGGGCGGCCAATACACGGCCGGGGCGCCCATTAAAAATATTCCTGGGCTGGGCAATGCGGTGCAGCAAGTCATCAACGGTGTTGTTCAGACCTCGGCGGATTCGCTCTCCGATCCCACAGGACTGAAGGCCAAAGTGGAAGAGGTCGGCATGGGGGCCATGAAAACCTTTGGGGGCTTTCTGCGCTATTCGGCCAACGGCCTGTCGCTGGGTGCGGGTGCGATGCGCACCACCTTGCCTGGCGGCTCGGATCTGGATGCCTATACCTTTGGGGGCTCTTACCGCTCGGGCCTTTGGTATTTCAATGCCGGCTATGGTTTGAATAAATACAAGCCCACCAAGTACGCCAATCGTGTCGATTCGTACATTAATTACCTGACCGATCGCCAGATCCTGAACAAGATGTGGAGCGGTCAAACCAACGGTGGTTTCTCTGGGGGCTACTTTGAGAATGCGGCCGATAAGCGCCAGATGATCAAGCTGGGCGTGGGCTACCAAGCCACCAAGCAACTCAATATCGGCGCCCACTTCTTCCGCTCCAAGCAGTCGGGTTCCAGCGACGGCACTTACAACGGCAACGCCAATTTCATGGTGCTTGCGGCCGATTACGCCTTCAGCAAGCGCACTGATGTGTATGCCGCCCTGGATCACACCAAAGTCAGCGGCGGTGCTGGTTTGGTGATTGACCCGCAAAGCAAAACCAAAACCCGCACCGGTATCACCGTCGGCCTGCGCCACCGCTTCTAAAGCGTAAAGCGCACTACTATTCCAAGGTAAACAGCGCCAAGGGACATGCCGCAGGGCGTGTCCCTTTTTTGTTCCCGCCCCTGCACCCAGTCGCCTTTGTGCGCACAATCGGTGCCTATGTCCGTGATTGCACCTTCTTCCCCCCCCGCGCCGCGCTCCCGGCTGGCGCTGTATTTGGATTTGATTCGCTTCAACCGCCCGGCTGGTTGGCTGGTGTTGATTTGGCCAACGCTGACGGCACTGTGGGTGGCTGCCGATGGTTTTCCCGGCTGGCACTTGCTGCTGGTGTTTGGCCTGGGCACGGTGCTGATGCGCAGCGCCGGTTGCACCATTAACGACATTGCTGATCGCAATTTTGACAAGCACGTTAAGCGCACTACGGCCCGCCCCATCACCAGTGGGGAACTGAGTGTGAAAGAGGCCGCCCTGGTCGGGGCCGTGCTGGCGCTGCTTGCCCTGGGCCTGGTGCTGACCACCCGCTGGGAGGCTGTGGCCTGGTCGGTGCCTGCGGTGCTGTTCACCATTCTCTACCCTTACACCAAGCGCTTTTTTGCCATGCCACAGGCGTTTCTGGGCATTGCATTTAACTTCGGCATCGTCATTGCCTTTGCTGCGGTGGTGGGCGAGGTCGGCAGCACCGCCTGGCTGCTGTGGCTGGCCAATATGTGCATGGTGCTGGCGTACGACACCGAGTACGCCATGGTTGATCGCGACGATGACCTGAAGATTGGCATGAAAACCTCGGCCATCACCCTGGGCCGGTTCGACGTGGCTGGGGTGATGGCGTTTTTCATCGTCTGTCTGGGGCTGACGGCCTGGGTGCTGCAGCCCTATGGCCTGGGCTGGCCTCTGTGGGGCGGCTTGGCCGTGGCGGCAGCGCAGGTGGTGTGGCATTACACGCTGATCCGCAGCCGCCAGCGGCCTGGCTGCTTTACCGCATTCAGCAAAAGCCACTGGATGGGCGCGGCGTTGTTTGCCGGCGTCGCGCTGGGGTTTGCGCTGCGCTAACGCCGGGTGACCTGGCTTGACGGTTGTTTTTTCTTTTGCCATAATGCAAGGCTTCGTATTAAAAAATGCGAAGAACTATCTGCCCAGCGGGAAGTTTTTCGGAATGGTCCGAAAAATGGACGACGGGCCCAAGACTGACCGGCTGCCAAGTTCAGCCCTTGAGAAGACTCTGGGGCTGCTCGTAACTGCTGGAGCAAGTTGGGAATATTGAAATGATCCAAACAGAATCTCGGTTAGAGGTTGCCGATAACACCGGCGCGAAGTCTGTACAGTGCATTAAAGTGCTGGGCGGTTCGCATCGACGCTATGCCAGTGTTGGTGACATCATCAAGGTGAGTATTAAGGAAGCCGCTCCACGTGGTCGCGTCAAAAAAGGTGACGTGTACAGCGCGGTGGTGGTGCGTACTGCCAAAGGAATCCGTCGTGCAGACGGCTCTTTGGTGAAGTTCGACTCCAATGCCGCCGTGTTGTTGAATGCCAAGCTGGAGCCCATCGGTACCCGTATTTTTGGCCCCGTGACACGTGAACTGCGTACCGAAAAGTTCATGAAGATCGTGTCTTTGGCTCCTGAAGTTCTCTAAAGGAAAAACACTATGAACAAGATTCGCAAAGGCGACGAAGTCATCGTGTTGACCGGTCGTGACAAGGGTAAACGCGGCGTAGTGAGTCTGCGCAAGGATGAGTCCCGCATTGTCGTGGACGGCATCAACCTGGTGAAGAAGCACGTCAAGCCTAATCCTATGAAGGGCACTAACGGCGGTATTGTGGAAAAGGCCATGCCTATTCATCAATCCAACGTGGCTATCTTCAATGCCGCTACTGGCAAGGCTGACCGTGTAGGTATCCAGGTGAATGCAAACGGTGCACGTGTGCGCGTGTTCAAGTCCACCGGTGCCGAAATCAAGACGGCCTAAGGAGTAAGACATGGCACGACTGCAAAAACTGTACCGCGAAAAAATCGCGGCTGAACTCAAAGAAAAGTTCGGCTACACCTCCGTTATGGAAGTACCTCGTCTGAGCAAGATCACCCTGAATATGGGTGTCGGCGAAGCCGTGGCCGACAAGAAGGTGTTGGACCATGCTGTGGCTGACCTGACCAAAATTGCTGGTCAAAAGCCCGTGGTGACCAAGGCCAAAAAAGCTATCGCTGGTTTCAAAATCCGTGAAGGCCAAGCTATTGGCTGCATGGTGACCCTGCGCGGCGTTCAGATGTATGAATTCCTGGACCGTTTCGTGACCGTGGCATTGCCCCGTGTGCGTGACTTCCGTGGTATTTCTGGTCGCTCGTTTGATGGTCGCGGCAACTACAACGTGGGTGTCAAAGAACAGATCATCTTCCCTGAAATCGAATACGACAAAGTGGATGCTCTGCGTGGTCTGAACATCAGCATCACGACGACGGCGAAGACGGACGATGAGTGCAAAGCACTGCTCGCCGCATTCAAATTCCCCTTCAAGAACTGAGGTGGCGCATGGCTAAGAAAGCACTGATCGAGCGCGAACTCAAGCGCGAAAAACTGGCTGCCAAGTACGCTGCCAAATATGCAGAACTGAAGGCGATCGCTGGCGATGCAAAGCGTAGCGACGAAGAGCGCGATGCTGCCCGTCTGGGTCTGCAGAAGCTGCCACGTAATGCCAACCCGACGCGCCAGCGTGCACGTTGTGAGCTCACGGGTCGTCCTCGTGGCACTTTCCGTCAATTCGGTCTGGGTCGCATCAAGATTCGTGAACTGGCTTTTGCTGGTGACATCCCCGGTGTCACCAAAGCCAGCTGGTAAGCAAGTAGGAGAAATAAGATGAGCATGAGTGATCCTATCGCCGACTTGCTGACCCGCATCCGTAACGCACAAATGGTGTCGAAAGTCACTGTGGCAGCCCCCGCTTCTAAAGTGAAGGTGGCCATTGCCCAAGTGCTGAAGGATGAAGGCTATATCGACGGTTTTGAAGTTAAAACCAACGAAGGCAAGTCTGAACTGGTGATTAGTCTGAAGTACTACGCTGGTCGTCCTGTGATCGAGCGCATTGAGCGCGTCAGCCGTCCTGGCCTGCGCGTGTACAAAGGCCGTCACGCAATCCCTCAGGTCATGAATGGCCTGGGTGTGGCCATTGTCACTACCCCCAAGGGTGTGATGACTGATCGCAAAGCACGTGCTACCGGCCTCGGTGGTGAAGTGCTGTGCTATGTGGCCTAACGAGCATTGAAGGAGTAATACTGAAATGTCTCGCGTAGCAAAAGCAAATATTGCCATTCCCGCAGGTGTGGAAGTGGCACTGAGCGCTGGTTCCATCCAGGTTAAAGGCAAGGGCGGTGATCTGTCCCTGGCTGTGCATCCCTTGGTGAATATCGGCAACAACGACGGTAAGCTGTCTTTCGCACCCGCCAACGATTCTCGTGATGCAGATGCACTGGCCGGCACCTTCCGTCAGTTGGTAAACAACATGGTCAAAGGCGTGACCGAAGGCTTTGAAAAGAAATTGACCCTGATGGGGGTGGGTTTTAAAGCAGCAGCCTCGGGTAACAAGCTGAACTTGAACGTGGGTTTTTCTCACCCCGTTGATTTCGTTATGCCTGCTGGCGTGACGGTGGCTTGCCCTACGCCCACTGAGATTGTGATCAAAGGTGCAGACCGTCAAGCCGTTGGCCAAGTGGCTGCCGATATTCGCGCTGTCCGTCCTCCTGAGCCTTATAAAGGCAAGGGCATCCGTTATACGGGTGAGAAGGTCACGATCAAAGAGACCAAGAAGAAGTAAGGAGCTGCATGATGTTGAACAAAAAAGAACAGCGTCTGCGCCGTGCTCGCCAAACTCGCATCCGCATTGCCCAGCAAGGTGTTGCCCGTTTGAGCGTCAATCGCACCAATACGCATATCTATGCCAGCGTGATCTCTGGTTGCGGCACCAAAGTGTTGGCTGTAGCTTCTACCGCCGAAGCCGAAGTGCGCACTCTGTTGGGCGCTCCTGGCAAAGGTGGCAACGTCGCTGCAGCAACCCTGATTGGCAAGCGTATTGCCGAGAAGGCCAAAGCAGCTGGTGTTGAGAAGGTGGCCTTTGATCGTGCAGGTTTTGCATTTCATGGCCGTGTTAAGGCCTTGGCAGAAGCCGCTCGCGAAGCGGGTCTGCAGTTCTAAGCGGAGCGGATAGAAATGGCAAAATTTTCTCCTAAAGTGCAAGACGAAGGTCGTGATGACGGTCTGCGCGAAAAGATGATTGCGGTTAACCGCGTCACCAAGGTGGTTAAGGGTGGTCGTATTCTCGGCTTCGCTGCGCTGACCGTGGTAGGCGATGGTGATGGCCGTATGGGCATGGGTAAAGGCAAGTCGAAAGAAGTGCCTGCGGCTGTGCAAAAAGGCATGGAAGAGTCGCGTCGCAACATGGTGAAAGTGTCTTTGAAAGACGGCACGATCCACCATAGCGTGACCGGTCACCATGGTGCTGCTCGCGTTGAGTTGCACCCCGCCCCGAAAGGTACCGGCATCATTGCTGGTGGCCCGATGCGTGCAGTTTTCGAGGTGGTTGGTATTACCGACATTGTGGCTAAAAGCCATGGCACTTCGAACCCCTACAACATGGTGCGTGCTACGTTGGACGCACTGAAAAACGGCAACACGCCGGCTGAAATTGCTGCTAAGCGCGGCAAGTCGGTCGAAGACCTGTTCGTTTGATTGGAGTGACAATGTCGACACAACAAACTATCAAGGTTCAGCTGGTTCGTAGTCCTATTGGCACCAAAGAGTCGCACCGCGCGACTGTGCGTGGCTTGGGTTTGCGCAAGCTGAACAGCGTCAGCGAACTGCAGGACACTCCTGCAGTGCGTGGCATGATCAACAAAATCGCCTATTTGGTGAAAGTTCTGTAAAGGATTGATGATGGAACTCAATAGCATCAAACCCGCAGAAGGTGCCAAACACGCTAAGCGTCGCGTTGGCCGTGGCATTGGTTCGGGTCTGGGTAAAACCGCCGGCCGTGGTCACAAAGGTCAAAAGTCCCGCTCTGGTGGCTACCACAAGGTGGGCTTTGAGGGCGGTCAAATGCCTTTGCAGCGTCGCCTGCCCAAGCGCGGCTTTAAATCTGTTTCCTTGAAGTACAACGCAGAGGTAACTTTGCGTGCACTGGAACAGTTGGGTGCCGCTGAAGTGGATGTGGCAATGCTTAAGCAAGCCGGCTTGGTTCCGTCTTTGGCCCAAGTGGTCAAAGTGATCAAGCAAGGCGAAATTACCAAGGCCGTGAAGTTGTCTGGTATCGGTGCAACCGCCGGTGCTAAGGCTGCTATCGAAGCCGCAGGCGGCACTGTCGCCTGATATCACTGAAAGAAGGCATCCGTGGCTACTAGCGCAGCTCAAATGGCAAAAACCGACAAATTTGGCGACTTGCGCCGTCGTCTGGTTTTTCTGTTGCTCGCGTTGGTCGTGTACCGCATCGGGGCGCATATCCCGGTGCCGGGCATTGATCCAGTGCAACTGCAGCAGCTGTTCAATGGCCAGCAGGGCATTCTCAATTTGTTCAATATGTTCTCGGGTGGAGCGCTGGAGCGCTTCACAGTCTTCGCATTGGGGATCATGCCGTACATTTCGGCATCGATCATCATGCAGCTCATGACCTACGTCGTGCCGATGTTTGAGCAAATGAAGAAAGAAGGAGAGGCTGGGCGCCGCAAGATCACCCAGTACACCCGCTATGGCACTTTGGGCCTGGCGCTCTTTCAATCGTTGGGGATTGCTGTTGCTTTGGAGAGCCAGGCAGGGTTGGTGCTTTCTCCAGGGTTTGGTTTCCGCATGACGGCAGTGGTCAGTTTGACCGCTGGAACCATGTTTCTAATGTGGTTGGGCGAGCAGATCACCGAGCGTGGTTTGGGTAACGGTATTTCCATTTTGATCTTTGCTGGTATTGCCGCAGGCTTGCCTAGCTCGATCGGTGGTTTGCTGGAGCTGGTTCGCACGGGCGCAATGGGTATTCCTGCTGCTATCTTTATTGTTCTTGTAGTGGCAGCGGTAACGTACTTCGTTGTGTTTGTCGAACGAGGACAACGCAAGATACTGGTGAATTACGCACGTCGCCAGGTTGGTAATAAGGTGTATGGTGGGCAGTCTTCGCACTTGCCGTTGAAATTGAACATGGCCGGGGTCATCCCTCCCATTTTTGCTTCATCCATCATCTTGCTGCCGGCCACCGCGGTAAACTGGTTCAGTGGTTCCGGTGAAAGTTGGTTCTCGCGCACGCTAAAGGATATTGCAAGTACGCTGACCCCTGGTCAGCCGATTTATGTGATGCTCTACGCTGGCGCAATCATCTTTTTCTGTTTCTTCTACACGGCACTCGTATTCAATAGCCGCGAGACAGCCGATAATCTGAAGAAGAGTGGTGCCTTCATTCCCGGGATTCGTCCTGGGGACAACACCGCTCGCCACATCGACAAAATCTTGGTGCGTTTGACACTGGCTGGTGCGGTTTACATCACCTTTGTGTGTTTGCTGCCGGAATTTTTGATCCTCAAGTACAACGTCCCGTTCTACTTTGGGGGCACATCGCTACTGATCATTGTGGTTGTAACGATGGATTTCATGGCGCAGGTACAAAACTACATGATGAGCCAGCAGTACGAATCCCTGCTTAAAAAGGCCAACTTTAAAACGGCCCTTTAAGAGAAAGTGCGCTCTTGCATCTTCGGGTGCAAGAGCGATGAACAGATAAGTAAGAGTTGACACGGCTTGAAGCGGTGCACAGTAAGTAAACCCGCTAAAAGTGCAGTGCCGGATGGAAAGTTTTAGGAGAAAGAAATGAAAGTTTCGGCTTCGGTCAAAAAAATCTGCCGTAACTGCAAAATCATTCGCCGCCACGGTGTGGTGCGTGTGATTTGCACGGATCAGCGCCATAAGCAGCGCCAAGGTTGATTAAAGGTATCAGAGGACATATATGGCTCGTATAGCTGGCATTAATATTCCGCCGCACAAGCATGCTGAGATCGGCCTGACTGCTATTTATGGCATCGGTCGCCCTACAGCCCGCAAAATTTGCGAAGCGTGTGGCATTGATTACTCTAAAAAAGTCAAGGAATTGACCGATGCGGATCTGGAAAAGATCCGTGATCAGCTCAATGGCATGACTTTGGAAGGCGATCTGCGTCGTGAAACCACCATGAACATCAAGCGTTTGATGGACATTGGTTGCTACCGTGGTTTCCGTCATCGTCGCGGTCTGCCGATGCGCGGTCAGCGCACTCGTACCAATGCACGTACCCGCAAGGGCCCGCGCAAAGGCGCCGTGACCCTGAAGAAATAAGAATTGAGAGTTACTGACTATGGCTAAAGCTCCCAATAACGCAGCAGCACGTGTTCGCAAAAAAGTTCGCAAGAACATTGCCGATGGCATTGCACACGTTCATGCTTCGTTTAACAACACCATCATTACCATCACCGACCGTCAAGGTAACGCTTTGTCGTGGGCCTCTTCGGGTGGTCAAGGCTTCAAGGGTTCGCGTAAATCCACACCGTTTGCTGCCCAGGTAGCTTCCGAAGTGGCTGGCCGCGCCGCCATGGAGCAAGGTATCAAGAATCTGGAAGTGGAAATCAAAGGTCCCGGCCCTGGCCGTGAATCTTCGGTTCGTGCTCTGGGTGCTCTGGGGATTCGCATTACGTCGATCGCTGACGTAACACCCGTTCCCCACAACGGTTGCCGCCCTCAAAAGCGTCGTCGTATTTAATTTTTGTAAGCCCACCGCCGCCCCGTTTGCTTTGCAGCGTGGGCGGCTCCCGCGTTTTTAGCGCGGAAGTTTTGTAAAGGAATAAAAAGTGGCACGTTATATTGGCCCCAAGGCTAAACTTTCCCGCCGCGAAGGCACCGACCTGTTCTTGAAGAGCGCCCGTCGCTCGATCGCTGACAAAGCCAAGTTTGACACCAAGCCTGGCCAGCATGGCCGCACGTCGGGTCAGCGCACTTCTGACTACGGTCTGCAATTGCGTGAAAAACAAAAAGTCAAGCGCATGTACGGCGTGCTGGAAAAGCAGTTCCGTCGCTACTTTGAGGAAGCCGATCGCCGCCGTGGCAACACCGGTGCCAACTTGCTCGGTTTGCTGGAAACGCGTTTGGACAACGTGGTGTACCGCATGGGCTTTGGCTCTACCCGCGCAGAAGCCCGTCAGATGGTTTCGCACAAAGCGATTACCGTGAACGGTCAGTGCGTAAATATTCCTTCGTACTTGGTGAAAAGCGGTGACGTGATTGCCGTGCGTGAAAAATCCAAAAAGCAAGCCCGCGTTGTTGAGGCTTTGCAATTGGCTGCGCAAGTGGGCTTCCCCGCTTGGGTTGAAGTGAGCCAGGATAAGGTTGAGGGCACTTTCAAGCAAGTGCCTGATCGCGATCAGTTTGGTGCCGATATCAACGAATCGCTGATTGTTGAGTTGTACTCGCGTTAATTAGCGGGTTGATTCTTCGCCTAATCCTGTTCCCAGGCCGCAGTGGTTGCGGCCTGGGCGCTTCACCAGCCTTACCGGTGTAACGAGCCGGGGGTATTGAGAGGAAGTTTTGCATGCAAACAAATCTGCTGAAACCCAAGACGATCAATGTTGAGCAGCTGGCTGCCAACCGTGCCAAAGTCACGTTGGAGCCTTTCGAGCGTGGTTATGGCCACACTCTGGGCAATGCTTTGCGCCGTGTGCTCCTGTCGTCCATGGTGGGTTATGCGGCAACGGAAGTGACCATTGCTGGCGTGTTGCATGAATACTCGTCCATCGATGGGGTGCAAGAAGATGTGGTGAACATTCTTTTGAACCTCAAGGGCGTGGTGTTTAAGCTGCAAGGCCGCGATGAAGTGACTTTGAGCCTGCGCAAAGAGGGTGATGGCATCGTGACTGCGCGTGATATTCAAACACCGCACGACGTTGAAATCATCAACCCGGATCACGTTATCGCCACGCTGTCGCACGGTGCCAAGCTGGACATGCAAATCAAGGTCGAAACAGGCCGCGGTTATGTGCCTGGCAATATGCGCCGCTTTGGTGACGAGCCGAACAAGTCGATTGGCCGCATTGTGCTGGACGCTTCGTTCTCGCCGGTGCGCCGCGTCAGCTACGCCGTCGAGAGTGCCCGCGTTGAGCAGCGTACCGATCTGGATAAATTGGTTCTGGAAATCGAAACCAATGGTTCCATCAACGCTGAAGATGCGGTGCGTGCTTCGGCCAAAATTCTGATGGAGCAACTGGCGGTGTTTGCCCAGCTGGATGGTGATTTTGCCGATACCGGCATGTTGCTCCAGGCTGGCAGCAGCAGCCGCGCCAGCGCTCAGACGTTCGATCCGATTCTGCTGCGTCCGGTCGATGAGCTGGAGCTGACGGTGCGCTCGGCCAACTGCCTGAAAGCGGAAAACATCTACTACATCGGTGACCTGATTCAGCGCACCGAAAACGAGCTGCTCAAGACCCCGAACCTGGGTCGTAAGTCGCTCAACGAAATCAAAGAAGTTCTGGCTTCGCGTGGCTTGACGCTGGGCATGAAGCTGGAAAACTGGCCGCCTGCTGGTTTGGAAAAACGCTAAAAAGCATAGATCCAGTTTTTTTGATTAAAATGCGCGGTTTCCCTGGGTTGTAAGCCCTTGGAAACCGTTTTTACCCTGTGCACCGGGCAGTACCTGATACGGCTTGCCCGATTGAACGAATGAAAAGGAAAGCACTATGCGTCACGGCAACGGCCTGCGTAAATTGAACCGCACTTCTGCACACCGCAAAGCGATGCTGCAAAACATGATGAACTCGCTCATTGAGCACGAAGCCATCAAAACCACTGTTCCCAAAGCCAAAGAGCTGCGCCGCGTGATCGAGCCCATGATCACTTTGGCCAAGGTGGACACCGTCGCCAATCGCCGTTTGGCGTTTGACCGCCTGCGTGACCGCGACAGCGTCACCAAGCTGTTCAACGTGCTGGGCCCCCGCAACGCCCAGCGTCCTGGCGGCTACACGCGCATCTTGAAAATGGGCTTCCGCGTGGGTGACAACGCCCCGATGGCCTATGTTGAGCTGGTCGAGCAAGCCCCTGAAGCGGCTGCCGAGCAAGCTGCTGAATAATAGAGTACAATAAACGCTTATCGCGAGGTGGAGCAGCTTGGTAGCTCGTTGGGCTCATAACCCAAAGGTCGGAGGTTCAAATCCTTCCCTCGCAACCAAATAAAAAAACCTGTGCAGTTGCTGCACAGGTTTTTTTTCGTCCAAAGTTTCTCTGGTGCCGTGCCTGGTGCCTGATGGCCCAAGCGGGGCCAGGGTGGCTGCACGGGCATGGGGGCGAAGTTGTGGGTGGGGTGAGGTTGGCAGAGGGTGCCGCAAGCAGCAGGGCTGATGCTTTTAAAAGCATAGCTTTTACCGCTTTACCTGATTAGTTATTTGATAAAAATACTTATTTTTTTATTGATAAACAAGCGGAACAAGCTCTTTTTTTAACTTCTTATATGCATATTTGTTTATATAGGAAGCATTAAATAGTATTTTGTATCTATAAAGAAGTCTTCTACAGTGGCGGCCTGCGTTCTATCGCTTGAGCACCACCATGTACCAATACACAGAATTTGACCGTCAATTTGTAAAACTTCGCGCCGAGCAGTTTCGGGACCAGTTGGAGCGCTGGGAGCGCGGCGAGCTCACCGATGAGCAGCTGCTGCCGTTGCGCCTGCAAAACGGCTGGTACATCCAGCGCTACGCGCCCATGGCCCGCATTGCGGTGCCTTATGGCGAAATTAGCAGCACCCAGCTGCGCATGCTGGCCCGCATTGCGCGGGAGTACGACCAGCCCGATCCGGCGCTGTTGGCCCAGGCCCAGGCTACGCAGGATGCGCTGCAGGCCTCCCAGCCTGGTGCAACCCTGCCGGCCCCGCCGTTGCGCTATGGCTATGGCCACTTCACGACGCGCACCAATTGCCAGTTCAACTGGATTCCTTTGAGCAAGGCGGCCGAGGTGATGGAGTTGCTGGCCAGCGTGTCGATGCACGGCATCCAGACCAGCGGCAACGACATTCGCAACATCAACGCCGATGCCTGGGAGGGGGTGGCCCAAGACAGCGTGGTCGATTGCCGCCCGTTTGCCGAGATCACCCGCCAGTGGAGCTCGCTGCACCCCGAGTTTTCTTACCTGCCGCGCAAATTCAAAATTTCCTACAACGGTGCGGTGGAAGACCGGGCCGCCACGGGCTGGTACGACATTGGTCTGCTGGGCGTGAAAAATGCCCAGGGCGAGGTGGGCTTTACCGTCAAAGTGGGCGGTGGCATGGGGCGCACCCCGGTGATTGGCACGGTGGTGCGCGAGTTTTTGCCGTGGAACCAGGTGCTCAATTACATCGAAGCCATCATCCGGGTGTACAACGCCTACGGTCGGCGCGATAACAAGTGGAAGGCCCGCATCAAAATTTTGGTCAAGTCCGAAGGGCAGGCCTTTATTGATGCCGTCGAAAAAGAATTTAACGCGATTGTTGAGCTGGACGGTGCCCCGCACACCATCACCCAGGCGGAGCTGGACCGCGTGAGCGCGTTCTTTGTGGTGCCTGAGCTGAAAGCGGCCAACCGCCCCGCGCAGACCGACACCAGCGCGCCGCTGTACCAGCGCTGGCTGGAGCACAACGTGCGCGGCCACAAGCTGTCGGGGATGAAAACCGTCACCTTGTCGTTCAAGCGCCCCGGTTTTGCGCCGGGGGATGCCGATGCGGACACCATGGAGGCGCTGGCGCACATGGCCGAGCTGTTCAGCGCGGGCGAGGCGCGGCTGACGCACGAGCAAAACGTGATGCTGCCCTGGGTGTTTGAGAGTGATTTGCCGGCCGTTTATGAAGTGGCGCACGCACTGGGCCTGGCCACGCCCAATATCAATTTGCTCACCGACGTGATCGCCTGCCCCGGTGGGGATTTTTGCTCGCTGGCCAACGCGCGCACCTTGCACATTGCCGACCATGTTCTGCAGCGTTACCAAGACGTGAATGAGGTGCTGGACATTGGCCCGATTGACCTGCACATGAGCGGCTGCATCAACAGCTGCGGCCACCACCACAGCGGCCATATCGGCATCTTGGGCGTGGATAAAGACGGCAAAGAGTGGTACCAGGTCACCCTGGGGGGAGCCGACGGCACCACACTGTCCGGCCCGGCGATTGGGGGCAAAGTGGTGGGCCCGGCGTTCTGTGCGGCAGAAATTCCGGACGTTCTGGAAGCCCTGCTGCGCACCTACCGCGCGCTGCGCCAGCCCGGCGAATTGTTTATTGATGCGCTGCGCCGCATTGGCCACGATCCATTCAAGGCCGCTGCCAACGCGGCACGCCATCCGCGCGCCGAAGCGGCGGCGATTTAAGGTGGGGAATGCAGGAGTAAATGCTATGAAAATTATTGCTAACAGCGCTTGGTTAGAAAGCGCAAAAGCCGAAAAATCTTTAGAAATTGCGAACGATGCCGACGTGGCCGAGCTGGTCGCCAGCGGTGCCTTGCAGGGCATCGAGCAAGTGGTGCTGCACTTTCCGAAATTTACCGATGGCCGCGCCTACACCCAGGCCGTGCTGCTGCGCCGGCGCTACCGCTTTCAGGGCGATATCTGCGCCACGGGCGATGTGCTGATTGACCAATTGGTCCACATGCACCGCAGTGGTTTTACCAGCGCCGTTTTGGCCGAAGGGGTGCGTGCGGATGCGGCCCAGCGGCAGATTGAGCGCTTTACCGCGTTCTACCAGGGCGATGTGCTGCAGCAGCGCCCCCTGTTTGCCCGCCAGGCGGCCGAGCTGGAGCTGGCATGAGCGCCGCCGCCCCCGCCCCCGTCAGCACCCTGCGCAGCGTGGCCCAGCAGGTGGTGCAAACCTCTGCCGTGGCCCTGTTTGCCAAGCCCAGCGCCGACTATGCCGACAAGCTGGCCCAGGCCCAAGACTGCCTGCGCCAGGCCGCGGCCCTGGGTGCGGTCACCCAGGCCAACAGCCTGGGGGTGGAGGACATGGTCATCACCCACATCGCCCAGCAGTTGCAGCTGAACCTTCCCGTGTTTGTGCTCGATACGGGCCGCCTGCACACCGAAACCTTGGCCTTGTTGGAGCGCTTGCAAGCGCAAGAGGGGGTGGACGTGACCGTGTACCACCCCCAGGCCGAGGCGGTGCGCGATTACATCCGCCAGCATGGCCAGGATGCGCTGTACGACAGCATCGCCCTGCGCAAGCAATGCTGCGATATGCGCAAGATGGAGCCGCTGGCCCGCGCCCTGGCGGGGCAAAAAGGCTGGATTGCCGGCCTGCGCCGCGAGCAATCGAGTGCCCGCGCGGCGGTGCCCTTGGTTGATACCAGCGAGCCGCGCACCAAGTTCAACCCCCTGGCCAACTGGACGCAGGGCGATGTCTGGCACTACGTGGCCGAGCACGGCGTGGACACCAACCCCTTGCACGACCAGTTCTACCCCAGCATTGGCTGCGCCCCCTGCACCCGCCCGGTGACGCTGGGCGAAGACTTTCGCGCCGGGCGCTGGTGGTGGGAAGATGAAAACGCCAAAGAGTGCGGCCTGCATGTGCAGAAAAGCAAGCATTAAAGAAGATAGCTGCTCACGCTTGCCAGTTCTACGAAATCTCTATTTTTATTAAGAATTATCATGAATGCCCCTGTGAACCATGATGTGCTGTCGGCCGTCAGCAACCGCCACCTGGATGCCTTGGAGGAAGAGACCATCTTCATCCTGCGCGAAGTGGCCGCCGCGTTTGAGCGCCCCGCGCTGCTGTTTTCGGGCGGCAAGGATTCGCTGGTCATGCTCAAGTGCGCGGAAAAAGCCTTTGGCGTGGGCCGCCTGCCGTTTCCGCTGCTGATGATCGACACCGGCCACAACTTCCCCGAAATGATTGCCTACCGCGACCAACGGGCCCAGGAGCTGGGGGCCGAGCTGATTGTGCGCAACGTCGAAGACAGCATGGCCCGGGGCACGGTGCGCCTGGCCCGCCCGGACGAGCCGCGCAACCCGCACCAGGCCGTCACGCTGCTGGAGGCGATTGACGAATTTCGCTTTGACGCGCTCATCGGCGGGGCGCGGCGCGACGAGGAAAAAGCCCGCGCCAAAGAGCGCATCTTCAGCCACCGCGACAGCTTTGGCCAATGGCAGCCCAAAGACCAGCGCCCCGAGCTGTGGACGCTGTTCAACACCCGCATCGCGCCGGGCGAGCATTTCCGTGTTTTTCCGATCAGCAACTGGACGGAGCTGGATGTGTGGCAATACATCGCCCGCGAAAACGTGGGTCTGCCCTCGCTGTACTACGCCCATGAGCGCGAAGTGATTGAGCGCCGGGGCCTGCTGGTGCCCGTCTCGCCGCTGACCCCGCCCAAAGACGGCGAGCAGGTGCAAACCCGCACGGTGCGCTTTCGCACCCTGGGCGACATCACCTGCACCTGCCCGGTGGAAAGCAGCGCAGCCACCCCGGCGGACATCGTGCTGGAGACCCTCACCGTGCAGGTGAGCGAGCGCGGGGCCACGCGCATGGATGACAAGACCAGCGATGCCTCGATGGAAAAGCGCAAAAAAGAGGGCTACTTTTAAATGACAACGATAGCTAACACCACAGAACAGACGGGCCTTAACGTGCAAAAAGATCAAAATTTTTCTGCCCTGCGTTTCATTACCTGCGGCAGCGTGGACGATGGCAAAAGCACCCTGATTGGCCGCCTGCTGGTCGATAGCCGCAGCGTGCTGCAAGACCAGGTGGCCGGGGTCACCAAGGGCGGCGAGGTCGATCTGGCCCAGCTGACCGACGGCCTGGCCTCCGAGCGCGAGCAAGGCATCACCATCGACGTGGCCTGGCGCTACTTTGCCACCGACCGGCGCAAATTCATCATTGGCGATGCCCCCGGGCATGAGCAGTACACGCGCAACATGGTCACTGCGGCCTCGCAAGCCGATGCGGCGATTGTGCTGGTCGATGCCACCAAGCTGGACTGGGCCAATCCGGCCCTGCAACTGCTGCCGCAAACGCGCCGCCACAGCCTGCTGGTGCAGCTGCTGCGCGTGCCCGGCCTGGTGTTTGCCGTGAATAAATTGGATGCCGTGGCCGATCCGGCCCTGGCGTTTGCGCACATTCAGGCCGCACTGCAGCAGTTTGCGCACGATGCCGGCCTGGCGGTGACCGCCACCGTGCCCATCTCGGCGCTGCTGGGCTGGAACGTCGTCACCCCCCACGCGGGCTGGTGTGGCTACCAAGGCCCCAGCCTGCTGCAGCTGCTGGAAAGCCAGCCCACCACGCCGGCCGATACCCACCTGCCCCTGGCCTTTCCCGTGCAGTGGGTGGAGAAGTTTTCTGCGTCCAGCGACACCAGCCAAGGCCGCCGCGTGTTTTGGGGCCGGGTGGCGGCGGGCCAAGTGCAGCCGGGCCAAGCGGTGCAAATCTTCCCCAGTGGGCAGCTGGCCAGCGTGGCCCAGGTGCTCAACCACACGCGCCAGCCGCAGACCGTGGCTGCGGGCCTGAGTGCCGGCGTGGTGCTGGACCGCGAGGTGGATGTCTCGCGCGGCGATTGGATTGTGGCCGCCCCGCAAGCGGCCGCCGTGGCCGAGGACGACTTTGACACCCCCGCCGCCATCAGCCCCTGGCCCGCCCAGAAAACCGCCACCGCCACCGTGGCCTGGATGGACGACGAACCCCTGGTGGTGGGCCGCGTGTACTGGGCGCTGCATGGCCACCGCTGGGTGAAAGCCAAGGTGCAGCACGTGCTGTTCAATCTGGACGTGCATACCCTGGAGCGCCAGGAAGCCAGCCAGCTGGCCCCCAATGCCATCGGCCAGGTGCAACTGCTGCTGCAAGAGCCGCTGCCGCTGGCCAGCTTTGCCCAGGCGCGGGTTTTGGGCGCACTGATTTTGGTGGACACCGCCAGCCACAAAACAGCGGGCGCAGTGCTGGTGCAATAAGCCGCCAGGGTGGGCTGTGGCCCCAGGGCGTTGCGCTGGGCCTTAGCCCTCTAGTTCTAGTTCTGGTCTTGGTGCAGTTGCCCATGCGCGTGACACGCTTGGACAAACGCGCTCAGTGGCGCGGTCAGGGTGTGCGCGGGGCGTTGCAGCAAAGCAAAATCACGCCGCAGCGGCGGCAGCAGGCTGGGCAGGATGACCAATTCGCCCCGGTCCAGCCACGGCTGCACCAGCACGCGGGACAGGCAGCCAATGCCCAGCCCCAGCGCGGCGCAGCGGGCAATGGCTTCTGAGCTGCCCAGGGTCGAGCAGGTGCTGGGCCACTCTTGCAGCAGGGGCAGCAGGCTGTGCTCCAACACCTCGCGGGTGCCCGAGCCCGGTTCGCGCAGCAGCCAGTGGGCCTGGCGCAGCGCGGCAATATCGCAGCCGTTTTGCGTCCAGCGTGAGCCGGGGCGGGCCACGAGCAGCAACTCGTCCTGGTACCAAGGCTGGCGCAGCAGTGCCGGGGTGCGGCAGGGCCCTTCGGTCAGGCCCAGATCGACCTCCAGGGCCAGCACCGCGTGCTCGACCTGCTCGGTGTTGCCAATGCGCAGGTCCACGTTGATGTGCGGGTGGGTGGCCCTCAGGCGGGCCAGCACCAGGGGCAGAACATGGTTGCCAATGGTGCTGCTGGCGGCCAGGTGCAGGCGCACCGGCTGGGTGCTGGCGTTGGCGGCCCCCACGCTCAGGGCCAGATGCTGGGCCTGCTCCAGCAGGTTGCGCGCTTGCGGCAGCAGAGTGCGGCCCGCAGCGTTGAGCACCAATGCGCGGCCTTGGCGCTCAAACAGCGTGGTGCCCAGCACGCGCTCGAGCTGCTGCAGCGCCGCACTGGTCGCCGATTGGGACAGCCCCAGCGCCCCGGCCGCCGCCACGGTGGAGCCATGGCGCACCACGGCGGTAAACACTTCCATCTGGCGCAAGGTCATGGGCAGCATGGCAGATCCTATCTATCGGTTTTTTAGTTAAGCGCAACTTGACATCCTCCCCGCCCTGAAGAGACGGGGATTCCTACTGCGTTAATGGAGCGCGTTGAGCGCTCCATTAATCGCCTCGGCGGGTTCCTGCTTCTTAGAAATTGCACACCTTGCCTTTGCAGGCTTGGCGCGACTGACATTTTCTCCACAGGCTAAAACGCGATGTCCTCGCGCTAAAATATTGATCGCACCAACATGGTCAGCATGTGCTGTGTGGTCACAGGCCACGCAGCAAAATACCGCCTGAGTTTTGCGATTATCAGCATGAATATGTCCGCAGCGCGGACATTCTCTACTGGTATTTTTTGGATCTACAGCGACAAATATGCCGCCAGACCACTGCATCTTGTATTCAAGCTGTCGGCGAAAATCGCCCCAACCTTGATCCAAAATCGACTTGTTTAAACCCGATTTTGCTTTGACATTTTTTCCAGGCGCTTGCGCGTTGCCACGTGCAGATTTGCTCATATTTTTAATGCGCAAATCTTCCACCACAACCATCGCATTAATGCTGCAGATTTCGCTGCTGGTCTTGTGCAAAAAATCTTGGCGCACGTTCGCTATGCGAGCATGCATGCGCTGCAAGCGGGCCTTGGATTTTTTCCAATTCTTGCTGCCCTTGCACTTGCGACTCATGCTTTTTTGATAGCGCCGAAGCCTTGTTTCATGGCGCTTAAAACTATGCAAGGCTTCGATGTGTTTGCCGCCTGAGTCTGTCGCAAAGCTCGCAATTCCAACGTCCAGGCCAATCGCTTGAGTGCCAAGCGGCACAGTCGCTTGCACTTCACGCTGCGTTTGTACACTGAAATACCATGTGCCAGCGCGAAGCGATACGGTGATATTGCGCAGCTCGCCCAGGATATTGCGC